>JBGAPN010000026.1:0-22106 GCA_044221235.1 Limisphaerales bacterium
GGCACCCCCCCTTTTTCCCATGTCCCCGAATGCGGCTGCAGAATCCCCATGAATGACCTTCGCTTTGCCGTCCGGCAGTTGCTCAAGAATCCCGGGTTTACCGCCGTGGCGGTGATCACCCTCGCCCTCGGCATCGGCGCCAACACCGCCATCTTCAGTGTCATCAATGCCGTGCTGTTGCGTCCGCCTCCGTTCGAGGCGCCGGACCGGCTGGTCTTCATCTCGGAGAAATCGAAGGACATCGACAACATGTCGGTGGCCTATCCGAACTTCCGGGACTGGTGTGTACAGCAGGACGGTTTCTCCAGCCTTGCGGCGTTTCGCATGGAGGAATGGAACCTCACCGGGCAAAGCCGCCCGGAACGCATCAATGGACTCCAGGTCTCTGCCAGTTTTTTTCCGACGCTTGGGGTCCGCCCCCTGTTGGGACGGGTGTTCACCGAATCGGAGGATCGCGTCGGAGGGGAGCGCGTGGTCGTGCTCAGCGAGGGACTCTGGAAACGGCGCTTTGGCGCAGATCCGCAAATCCTGAACCGCGCCATCCTGCTGAATGGCGAATCGCATCAGGTGATCGGGGTCCTGCCAGCGGCATTCCAGTTTCCCCGTCGGGTTGAGGTATGGGCACCGGTCGGGTACAAGACGCCGTGGACCGACGTGCGGGGCTGGCATCCCGGCTTGTACGTCGTGGGTCGTCTCCGGTCGGGGGTGACGTTGGAGGCAGCGAGGGCCACCCTGGAATCCGTGGCGGCCCGCCTTGGCCGTGAGTACCCCGACTCCAATGCCGGCAACAGCGTCCACATGATGCTCCTTCAGGAGCAGGCCGCCGGCCCGCGGGTTCGCACCGCCCTCGTCACCCTGCTGGGAGCCGTCCTGCTGGTGTTGCTCATCGCATGCACAAACGTGACCAACCTTCTGCTTGCCCGCGCGACCCAGCGTCAGCGGGAGATTGCCGTCCGCCTCGCCTTGGGGGCGGGCCGCTGGCAGTTGCTCCGTCAGTTCCTTGTCGAGAGTTTGGTGCTGTCCGGTGTTGGCGGGCTTTCCGGGCTGATCCTGGCGCGCTGGGGCATGGAGCTATTGACGACATTGATGCCGGCCCAACTCCTGGACCTTGTCACGCTGAACATCGACCTCAACGTGTTGACCTTCTCGTTCGTCGTCGCGGTGGGCACCGGCTTGGTCTTCGGGCTCGCACCGGCCTGGCAACTGGCCAAAAGCGACGCGGCCGAAAGCCTCAGGGAAGGGGGACGCGGAGAGTCGGCAGGAGTGGGACGCAGCTGGGGACGACGCGCCCTGATCGTCGGGGAGGTGGCCTTTGCCCTGATGTTGCTGGTGGCCGCAGGATTGCTCCTGCGCAGCTTCAGCCGACTCCAGGCGGTTCCGGTGGGGTTGGAGGCCGGGAACGTGCTGACCATGGATCTCAGTCTCCCGGGCTACAAGTACCCGGACACCTCAAAGCAGGATGCGTTTTACCGGCAGGTGCTGGAGGCCGTCCAAGCACTCCCCGGTGTGACGTCCGCCGCCTTCATTGCGCCGCTGCCGCTGGGATTTGGCGGGTGGCAGTCGGGGGTTCACGTCGAGGGCACGGAAAAGCCCAAGCCGGGACAAGGACTGATGAGCGACCGTGCCGTGGTCACGCCGGACTACTTCCAAACCATGGGAGTGACCCTGTTGAAGGGGCGACCTTTCACCAGGGCCGATGACGGGAAGAATCCCGTCTGCATCGTGGACGAGACATTTGAGCAGAAATTCCTCCAGGGAAATGCCGTGGGAAAACGCCTGGAGTTTGGAGACAGCGGAACCAACTGGATGACCGTGGTGGGTGTGGCGCGTCATGTGAAGAATTACGGCGCCGAGGAGGATTCGAGGATTGAGACGTACGTCCCGGTGGCCCAGGAGGGGGCGAGGAACATGACCTTGGTCATCAAGACGACGGTGCCCCCCTTGAGCCTGTCCGAGGCGGCACGGAAGGTGATCGAGAAGGTGGATCCGGACCAGCCGGTGGCGGAAATCCGAACCATGGAGGATGTGCTGCTCCAAAGCGTTTCTGAACGGCGGCTGGCGATGCTGCTGCTCAGCCTGTTTGCCGGGCTCGCCCTGCTGTTGGCCGCAGTGGGATTGTACGGGGTGATGGCATTCAACGTGGCCAGCCGGACCCGCGAGATTGGCATCCGTATGGCGCTGGGGGCACAGACGGACGATGTCCTCGGACTGGTTCTCCGGCAGGGAGGAAAACTCGTGGGCCTCGGAGTGGTGGCCGGACTTTGCGGCGCCCTCGCGGTCACCCAGTTAATGAAGTCCCTTTTGTTCCAGATCCGGCCGACCGACGTTGTGACTTATCTGTTCACACCCCTCCTGCTGGCCCTGGTTGCCCTTCTGGCGTGCTGGCTGCCGGCGCGGCGTGCGGCAGGCGTGGACCCCGTGGTCGCCCTGCGAAATGAATGACGTTCCGGACACCCGAGGTCCGTTCCTGCAGAACTTCGAGGATCCTACCGGCGCGGCTCAAGCCGCGTCAGACCGTTCGGCGGAGGCCGCGAGCCAGTCACGGAAACCGGGAAGTGGCCGACCCAGAAGCGCTGCGGCCCGGGAACAGTTGAGGGAGACGTCCGGCGGTCGGGGCGGCCCCACGTAATCCCGCAGTGAAGAGGGCTCCAACCGCGGATGAACCTCGGGGTGGCGAGCGGCAATCCGTTCTCCAATGTCCCAGCGCGAGAGCCGTTCGCTTCCGGCCACATGGACAATGCCCGTCGCTCCCACCGACAGGAGTCCGAGTACGGCGGACGCCGTTTCTGAGGCGCCGATCGGACTGCGGAACTCGTCGGTAAACAGGCGAAGCGTCTTTCCAACCCGCCAGGCATTCACCATTTCCTCGTTGAACGAGCGATTCCCAGAGGCGGAAGTGCCGTAGTTCAGCGACGTCCGGACAACGAGATGCCGTGGGTTGGCGCCCACCTGCTGTTCCGCTTCCACCTTGGTCCGGGCATAGACCATGACCGGGCGGGGTGGGTCCGATTCGAGGTAGTTTCCCTTGAGCCCATCAAAGACGAGATCCGTGGAAAAGAACACCAACGGAACCGAGGCGCAGAGGGACGCCAGGTGCCGGGTGACCTCGACATTGTGAAGTTGAGCCAGGGCGGGATCCGCCTCGCACACGGGAGACCGGCTGATGGCGGCGCAGTGGATGACAGCGTCGGGCCTGTCGGCATCGAAGCGCCGGGTGACCGCCTCGAAATCCGTCAGGTCCAGGTCCGGTCGTGCGATGGGAATCGCCCGGCAACCGGGCCAAAAAATAGGGGCCTGCCGGAGCAAATAGGCTCCGATCAGGCCCTGTGAGCCGGTGATCCAGAGACGCTGGGGCGTCATCTGCCGGGATCAGTCCGCCTTGACCTGCACGTTGCGGAAGGCGACGGGGTCGTTGTGTCCGGCGAACCCGAAGTGGCCGGTCGT
Organism: Limisphaerales bacterium; assembly: GCA_044221235.1. Taxonomy (GTDB): domain Bacteria; phylum Verrucomicrobiota; class Verrucomicrobiia; order Limisphaerales; family UBA9464; genus UBA9464. The sequence continues at coordinate 3,445 of JBGAPN010000026.1, forward strand.
GCGGTCCTTGCCCGGGTGGGCGGAGTTGGCCATGAATTCCTTCACGCTGGCCAGATCGGTGTCGAGGATGACGAATCCATTCAACTCCACCTTGATGCGGGAGCCCTTGACGGTGACTTCCTCGAAGTTCCACTCGCCGATCGGACGTTGAAACCCGCGGGCGGCAGCGACCATGCCATAGGCGGATCCGTGGGCCTGGCGCGGATCAATCTTGGAGTTGGTGGCCTTCTCGTAGTTGTCATCCAGCACCTGGAGTTCGCACATGCCGTCGTAGGCGGTATCGCCCTTGCCGGGATAGCGGATGGCGAGGCCGTTGTTGCCCCCCGGCGGCAGCTTGAACTCGAGGCGGGCGGAGAAATCACCGTACTCCTTCTCGGTGAAAATCGTCCCGCCCTTGCCGGCCTTGCAACGGATGGCGCCGTCGACGACTTCATAATTGTCCACCGGACCGGACCATCCCTTGAAATCCTTGCCGTTGAAGACGGGTTTGAATCCGTCACTGCCCTCGGACGCGAGCATCTTGTTGGCCTCAGCCGCGGGGATCTCGCGGATGAAGGCGTTCCGCCAGCGGATCTCTCCGCCGTGGGTCTGGAGCTGGATGGGACCCTTCACCGGCACGGGCTGCTTGCGGTCATAGTAGTTTTCCATGACGGCGTTTTTCACCACCTGCTGGCCATTGAGCCAGACACTCACGCGGGAGCCCACCATCACAATGCGGAATCGGTTCCACTCGCCGAAGGGCTTGTCCGCCTTGACCGACGGGTCCTTGCCCGGCGCACCGGGGGAGTTATTCAAGAGGCCGCCCGAACCTTTGTCGGCGCCGAGGTTGAACTTCTCCTTCTCCGTGGAATCCCAGATCTGGACCTGGGGAACACCACGCAGATAGATGCCGGAGTCGGCCAGCGGGACGGTCTTGTAATCGATCAGGAGCTCGAAATCGCCGTAGTCCTTCTCGGTGGTGGCATAGGCGCCAAATCCATCATTCACCAGCTCACCTCCTTCGAAGTACCAGTGCGGTTTCCCGGTCTTCGAATTGGTCTCCTTCATGGAGGCCGTCCATTTGTCGACCTGCGCCTGACGCTCGGCGTCGGGCAGGGCGAGCAGTTTTCGATGGTCGTAGGTGTCGCCGCCGCGGAACCCAGTCAGGTCCTTCCCATTGAACAGGGAGGTGAAACCGGGTGGGGGTGTGGTGTTCTGGGCGTGGACGGGTGCCAGCCCCACTGAAAGGGTGGCGACGGTGAGGGCCGACGCCAGTGCTGCAAACCGGCGACGGGAGAAGGAGTGATTCATGGTGCGAGGAAAAGCCTGCGGAGACTTCCGCGGGCAGAAAAGTTCGAAATTGGGGGTGTTGACGCTCGGGGGCAGTGGCGCATCGACAGTGGCGGACTTGGTTTCAGTCGGGCATCCGGAACGACAGACCGATGCCGCGGGGCAAACCTTCAAAAAATCGCGGGCCGCGAATTACCGCAGCCCACACCCGTCGACGCCGGGACTTATTTGAGGCTGGCCAGGTAGGCGACAAGGTCGCGGAGTTCAAACGGAGTGAGGACCTCTCCCATAGGGGGCATCGCGGACACGGTGCTCGCCGTCTTTTCACGAATCTGGTCGGGAGCGAGGCGAACCACTTCGCCGGTCGCCTGCCGGACGGTCAATCCGGCAGGACTCTCGCCGACCTGGATGCCTTCCACCGTGCTCCCATCCCGGAGGGTCACCGAAACGGTGGCAAATCCGGGCGCCAAACGGGCACTGGGTTCAATCAACGCCTCCAAGAGATAGCGACGGTCGGCGCGGCGGGCGATGCCCGCCAGAACCGGGCCGGCCTGGTGACCGTCGCCGCCGGCTTCATGGCACCGAACGCATTGGGCGTTGACGTGGGTCCGGAAGAGTTCCCTTCCCACAGTGGGGTCTCCACCCTGGAGCGCGGGCAGATATTTTGCGAGCGGGTCGGCGGGATTCAGCCGTGACTCGTACTGTGAAAGTCGGGCGGCCAGCGCCGGATCCTTCCGGGCCCGGGCACTTTCGAGGACATCGAGGGTGAGCTCGGCGGGCAGGCGGCCAAGATCCAGCCCATCCCATTGTTCAGTGACAAAGGTGGTTGCCGCCGTTCCGGGAGTGGCCCCTGCCTGCCGGAGAATGGCCTGCTGTTCGGGGAGGGACAGGGAGGAAAAGCCGGACCGCGACAGCACCAGGAAGCGTCGGGCATCCTGGCTTGCGAGCAGGGCAAAGGCGGTTTGGCGTAGCGTCGGATCCTGTGCCGCGAGGGCCGTTTCGAGTGCGGCGGCGAATTCCTTGGAATTGCGGCGGGCCAGCAGTTTGAGCGCCTGGGCACGGACGGGTGCCGGTTGATCCGGGGACAGGACCCAGCCCGAGAAGACCGCCGGATCCGCGTCAAGGGCGTTCTCCATCACCACCCGGGTCAGCGTCTGCGCCAGGGCAGGGCTCGCCTCCTTCAAAAGCGAGTTGAGGTTTTCCTGGATCATCCGGTCCCCCGCCTTGGCCACCCGGGAATCCATTTTTCGGATGCGTCCTTCCACCCGGTCGAGGAACGGCGTCCGGTCCCACGCCGCAAGGCATTCAACCGCCTCAATTCGAAGCGGGGCCGGATGACCAGGATCGGCCGCATAGTGCATCAACCGCAGGGCGCCTGGTTCATCTCCAAGCCGCAGGTTGGCATTCAGGAGACGGCGGGTGACACCCTCCGGGGTTTCGCTCGTGACGTGATCCAGGCGGCGGGCAAGGGCCGGCAATGCGGATGGAATCGATTCGTCATCGTGGATGGCCCGGACGGCTTCCTGTCGGACGCGGCTGTCCGGGTCGTCGAGGAAGGGCGTGACGGCTGGCGACTGGTGTCGTCGCAGGGCCACCACGGCCGCCACACGCACGGCCACGGATGGATGGGTGGCCAGTGCGGCCAGACTCTCGGGAGAGCCGCATCCAAACAGTCCCATGACACCCGCGTGGCGAAGGAATGGATCCTGATCGTTGTTGTCCTGAAGCAGCGAAACCAGTGCAGGGACGGCCTCGGGAGCGCCAACCTTGCCGAGGGCCAACGCGGCCTGGAAGCGGACGCGGGCGCTGGGATCCCGGAGCAACGTGATCAGCGGATTCGAGGTGGACTTCAGACGAAGATTGCCGGCCACCCGCGCCGCCTGGGCGCGGATTTCCCCATCGGGATCGGTCCAGGGCAGTTCGGGCGTCGGGGAGGGGGATTGACGTCCGATTTGCCCGAGTCCCCAGAGCGCATGAATCCGCGCGAACTGGGAGGCCGTCGTATCCAGCGCTGCGCGTTGCAATTCCGCCCGCCCTCCGCGCTCGGCGAGGGCAAACTGGGCACGCAGCCGGATGCGCATGTCCGCGTGCCCGAGGAGAGTCAGACAGTCCTCCGTGGTTCTGCCGTCCATTCCTTCGGCGAGAAGCTGTCGCACCGCGAGGCGCTGCGGGGACCCATCGATCCGTGGATCGTCCAAACGCCAGATGGCCCCGTGTCCATTGGGTTCCCACATCCCGTCCCAATCGGCGGCATACAAGGCTCCATCCGGGCCAAACGCCACGGCGCTGATCATCGGGCCCGACAACACGGTATGCTCGTGGACCATCTCGAATCCGGCGCCCCGCGGGACGGCCTGGAATGCAGTCACTTTCTGGACGGGGAATTGAATGAGGAAGAAATACCGCTGGTAGGCCTCGTTGAGCGCCGTGCCGGGATTGTAGATGAACGACCCGGGCCCGACCGAATAGTTGGTGATGGGGGGCGTGATGTGGGCGGGTTGTCCGGGGAAATGCGGCACCCACATCCGTTCCGCCGTCCACGGGTTGTAGTTCGGCTGTCGGGTGTATCGGGCCCAGCCCGCGTCACGAAACTGCCAGTTCAGGCGCCAACCGGAATCACTTCCCTCGCTGATGAAGACAAACCGTTCACGCTCGTCCTCCAGGTCGCCGTCATTGTCCACCGCAAACAGGTTTCCGTATTCGTCAAAGGCGATTTCCTGCGGATTGCGAAGTCCGGTGGCAAAGACCTCCAGGTTGGAGCCGTCCGGATCCATCCGCAGAACGCCGCCGGTGTTGGGATAATGGAGGCGACGTCCCTCGCGATTCGTCACGGAAAACCCGTTGTCCCCGTTGGAAAAGTAGACCTTGCCGTCCGGCCCCAGGATGAGCCCGTGAAGATCGTGCCCGTCGAAGGCCGCGTGCACTCCAAATCCGCGAAACAACGACTCCCGGGTGTCGGCGACCCCGTCGTGATTGGTGTCCCGGAGGAGCCAGAGATCCGGATACACGGTGGCGAACACGTTCGACTTCCACGGCATCACGCCGGCGAGGACTCCGTTGATCTCCTCATTGAATCCCTCGGCAAAGACGTGCGACACGGTTGCCTTCCCGGAACGCTCCGGGTCCTCCAGAAGCCGGATGCGTTCCTTGACCTCCGTCAGGTCGTGCCAGTCGTGGACGCCGTCGCCATTCCGATCGAGCAGCCACGCTGCATTTTCCAAACTGCGCTCCGGCGCCATTTTGTCCCGGAAGAACCGGCGGAGATCGTTGATGGATTGGTTCGCGAGATCGTCCACGATCCACGCCTGGTGGCCGCGGATGTCGATGTCCACCGTGCTGCGGCGTGCCGTTTCCGCGACATACAGCCGTCCCTGATCGTCGAAATGGATGGCCACGGGATCCTGCAACATGGGGTCGCGGGCCCACAGGCGGACCTCCAGGCCCGCCCGGGGAACCGGTGGTTGCGATCGGGCCTCCTGCGCCCGGTTGGGAAGGGCGAGTGAAGTCGCGGCCAGGAGCGTGACCATCGAACACCTGCGAACGAAGGGGGAGGGCATGGGCTCGACGTTCAGGGAAGAAGGTTTTCCGCAGGAAGGGTCCACTCCCGCGGCTGATCCGCACGACGCTCACGGACCACCAGCCGGTCAGCCAGGACGGTAATGGAGGCGACGCCCGCGAAATCGGGGGGCACCTTGAGGAGAAACCCCGTGTAGCTGCGGGTGGCGGACTCGCCGGAGTCCAGATACTCGAAAAGTGGGCGGTCCCAGATGCGCCCCTTTTTCACCAGGATGGAGAACGGTTGATGGAGTCCGGTTGTGCCGAATTCCAATCCGCGCGCTGATGGCCGCCCGTTCTGGACATCCCGCCACAGGCTGACCCAGGGATAATCCACGGTCTTCCAAAGGTAGCCGATCAACAGTCCCCGTTCAGGCGTGGCCGCCGTGATCCAGCCATGGGTGTCGTCAATGGCGTAGCTCACGACATTGGGATTCGGATTGTCCGTGAGATGACGCACGTCCACCGACGTGCCGTCAGGGTTCAGAGCCCTCGGCCAGTAGGAGGAAGGTTCCTCGGGATTGGGCAGGGAACCTCCCTGTGCGAATCCGCGGCGACCGTTGCAGTCCACGATCGTCGTGCCCTCCAGGAAGGCGCCTCCGATGGTCGGGTGCTGGACCATGTTGTAGACCCGGCCTAGGGCATTCTCGTTGGTGACCGTTTCGCGGATCCGGAACACGGTTCCCTCCCTGGCCAGTTGAACCTGACGCCGCACGCCCAGTCCTGCCTTGGGTAGACGGGCGGTCATGACGGCCTCGGGATGGCCGTCCGTAGCCTTCGATTCCCGCTCCAGGGTCCAGGCCACGTTGGACGCCTCGCCGTGGTACGGCATGCCGCGTGCCCCTTCGGCGTCGGACGGCGGGCCCCATCGGTCGAGACAGAGGAAGTGTCCGAATCCGTGAATCCCGGCGTCGCCCGCCTTGGGTAGGTTCCAGGCGAGCGGGTTCACGGGGTTGTCCCCCGTGGCGAGATGGAAATCGCCGATGGCGCCGCCGGAAAGGTCGATGACCACGACTGCGGCCGAGCCCCGGAGGACAACGGACGGCCGCCCGTTGAGCTGTTCCATGGCGTGAAGTGTCGCAGTGGAAATGGCGCAGGCGAGCCCGCAGCTGGCCAGCGCGATGGAAGCGGAAGGGTGTCGTGGACGCATGGAATGACGGGGATTCCCGACGCGCAGGAGCAAACGATCTGCGAACCGGGCTGGAGTCCGATCATGCCTCGTTGTGTGGGATGGCTTCAACCGACCATTCCTCGTTCGTTTCCACGGGTCCCATGGATTGGCAGCGTCCCCGGTTCGGCCGGGTGTCGGCGCCGCGGGAGATTTTTGTCGAGGTCCCATTGCGGATCGGAAGTTCGGAGATAAAATGCCGGTCGTTTGTGGAAAATTCACCGATGAACCCGACGTCTATGCCACCGTCCGTGGTCCGCTCCATTCAGCGGCCATTCCTGCCATTGGGTGATGCCCTGGAGACCTTTCTGGCGGTGCCGGGCGGGGTCTCGGTCCGGCGGAACGACGTCGTGCGGAAGTGATGATACCCCAATCGACGCCTGCGGAATCCTCGACGACGTCGATCTCCACGGATGCGGTGGTGGATGCCGTTGTTCGGCTTTCCATTGCGTCCGGACTGGAGGTGGATCCTGGTGATGTTCGAGCCGCAGCGCGACGCTTTATGCCGCGGCGGGACGGCCGGGACGGTGGGGAAGGGGATCCTGATGACCCGTTGTTGCTGCTCCAACGCGTAGGGGGAGCGTGCGGACTTCGGGGAACCGTCGTTCGAATGTCGTTGCGGGACGCGGTGCATCATGCCCGCGATGACCGGCCCATGGCGACCGTTTGGAGCCGTGAGGGCACACCCACGTACCTCTCCATTCAGAGGCGGGGTTGGTCCGAAGTTCGGGTGGGAGGCCTCGAGTCAACCCCCAGGGTCATGCGTGTCCGGGACTTGGCCCGCACCTTGGACGGGGGCGCGGATGCCGTGTTTTTGTGGCTGGCCGTGGAACGGGATCTTCCCGCGCAACCCCTGGCGGCTCCCCGGTCGGACGCCGTCGGTGGCGGTGGAGGTGTGGGACATCCCCCAGGGAAGGGCGATGGACACGGCCACGGCGGGGGCGGCGGCGAATCTCACGGACCGCGCCCCTTCGAACGCATCCTCGCGCTGGCCCGGCTGGAACGTCGCGACCATTGGAGCCTGGTCGGCTACGCCGTCGTCACCGGTTTGCTGTATCTGGCGGTGCCCCTGGCGGCCGACGCCCTGGTCAGCAACATCGCGTTTGGCGGCCAGCAACAGGTGTACCTGCAAGCCCTGGTGGTGCTGTCGCTGGTTCTGCTGGTCTTTCTCAGTCTGCATGCGCTGGTGCGTGCGCTGGCGTTCACGCTGATCGAACGGTTGCAGCGCCGGATCTTTGTACGGTTTACCGCGGACCTTGCCATGAGGCTTCCCCGGGTGCGGCAGGAGGAGTTTGACCGGCACCACGGGCCGGAGCTGACCAACCGGTTCTTCGACATCATGACCCTCCAAAAGGCCGCGGCGCAGCTGTTGCTCGACGGCTTGGATGTCGCACTGACCTTTATCGTGGGTTCGACCCTGCTGGCCTTCTACTCGTGGTCCCTGTTCTGGCTGGATGCCGGGCTCCTGCTGATGGTCCTCCTGATCATCTGGGGACTGGGCCGCCGTGGCGTCACCACCAGCATCGAGGAGTCGCGGGCCAAATATGCCACTGCCGGATGGCTGCAGCAGGTGGCCATGTTCTCGGCAGTCTTCAAGGCGCCGGGCGGCGCGGAGCTCGCGTCGAGCCGGACCGATGAGCTGACCCGTTGGTACCTTCGTTCCCGCCAGGAACATTTTCGAATCCTGTACCGGCAGGTGCTCGGGCTGCTCGGTCTCGAGGTGATTGCCGGTGCGGTGCTGCTCGCCTGGGGCGGCGTGTTGGTGCTCAACGGCCAGCTGTCCGTGGGCCAGTTGGTGGCAAGCCAGCTGGTCCTGGCTGCCACCCTTCGCGCGGTGGCCAAATTCTGGAAGCAGCTGGAAACCGCCTACGATTGCCTCACGGCGATCGACAAGGTCGGTCATCTGGTCGACCTGCCGGTGGAGTCGGGCGGCGGCGAGTCACCGCAGCCCGGATCGCCGCGCGGAGCGGGCGCGGTGGTGCGGGATGTCCACTTCGAATACGAATCCCATCGTCCGGTGCTGCGCGGCGTAAACCTTCAACTGGAGCCCGGCGCACGTGTGGCCATGGTGGCACCGTCGTCCGCCGGCAGCAGCACGCTCATCGAGATCCTGTTCGGAATTCGCGAGCCATTGGAGGGTCATGTGGACATCGACGGGCTCGACCTGCGTCATTGGAACCGTGCCCAGCTTCGGCGGGCCGTGGCGCGCGTGCACGGTGACGACGAGTTGTTCGACGGATCCCTCGCGGAAAACATCCGGCTGGGGAACGATTCCGTCGGGCTGGCGGAGGTGCGCGAAGCCCTGGAGGCCGTCGACCTGCTGCGCAAGGTGCAGCGGATGCCCGGAGGACTTCACGAGCGGATTTCGCTCCTGGGGAACTCGCTGTCGGGCACGGAACGCCGTCAGGTGTTGCTCGCCCGGGCCATCGTTTCCCAGCCCCGGCTGCTCATGCTCGACACGACGCTCGACGGGTTTGAGCCGGAGGAGATTGACTGCATCCTCGAATACCTGTGCGCGCCGGAACGGCCCTGGACATTGCTGGTGGTGACCCGGGATCCGGATGTGATCCGCCGGTTTGAACGCCGGATCACCCTGGAACCGCCGTTGGATTCCCCAGGGCGTTCGCCCCACCCCATCCAAGACCATGGGCACTGAACTGAAACTCAGGGCAGAAACGCGACCGACGGTGGCGCCGGTCTCGGCGCTTCCCTTTCACGAGGAGGCGAACCAGGTGCCGTCGATGCTCCTGGTGGATCCCACCCGGGATCTGGACAAGGTTCATCGCTGGCTTCCGGTCGCCATCCTGTCCGCGCTGATCCTGGTGGCCTTTATGCCCTGGCAACAATCGGTCTCTGGCACGGGACGCGTGATTGCCTATGATCCGCTGGAACGCCGGGTCAATGTGGAGGCCCGGGTTTCCGGTGTGGTCCGCAAGTCGAACATCGTCGAAGGACAACGGGTCCGGGCGGGCGAAGTGCTCATCGAACTGGAGGACAACGACCCGAACCTCATCGAAAACCTTGGGACCCAGTTGGAGGATGCCCAGCGTCGTCGTCGCTCGCTGGCCAGCCGGACCAATGAGCTCGCGTCCCAAATCCGCCAACAGGAGGCGTCGCTGCAGGCAGCGGTCGTGGCGGCGCAGGAGCGAATCAACGCGGCCCAGATCGCGGCCGAGACGTCGGAGCGTCGCTATCAACGCATCCGGGAGCTGTTCCAGGACAAGCGTGGATTGGCGTCGGAACAGGAGTATGAACTGGCGGTTCTGGCCCAGAAAAGCACGGCAGCCGATCTTGCCACTGCGCGTGCCAATTTGACCCTGCAGGAAGCCACCATCGGCGGAGCCATCGCCAACACCAAGTCGCTTCGGGACAGCGCCGCGGCGGAATTGGCCGCGGCGGACCAGCAGATCGGCGCCCTGGGAATTCAATTGGCCCAGGCACGGCGTCAGTCTGTTGAAGCACCCCGCGACGGCATCGTGCTTTCGGTCCAGGCGACGCCGGGAACCTATCTCCGACCCGGATCGCCGATCTGCGTTATCATTCCGGAGACCGAGAGCCGCATGGTGGAAATCTGGCTCGACGGAAATGACATGCCGCTCGCCCGGCCGCGGACGGTGACGCCGGATGGAACGAGAATCCCGGGCAGCGATGTCCGGCTTCAGTTTGAGGGCTGGCCGGCGGTGGCCGTTCTCGGGCCGTTCCGGGCGCCGCGGGGAACCTTTGGCGGTGAGGTGGTCCTGGTGGATCCGACGGACAACGGTAAGGGCAGCTTTCGCGTGGTGGTGGCGTCCAAACCGGACTTGGTGACGGTGGATGGTGTCGAGCAGCAGGAGCTCTGGCCTGAACCTTCGATCCTGCGCCAGGGAGTACGCGCGCAGGGCTGGGTTCTCGCGGCCCAGGTGCCGTTTTGGTACGAGGTCTGGCGCCGGATGAATGGGTTCCCGGCGAGTCCAGCCGCAGACAAAGGGGACAAGTTTGGGGCCAGTTTGACCCGTTGACCCTCGGCGTCATGAGATCACGGAACACCCATTCGGCTCCCGGTGATGTAAGCGTCCAGAGTCCGTCCCCGGCCCGGAGTTTGTGGATGCCGATCCTGTTCGCGTGCCTGGTACCGTTTGTTTCCCGGGCACAGGGAGCGGGACCGGAATCCGTTCCATTCAATATTCCCAGTCCCCTGAGGTTGGAGCACGTCCTGTACTCCATCACCAACCAATATCCTCCGCTGCTGGCCGCTCTCATCGAACGGGACATCGCCGCCGGACGACTGAAGTCGGCCGGGGCTGCCTTCGACTTCAACTCGTTCGCCAAACTTTTCGGCACCCCGATTGGGTATTACGAAAGCGGGACGGCGGAGACGGGGTTCGAGCAGTTCACCGGCGTCTGGGGCAGCACGATTTTCGGCGGATACCGGTATACCTGGGGAAACCGGTTGCCCGACTATTACTCGAACCGCACCGAATCGGGAGGCGAAGTCCGTCTCGGAATGGAAGTGCCGATCCTGAAGGACGGCTCCATCGACCGGCGGCGGGCCGCCGTGTTGAAGGCGAAGCTGGACCAGAAACTGGCTGATCCGTCGATTGCGCGGCAACAATTGGACTTCATCCGTGCGGGCTCGGTGGCGTACTACCAGTGGCTGGCCAATGGCCACCGATATCTGATTGCGTCCAATCTGTTGGACGTGGCCCGAGCCCGGGCCTTTGCCCTGACCAATCAATTCGAGTCGGGGCTGATTCCGAAGATTGTGTTGACCGACAATCAAAGGCTCGTCATCGCCCGGGAACTGTCGCTGGTGCAGTCCCGCCGGCGGTTCGAGTCGGCTTCCCTGACGCTTTCGCTGTTTTTTCGCGGAGCCGATGACCTTCCGATCGTGGCGCCAATCCAATGCGTGCCGGCATCGTTTCCCGAGGCGCCCATCATCACGGAGGAGGACGTCGGCCCCGCCATCGCGACCGCGTTCGCCTCACGTCCGGAATTGCGCCGGTTCAAGCTCAACCGGGAAAAGCTGGAGGTGGATCGCCGCCTTGCGCGGAATCAGATGCTGCCCAACCTGAATGCCGGGGTGAGCGTGGTGCAGGATTTCGGCGAGGACATCTACAAGGACCTGAGCGTCCCCCAGCTCAAGGCCGGCATGGAATTCAAGATGCCCCTGCAACGGAGCGACGCCAAGGGGCGGTTGATGGAAGTCGACGGTCAGCTGGAGCAGTTGTCCAATGAGGAGCGGTTTGCGCGGGACCGGATCCGGGCGGAGATCCAGGATGCCTACTCGGCTTACCTCGCTGCATCCCAGCAGACAGAGCAGACGCGCATTAATGTGTCCCTGGCGGAGGAGCTGCTGGCTGCGGAGGTGGACCGGTTTCGCCTGGGGGCGACGGACCTCCTGGCGATGCAACTGCGGGAACAGGCAGCGGTGGACGCCCGGAATCTTGATGTGGATGCCGCGGCGGAGGTATTGCGCGCCGTGGCCGACTACCGGGCGGCGACCGCCATGGATCTCCCGGGGAAGCGTCGGGAGACGCCCTGACCGGATGCACCCACGATTCCGCGGGCTGACTCTCACCCCAGCCCTATTTCATACTCCGAGTCGGAAGAGGGAGACGATTCCGTTCGTCCACGAATGGCGGTTCTTGCTCCCGCCTTGGCTCAAGGAGTTCCAGAAACCCCGGCCTTGGACTGCAACTGCCGCGTCAGTTCTTGGAACGGTCCGTTGTCCGGAGATTGGCGCAGCGCATTCTGGGCAATCTTCAAGGCGTCCTTCCAGCGACCCTGGCCTTGGAGCAGGGAGATGTAGCGGAACACGCCTTCCGGACTGGTGGGAGTCAATTCGAGGGCAAGGACGAACAGGCGCTCGGCCTCCGCTGGCTGCTGCTGCCCTTCGAGCATTCCGGCCTGGGCCATCACCAGTTTGGACCATGACGTCCGGGCATTCTCGTTTTCGGCAACGTCGGGGTCGGCGGTAAGGCGTTGGACGGCGTCCTGCCAGTACGCCACCGACTGGGCGGCGCGCTCGGGCGATCCTTCCGTGTTTTCCGGCGTTCCCTGGAGCTGGATCAACGGTCCGGACCCTGAGGCATCGCCGTAGAGGGACTGGAATGGATAGGACTCCTCCATGTAGAACGGGATGTCCGGATTCCGATCCATCAGGGTTTTCATCAAGAGTTCATTGATTGCCATGACGGAGACCTGTCCACCCGCTTGGATTCGGCCGTCGTCGAGCACCTGCACCTGCTCTCCAGGGCGAAGGAGCGCTGGTTCGCCGGGATGCTCCCGGTCGTGCTGGAATCGACGCTCGGCCTCCTTCATGTAGTCCGCGAACGCCTCCCGGGAATCATCCTCGGTCAACAGGGGCAGGCGATCGCCGTGAACAAAGCGGGCGTAGTCCAGGTAGGTGAGGTCGGCGAATGCGTTCTGGGTCAACACGACCGGATGCTCACCGTCCATGGTTTCGCTCAGGAGCGTCGGAATGAAGCGTCCGGCGTCGGTCCCCCCGACGTAAACCGCATTGGACGGCAGGGTGCCGAGGACGGCATTTCCATAATCGAGCAACGCCTGGGCGGGCCACGCGTGGGTCACTTCCAGGACACCATAGGTCTCCAGGAGAGCCGGCCACAGTTTGATTGATGCTTCGGGGAATTCCCCCCGCTGACGTCGTTCGCTGATCGTGGCATAGAGCGCCTGCAATTCGTCCCACCGGTCCGCTTCCGCAAGAGTGAACAGGTGGTGGAACTCGTCGGGAATCGGGATTCCCAGGCTGGCGGCGTAGCCATCGACAATCTCACGTCGACTGCGGACAAATTCTTGAAGCCGGCGTGCCACGAGGTCCCGGGCCGGTTCGCGGTTCGCTGGCCGCGGGACACCGGGCTTGGCGACCTGTGGGGCGGAACCGAGTGGCCCGGATGTTACCGTCGGGACGGAGTCGGGACCGTCGGGAGTGAAATCGGTTCTCGGGCGGCGGGTTGCGGCGAGGTAGGCCAGCAATGCGATCACGATGCCGGCGACGACGAGGACGCGGGGGCCAACGGAACGGTTGGGTCGAGATGAGTCACCCATTTGCCAGGAGAGACACCAGACCGGTAGGGATTTGTATGGGGTGGGGTGGAAATCCGACCCGGAAGGACAAACGCAAAAAGGCCTGCAGCGGGGCTGCAGGCCTTTGGGAAAGGCTATTCCGGAATCAGCTGGCAATGGCGGCGTCGAGCGCCTTCTTCATCGCGGACTTGGATTGGGCCCCGACCATCTGGTGGACGACCTGTCCGCCCTTGAACACCAGGAGGGCGGGGATGCCCGTGATGTTGAACTGCACGGCGAGGTTTTGCTCCTGGTCAACATTGACCTTGGCGATGGTCGCCTTGCCGGCGAACTCAGTGGCCAATTCATCGAGGGCCGGGGCGATCATCCGGCAGGGCCCGCACCATTCAGCCCAGAAATCCAACAGGACCGGAACCTGGGAGCCGGAGACGGCCTGGGCGAAATTCTGTTCGGTGACGGTGACGATATTGTTCGAAGCCATGGCTCAAGATGCCGCGGGGACGAGGAAGAGCAAACGGACGATCACGCAGATGCCGATCACCACAGTGGCGAAGGCCAGGCCGATGTCGATCGGGCTGACCGTGGATTCTGCGGTGCGCGGTGCCGGTTTGGGCGCTGGCGCAGCCTTGGGGGCGGCCGTTGGTGCGGCGGCGACCGGAGCAGCGGCTGGCTTGGCCGGAGCGGCCGGAGCTGCGGCAACCGCGGCAGCGGCCGGAGCCGCGGCGGGAGCGGCAGGGGCCGCGGGAATCTTGATGGCCGGTCCACCTGCCGGCTTGGGAGGCAGGCTGATGCGGACCGTTTGCTTCTTTTGCGCGGCATCGGCGGCCTTGGGCGGCTCCGGAGGAGTGGGAGGAGTGCCAGACGGCGCGCCGGGAGGATTGGGATCAGCCATAGGAATGTTCGGTAAACGCTAGGGACACCCCGGCTGGGGAGTCAAACCGTTTATGGGTGCGAATTGTAGGGATTCACGAATGCCGGGATCAGTCTCAATCCTGATCCCCACTCCAGCCACCTCGACTGCCGTCGCCCCGCTCGCCCCGGAAACCGCGATCACCGCGGCCTCCACGGTCGCCCCGCTGGCCACCGCGGTCCCAGCCGCCACCCCCTCCACCCCCGCCGCCGCCAGAACGCGGGCGGCCTCCCCCGGCAGGACGCTCCTCACGGGGACGGGCGATGTTGACGGTCATGGCCCGGCCGCCGAGATCCTTCCCGTTGAACATCTCGACCGCCTTGGCGGCGTCTTCCGCCGTGGCGTATTCGACAAAGGCAAATCCCCGGGAGCGCCCTGTCATTTTGTCGAGCATGAGGTTGACACTGACCACCACACCGGCGGCGCGAAATGCGTCCTCGATATCACGCTCGAGAACCTGAAACGGCAGATTGCCGACGAAGAGCCTGCGATTGCTGTCCATAAGCGACGGAACAGGCCATTTCACGCTGCACGAACGGGCCCGCGGCCTGCGGGTCGCCGCCCAAGTGGGGTTGCCCCGCGGGCGGTCCTGTGGACGTCAGCGCGGGCGTGGAAACGACCGCGCGCAGTTGGTTCGAAAGACGCCTCCAAGTCAACGCCGGAATACCGTTTGGGGCGGAGTGGAGAACGAGGGGTTGCGCATGGGCCGGGACCCCTTCAGGACGGCGCCGTTTCGCCAACGGACCGGGGGGATTTTATCCGTCGTTGCGGTTGCAGGGGCATCCAAGCGTTTCTTGCGCCCACCGGATCCCGGCCCCAGCATTTCACCCATGCCCGCGAGTCGATTCCTCCCGCTTTTCCTGATTCTCTGTGGCGTGTCCGTCGTCGTGCCCGCCGTGTCCGCAGAACTTCGCGAACCGATACCACTCTGGTCCGATGGAGCCCCGGGTGCGCTGGGGACTTCCACCAATGACATCCCCACGCTGACGCCCTATCTCCCCGATCCCGGGACGGCGACCGGGGCCGTCATGGTGATCTGTCCGGGGGGCGGATACGGGGGGTTGGCTCCACACGAGGGCAATGATTATGCACTGTACCTCAACAAGTCGGGCGTGACTTGTTTTGTGCTCAAGTATCGCCTGGGCAGCCACGGTTACCGGCATCCGGTCATGCTGCAGGATGCGGCCCGGGCGGTTCGCTGGGTCCGGGGCCACGCTTCGGAATACTCAGTGGATCCGAAGCGCGTGGGAATCATGGGCAGCAGCGCGGGCGGACACCTCGCATCCACCCTTCTGACCCACTTCGACGCCGGGGATCCCAAGGCTTCGGACCCGGTGGATCGCCTGAGTTCGAGGCCGGACCTCGGGGTCCTGTGTTACCCGGTGATCACCATGGAAGCCTTCGGCCATGCCGGGTCGCGGCGAAATCTTCTGGGTGATTATCCGACCGCGGAAGACGTGCGTCTCCTCTCCAATGAAAAACAGGTCTCGCCGGGCACGCCGCCGACCTTTGTCTGGCACACTTGGGAGGACCAGGCGGTTCCCGTTCGAAATGCACTGGAATTTGCCGCCGCCTTGGAACGGGCCGGCGTTCCCTTTGATCTTCACATTTACAAATCGGGCAAACATGGAATCGGGCTCGCAACCCGGCCCCCGGAGTTCGCCCAGCCGCATCCCTGGGCAGTGGATCTGCTCTTCTGGCTCAAGGGACAGGGCTTCGTGAAGTGATGGGTCCCGGGGTGCGGATGCCGGCCGCCGGGATCCCCTCTTTGGGCTTTGCTCCTTCCTCCCCGCTTCCGGCACACTGTCCGCCGAATGCAGTCTGTCATCGCCATCGTGGGCCGTCCCAATGTGGGAAAGTCCGCGCTGTTCAACCGGATCGCCCGCCGCCGTATTGCCATTGTCCATGACCAGCCCGGCGTGACGCGCGACCGCGTCATGGTCGAGGCCGAATGGCAGGGCGTGCCGTTCACCCTCATCGATACGGGTGGCATCGGGCTGCTGCGCGGGGAACGCGCCGAGGATGTCATTACGGCGGCTGCGTTTGAACAGGTCCAGATGGCCCTTGAGGCGGCTTCGGTGATTCTGCTGGTGGTCAATGTCCAGGAAGGGGTCGTGCCCCTGGATCTCGAAGTGGCGAAACGGTTGCGCGCGGCCGGCCGGCCAGTGCTGGTAGTGGTCAACAAGGTGGACAACGACCGGGCCGAATCGGGAATGGCAGAATTCAGCCGCCTTGGGTTCGAGAAACTAATTCCCGTCAGCGCCATTCACGGCCTGGGCATCGACACACTCATGGTCGAAGCGCTGCGGTTGCTCCCGGCGTCGTCCCCGCCCTCGCTGGCGTCCGCACCGGAGGAAGGGGGGACGGCTCCCGAGGTGGAACGCCCGCTGCGTCTGGCGATCGTGGGCCGTCCCAATGTGGGGAAATCGTCGATCATCAACACGCTCACCGGCTCCCAACGCGTGATCGTGAGTCCCATTCCGGGAACCACCCGCGATGCCGTCGATGTTCCGTTCGAGGTCGACACCGAGGGACGCCGTGAACGGTTCGTCCTGGTGGATACGGCCGGACTCCGCAAAGCCCGGCGGGTGGACGATACGGTGGAGTTTTTCAGTGCGGAGCGGACCCGGGCCGCCATCGTCGCGGCCGACATCGTTGTTCTGGTGGTCGATGCAGACACCGGGATCCTGGAACAGGACAAGAAGATTGCCGACCTGATCACCGAGGCGCGCCGGGCCTGCATCATCGTGGTGAACAAGTGGGACCTGGTGGCGCAGCAGGTACGCACGGCGCAGGAGGAGGAGTTCGCGCGGCGCAAGCGTCAGACCACATTCGGGCGCCCGAAGCTCATGGTCACCCTGGGCGAATTTGGCGAATGGGTTCATGCCAAGCTGTTCTTTCTCGACTATGCGCCCGTGATTTTCACCTCCGCCAAGGACGGGTTCCAACTCGACCGGTTGCTGGAGGCCGTCCGATACGTCGGGGCCCAGTGGCGTCAGAAGGTGCCCACGTCCATCCTGAACCGCACTCTGGGAGACGCCATCGAACGTCGTCAGCCGGTGAGCAAATTGGGACATCGCCTGAAGTTCTTCTATGCAACCCAGGTGCAGCAGTCCCCGCCCACCTTCCTGATGTTCGTGAACCGGAAGGAAGTTTTCAGTCCGGCGTACGAAAAGTATCTGGCGGGCGAACTTCGCCGCGTGTTCGGATTCGAGGGCTGCCCGCTGGTTTTGGTTTCCCGCGAGCGTCCGAAGACCATTGACCCCGTCCGCAAGGAACGTCCACGCAAGGGCGGGCGCGAGGAACGGGTCCGACCCGACCGCCAGAAGGATCGTGGCGCCCGACGGGGGAGGGGCCCCGGAAGGCCCAAGCGTCCGGCGAAGTGAGGGAGTGGCGCCGGAGCAATTTCGCGCCGTTCGGTTGCGCTCAGGCTTCCGATTCCGAAAATGCAAGGCGCAGCCGGCCGAAGAATTCCAGTTCCGCCTGCTTTTGGTCGGCGATGCGGGTGTTGGCCGGACGTGTATCCCGTCCGCCACCGTGCATTTCCTCAACCTGCAGGTTGAAGAAGGGGCGTGGCATGTGGGTGGCGGTGACCTGCGCTCGGGCGACCTGTTCCCATTCCGGAAGTCGCCGAAGCAGGTCCTCCACACTGGAAGGTCCGGCGGACTCCATCAACGCCAGCAACGCCGCAACGTCCCCACGGCGGTACCCGTCGCCTGATAAGTTCTGCGACAGGTATCGCGTCAGCAGTTCCTGTCGTTCCGGCGTATTCCAAACGGCGCGTCGGGCGACGGCGAGCAGCAGGGGACGTTCCTCTGCCGGAGGCAGGGACTGGATCAGGTGCAGCAGCGGCGCCGGCACGGTGGCCTCGAGACGCAGCCGGTGGACGAACCGTTCCAAGGTCACAACCCGGAGCGGAAACCGATGCTCCGTGCCGGACTCGGTCACGAGGCACCCTGGGGTCGGACGGGATTCCAGCTGGTGGATCCATTGTTCCGAGGTCTCTGTCGGGATGGATTGATCGAGGAGCAGGTCGGCAAACACGGCCTGATCCTGGAGTTTGGGCGTGAAGAGCGACGACAATGCGAGATCGACCGCGCTGTCATCGAAACCGGGCAGTTCGCGGTCAAGGAAGTCACCCGCCTCATTCAGTCCGATCCCATAGGTGGCGGCGAGGTGTCTCAATACCTGGCCCGTGAGCGGCCGGGGCCTCTCCAGTTCCACAATGAGCCGTTCGAAGACGGGATGCATGGCGCAGAGTGACCGGTGAATGACGGCGGGCAAGGCGGGAAGCGATTTCGACGGACTGGCGGTCCGCCTTTTTCATTTTCCGAATCGCGACCGCCGCGGGTCTGGCGCTAGGCTTCCCGCCCATGATGCCTCGGGTGTTTCCGGCTGTCGTTTTCGCCGCCGTGCGACTGGTTGCTGCGGACTTTCCCGAGCCGTTTGACACGGAGACGCGCGGAGCCCCGCTCGCGCCGGACGCCGCGGCCGCCAGCTTCCGGATGCCTCCGGGGTTCCGGGTCCAGGTCTTCGAGTCGGAGCCTGCCGTGCGTCAACCCATCGGGATGGCGATGGATCCGAGGGGGCGCCTCTGGGTGGCCGAAAACTACACCTACGCGGAGGACAAAGTTCAGTTCGCCCGTGAGCTCAATGACCGGGTGCTGATCCTGAGCGATACCAATCACGACGGACGCGCCGATCGTCGGGTGGTGTTCTGGGACCAGGCAAAAC
>JBGAPN010000533.1:0-3352 GCA_044221235.1 Limisphaerales bacterium
CCCGCCCGCGCCGGTGCCCTCATTTACGCCAAAGACCTGGGACGTCTCTCGCAATTCTACCAGGGAGTCCTCGGCATGCGCCTGCTGATGGCCGACGCGGTGCACCACGTGATGGAATCCGGTGACATGCAACTGCTGCTTCATGCCATTCCAGACGACATTGCCCGGTCCATTGAGATTCACACCCCGCCGGAGCCACGCGCCGAACAAGCAATCAAACTGTTCTTCACGGTGCCCAGCCTCGCCCTTGCCGCCGAACAGGCCCAGTCCCTCGGCGGAGCCGTTTTTGGGCCCACCTACACCGGTCCCGGATTCACGGTGCGCAACGCCTTCGACCCCGAGGGCAACATTTTCCAGGTACGTGAGCCCGCAACGACTGGCTGATCTTTCGGTCCCTCGACCCCGGCCGCTGTGCGGAACAACATTCCTCCTGTCGATTCCGGGAGTCCCTCCGTTCCAAACCCCGTCGGGATCCACGGACGTCTGGCATCCCGATCCTGACTTCTTCCGCTTCAAATCCTCCCGCCTTTCCCGTCCATCGGCGTCGACGGACTTGCGAACCGGTCTTCCCTCCGGCGAGTCTGCGTCCCGCCAGGGGAGGAATCCCGCCACGGCCCCGCCCGCATGACGTTGTCCCGGAAACGAGCCCTGTTCGGCATCCCGCTGGCCGCTGCCTTGATCGTGGCCCTTGCCGGCTGGTGGAGCCATGGCGTGCTGCGTCGAACCCTGGAGAACCGGCTGCGCGGAGAACTGGACACCGTCCTGGAGGCCAATGTCGCCGCCCTCGATATTTGGGCCAGTTCCCAGGGACGGCTGGCCCAGGTCCTCGCTGACGACCCGGAGATCCGCAAGCGAACCCAGGAAGTGCTGGCAGCCGTGGGGGACGGGGCCAACCTGAAATGGAACGGCCTGGCGCGCCTGGCCCCGCAACTGGAACTCCAGCATGCCATCGATGAACGAATCCAACGATCCGGCTTCGGCGCGGCGCTGATCCTGAGCACGAATCTCCAGATCCTCTCCGGCTCCGCCCGCACCCGCAATCGGCTGGGGGAGATCATCGAAAACGAACATGCCGCACGCGTCCGCGAAGCAGTCACCCAGGGGCGCCCCGTCCTGATCACGCCGTTCAAGGCCGGATTTGCCCGCGGTCCGCGGGGCCGCGGCATCCGCCGGGGATTTGGACCCGGCGAAGGCGGCGGCCCACCTCCCGAGGGTCCACCCGAGTTTCGGGGTGGACAGGGCTTTCGTTCGAACCGGTTTCGCACCAATGGACCCGACCCCGGCCCGGGAGGCCCGCCCCGCGACGCCAGGGGGCCCCGGATGCCGGCGCCCGACCTCAACCTGATGGAACTGGTGGTTCCGGTGATGTCGAGCAATGGCGTGGTCCAGGCCGCCCTGGTGCTGGTGCTGCGGCCGGAGGAGGAATTCACCCGGGTCCTCTCGGTGGCCCGGCCCGGCGAAACTGGTGAAACGTTTGCCTTTGATCCTGCCGGACGACTGATCTCGGGAAGCCGCTTCGACGAGCAGCTGAAACAATTGGGTCTGCTGACCAACGCGCCCGGTGTCCGCTCGCCCCTCAACATCGAGTTGAAGGACCCCGGCCGGGACCTGACTGCCAAGGGAAGCACCTCGCCCCCTCCCGCCAGCAGTTCCCTGCCGCTGATGGGTATGGTGGCGGAGGCCGTAGCCGGCGAATCCGGAAGCACCGTTTCGCCCGTCCGGGACTACCGTGGCGTTCCCGTGGTAGGCGCTTGGAAATGGCTGCCGGAACACGAATTCGGCGTCGTGACCAAAATCGACGCGGCCGAGGCGTTCCGACCACTTCGGGTGCTGCGCTGGACGGTGTTCACGCTGGTCGGCCTGTTGGGCGTGGCCACCCTGGTGATGCTGGTCTCCACCTACGGAACCCTGGTGTTGAAGCAACGTTTCGACGACGCGCAGCTCAAGGCCCGCCAACTCGGCCAATACACCCTCCTGGAAAAAATCGGAGAGGGCGCGATGGGGGTCGTCTACCGGGCAGATCACGCCCTGCTCCGTCGCGAAACCGCCGTGAAGCTGCTGCTTCCCACCCACGCCGATCCCGATCTGATCCGGCAGTTCGAACGTGAAGTCCAGCTGACCTGCCGACTTTCTCACCCCAATACCATCCAGATCTACGACTACGGCCACACCGACGACGGCATCTTCTACTATGCCATGGAACTCCTCCGGGGCATGACCCTGCTGGAGCTGATCGAGCGTCACGGTCCCCTGCCCGAGGAGCGGGTCATTCACCTGCTCTCCCAGGTCTGCGAATCGCTTCGTGAAGCCCATTCGGCCGGACTCATCCATCGCGACATCAAGCCCGCGAACCTGTTCCTCTGCGAACGCGGCGGCGTCCCCGACACCGTCAAGGTCCTCGACTTCGGTCTCGTGCGGCGGGTCAAGGACGGCGTGGCCAAGGGCGGAGCCATCAGCAAGGCCGACTCGAGGTTCCTGGGCACTCCGGACTACATGGCTCCGGAGACGATCCGGGAACCCGGATTCGGCGATGCGCGGACCGACATTTATGCGGTGGCCGCCGTCGGTTACGAGCTGCTCACCGGGGAATCCGTGTTCTCCGGCAAGACCACGGAGGAAATCTGGGACCAGCAGGAACGATGTGACCCCGTGGCACCCGGAACCCGTTCGCCCGAACCAGTCAGCCGACCGCTGGATGCCCTCATTCTGCGTGGACTGGCCAAGGACCCGGCCGAGCGGCCGCAGAACATGACGGAATTCCTGGTGGAACTGGGCGGCTGCGCCAAAGCCGCTGCCTGGACCTTGGAGCGTCGGGTCGCCTGGTGGGCCCGTTACGGCGTTCCGGAACATCCCCGGAAGCCCAGCCTGACCGGTCGAATTGAGGTCCAAAAAACCCTGAAGATCGACGTCGATCACCGGAAGACCTGATCCGGGCGCAGGGCCCCGGCGGATATGGTGGCAGGTCCCAGCACAGGCGGATCGGCACCCTCGGTCAACAGAGCGGCGTCGTCAGGCGACGCGAGCCTTACTCGGGGCGTGGGACATAGGCCCGGATTGAGGCCACCCAATCCCATCCTGCGCACCCACGCAAACCCTCCGGGATCCATTTTCTGACTCGCCGGCGTTCAATCGGCCGTCCTACTTTTCCACCATGAGAATCAGTCCCTGTTCTCCGGGCACCCTCCGCCTTGCCCACGCTCCGCGGCTCATTTCCTGGTTGTGTGCCCTCATTCTGCTGGGTCTCGCATCCTCCATGGAGCTCCAGGCCCAGGCGCCAACCGTCGTATCGGTGAATCCGCCGAGCGGCGCCACGGATGTCAGTGCCAGCACACCCATCGAAATCACCTTCGAC
>JBGAPN010000534.1:0-3344 GCA_044221235.1 Limisphaerales bacterium
GGCATTGGGAAAACAGTTCAGGTTGAGTGCATCGCGCCCCCCCAGCGCAGCCAGCGTCCCCCGGGGATTTCCGTCCACGACCCGGCCGGTCTCGGGATCCAGCTGGGCGACCGCTGCGGGCGGGTATTTGCCCTGGTGATCGTCAACGTACATCTGGATCGCCAGCCCCAGCTGCCGGAGATTGTTGACACATCGAACCATGTTGCCGCGTTGCTTGGCACCGGACAGCGAGGGGAGAAGCATGCTTGCCAGAATTCCAATGATCGCAATCACCACCAGCAATTCAATCAGGGTAAACCCGCGCCGGAGTGGAATCCGTGCGCCCCAACGCGACGTCTGACTCATTGTCCCACAGGGAATCACTCGGGGAGTCTGGGTCTTGTGTTTACGATTGTAAAGTGTTTTCATTACCGCGATGAGCAACGGGATAAGGTCGTTTTGACCCGCCTGCGGCAGGGGTTCAAGCGTACGGAGGGGTAAAAGTCCGCGGTCGCAGATCGTTGACGCCCGCCTGTCATTACCTAGCCTGCGCGCGGACATGGGAGGTTTGAACCGAACCAAGATTCGCAGGGTGTTGATGTCGTTGCTGGTGGCCGGACTGGCCGCGGGCTGTGACCGTCTGGGGGGTGGGCCCGGCGCCGAGGAGCGGGAGGCCAACTACATCGCAGGACAAAACTTCGCGCTGCAAGGCCAGAAGGACAAAGCCATTGCCAGCTTCGAACAGGCGGTCCTGGTGAATCCATCCAATGCGGCGGCGCACCTCTTTCTCGGGGATCTTTACCACGACCAGCATTCCTTCATCAATGCCGCCTACCATTACAACCGGCATCAGGAACTGCTGGAACGGCGCGGCCAAAAACCCGACGTCTCGGCTGCCAATCGGTTGAAGAACTGCGAGATGCAGCTGGCGGTCAAGTACAGCAAGGAACTCAGCGCCGAGCAGAATGAGTCCGCCATCGAGGACCTCCGGCGACAGCTGGCCGAAAAGAACAACGTTATCCAGCGCCTCCAGGCGGAGAACCTCCAGCGTTCCACGACCAACTCCACTCTCCCGGCCGTCACGGAAACCGCAGCGCGGTCCACCGCCCCCGAATCGGCGTCCAGCGCCAAAACTCCCGTTTCGCCAGTCCAGGAGACCATCAACCCCGCCGGACAGGAAACCTCGCGGAACGTCGCAAAAACGGACAAAACCCGCACCGCCAATCCGGTTTCCGCGTCACGAACCCACACGGTGAAATCCGGCGAAACACCGTCCCTCATCGCCCGGAAATATGGGGTCAGCGTGAAAGCCCTGATGGCCGCCAACCCGGGACTGAACCCGAGCAAGATGAAGGTGGGCTCGGTGGTCAGGATCCCTTCCCCATGATTCCGGAAGGACAAACGTGAGCCCACCTTCCCTTTCGACAGTCCGCGTTTAGTTTCCAACCATGCCCTCCCGCGGTCTGTTCGTCCTGGTGGCGACATTCTGGGTCCTCATGAACGTCCTGCTGTGGCGGGCGGAATTCGGGCGCGGACGGGAAACGCTCTCGGAGGTGTCGCTGTCGACGGTGGTGGACCGCGTGCTCAATGCCCCGGATCCATCGGTTCTCCAAATCCGCCACCATGGCGATCCGCTCGGGACCCTGCGCTGGATCCCAACCGTCGAGGAACAGGGACCCGGCGGTACAGACAGTGCAGGCCTGATCCCGGAAGGAATGGTGGATGCCGCGGGATACAATCTGGACCTCGACCTCAATCTAATCACCGGCCCGGAGGGTCCGGCCCAGCGTTCCCGGGTCCTGGCCCACGTGGATCTCAACACCAACTACGTCTGGCAGAACCTCTCATTCCGTCTGTTTCGGCGCCCTTCCACCTGGGAACTGTCCGCCCGTGCCGGCGACGACGCGGTTCGGATGCGGTTTGAGGAAGGCAAGGA
This sequence comes from Limisphaerales bacterium, assembly GCA_044221235.1. Classification (GTDB taxonomy): domain Bacteria; phylum Verrucomicrobiota; class Verrucomicrobiia; order Limisphaerales; family UBA9464; genus UBA9464. Next base: position 1,916 of record JBGAPN010000534.1, read on the forward strand.
CACCTGGGAACAGACGTTCCAACTGCGCGACCTGAATCAACTCCCGGCAATGCTGGGTCCCTACGCGGTACTGCTTCCGGCCTCCGCGATGGGCGATCTCCGACAATGGACCAGCGCCACCAACGCCAACGCGCTCCGATGGTCAGCCAGAAATGACTGGCTGCGGGTGGGGAAAAGCCGGATCCGAACCTACCGGATCGAGGCCAATCTGCTGGGGAGGTTCACCCTGGTTGCGCACCTCAGCCGCGCCGGCGAGATCCTGCTCGTGCGCCTGCCCGACGGGTTGGTGCTGTCCAACGAATCCATCCCCTTCGGCGTTCGCGAATGATTCCATGATCGAGCTGGCAAATGTCACCAAGCATTTCGGCGAAGTCCGGGCGGTGGACGGCATTACCCTCACGGTTCCACGCGGCGAGTTCTTCTGCGTCCTGGGACCCAATGCCGCGGGCAAGACCACCACGATCAAGATGATCGTGGGACTGATCAAACCGTCGTCCGGCGCGGCGCGGGTCGCGGGCTACGACGTCCAGACCCAGCCGCTGGAGGCCAGGGCGCGTCTCAGCTACGTGCCCGATTTCCCCTTTCTTTACGAAAAGCTCACGCCCTGGGAATTCCTCAAGTTCACGGGGCAACTTTTTCGGATGCCCGACGAGGCCATCGAACGGGGCGCCGCCGAACTGGTTCCCCGGTTCAGCCTCGAAGAATGGCTGCACAAGCCCATCGAGGGACTGAGCCACGGAACGCGTCAACGGGTGGCCATCGCCAGCGCGCTGCTGCATGCGCCGGAGGTCTTTGTCATCGACGAACCCATGGTTGGCCTGGATCCGCACCATGCCCGTGTGGTGAAGGACCTCCTCAAGGAACGTTCCCGACAGGGAATGACTGTTTTCCTCAGCACCCACCAGATCGATGTCGCGGAGGAAATGGCGGATCGCGTCGGAATTATCCATCGCGGCCGACTTCTGGCCGTGGGCACGCCGGATGAACTGCGCCAGCAGTCGGGAGTGGATGGGGCTCTCGAACGGGCATTCCTCGCGTTGACCGAGGAGCAACCCGACAACCCGCAGTCCGGGTCCGGCGCAAGGAAGGCCCTGCCTGCCATTCCCTGACCGGATCATGGATGCCGCCGCGCCATTGTATCGCCCCCCGCTCCGCCTTCTGGTCGACACCGCCGTGGTGTCCACCTGGCGTCGGTTGGTCTCCCTCAAGAACCAATCCTGGTTCCTGCTCTCCCTGATCGCCGTCTTTCTGCTGGGGTATCTCGGACTCTCATTTTCCCTCTTTTACGGGGGGCTGCGGTTCATCGGGCGGTTCCCCGGACTGGGAGGACTCCTGGTCGAGCGGCTCCTCTTCCTGCTCTTCGCCTTCCTGTTCGGCCTGCTGCTGATCTCCAATCTGATCATTTCCTACACCAATCTCTTTCGAAACC
>JBGAPN010000027.1:0-22001 GCA_044221235.1 Limisphaerales bacterium
CAAGCGCCGGGGCATCACCGTCCTCTACGTGTCCCATCGCATGGAGGAGATCTTCCGTCTATGCGACGCCGTCACCGTGTTGCGGGACGGCCACCATGTTGCCACCCATCCCATCTCGGCCACCAATCCGGACGCGCTGGTTGAACAGATGATTGGCCGGGACCTCGACCTGTCCACCGGGGGAGCCGAACCCTTTGCCGGCAACCGGGAGGAGATGTTGCGCGTCGAGTCACTGGAATCCCCGGGCCGATTTACCGGGGTGAACTTCACTCTGCATTCCGGAGAGATCCTGGGGCTGGCCGGACTGGTTGGGGCTGGCCGCAGTGAAGTCGCCCAGGCGGTGTTCGGACTCGATTCACGTGCCCGGGGCCGTGTGTGGATCCGTGGACGCTCCATGGAACTGGGATCCGTTCAGCGGGCGCTCGCCGAAGGCATGGGATTCCTGCCAGAGGATCGCAAGCGGCTCGGACTCGTCCTGCCCCTCACCTGCCGCGAGAACGCCAGCCTGGCCGCTCTGGGTCGGGTCTCCACCGGGGGTTGGGTCCGCCGATCGGCAGAGCAGGCACTCGCCCGCGGCTTCTTCTCCCGGCTGCGGGTCAAGACACCGTCCATCGAAGCCCCGGTCAACGGCCTGAGCGGCGGCAATCAACAGAAGGTGGCCCTGGCCAAATGGCTGGCGCGCGACTGCCCGATCCTGATCGTGGACGAACCGACGCGCGGCGTGGACATTGGCGCGAAGGCGGAGATTCACCGCCTGCTGCAGGAATTGGCCGACGGCGGCACAGCCATCCTTCTCATTTCCAGCGAACTTCCCGAACTCATGCACCTCAGCCACCGCATCATGGTGCTGCGGGAAGGCCGAAAGGTCGGGGAACTGCCGCGCGAACGGTTCACCCAGGCCGGCATCCTCCGCCTGATGGCCGGAGTCGCGGAGGCGGCGGCCTGAGCCTGGGAACTTCGGCCCGGCCGCGCAGTCCCCGTCAGGCCCCCTGAGCTTTGGCCACAGGAATCGTCTTGTGATGCATCCGCTCGTGCGCCGCCGCGATGAACCCGCGGAATAGCGGATGCGGGGCGTTGGGCTTGCTGAGGAATTCGGGATGGAACTGGGAGGCGATGAAGAACGGGTGGGAGCCAATCTCGATCACCTCGACCAGGTCACCGTCTGGCGAGGTCCCGCTGATCACGAAGCCTGCGTCCTCGAACATCTTGCGGTAGGAATTGTTGAACTCGTAACGGTGGCGGTGGCGCTCGTGGATCAGGAACGCGCCGTACAGGTGCTGTGCGAGGGATCCAATCTTCAACTGACACGGCTGCGAACCCAGTCGCATCGTGCCGCCCATCTGCGTGACGCCCTCCTGTTCTTCGAGCAGGCAGATCACCGGGTGGGGCGTCTGCGGATTGAACTCGGTCGAATGGGCACCTTCGAGGCCCAACACGTTTCGGGCATACTCGATGGTGGCGATCTGCATGCCGAGACAGAGTCCGAGGTAGGGGACGCCATTTTCGCGGGCATAGCGGGCGGCCATGATCTTGCCCTCGATGCCGCGTTCACCGAATCCGCCCGGCACCAGGATGCCCCCGAGGTCCTTGAGGATCGCCGCAGCGCCTTGACGCTCGATGTCCTCGGCCTCGATCTGCTCGATGCGCACACCGCAGTCATTGGCGATGCCGCCGTGGGTCAAGGCCTCGTAGACGGACTTGTACGCGTCCTGCAATTCCACGTACTTGCCCACCACGCCGATCCGGACCCGGTGCTGCGGGGCCACCAGGCGGCGGATGATGTCCTGCCAGTGGGTCATGTTGGCCGGCGGCACCTCGAGGTGCAGCTGGCGAACCACGAGGTCATCCATACGCTCGCGTTGGAGCATCAGGGGAACCTCGTAGATGGAATGGTCCACGTCCTTCTCCTCGATCACCGCATCAAAGGGGACGTTGCAGAACAGGCTGAGCTTCTGGCGCAGCTCCTTGTTGAGCGGCTGTTCGCAGCGGCAGACCAGCACGTTCGGGGCGATGCCGATTTCGCGGAGCTTGGCCACGCTCTGCTGGGTCGGCTTGGTCTTGAGTTCCCCCGCCGCCTTGATGAACGGCACGTAGGTGACATGGATGAAGCAGACATTGTGGGAGCCGACATCCAGCGCGAATTCCCGGATAGCCTCCAGGAACGGCAGGCCCTCGATATCGCCCACCGTGCCGCCGATCTCGGTAATGATGATGTCGGCCTTCGACTCGTCGGCGAGCAGGGTGATGCGGCGCTGAATTTCGTCCGTGACATGCGGGATCACCTGGACGGTTTTGCCGAGATACTTGCCGGCCCGTTCGTTGTCGAGGACCTGCTGGTACACCTGGCCGCTGGTGGTGTTGTTGCGGCGGCTGAGCTTGGAACTGGCGAAACGCTCGTAATGCCCGAGATCGAGGTCGGTTTCCGCGCCGTCATCCAGCACGTACACCTCGCCGTGCTGATAGGGGCTCATGGTGCCGGGATCGACGTTCAGGTACGGATCGAACTTCTGGAGAGTGACTTTGAGCCCACGGTTTTCGAGCAATGTGCCCAGCGCCGCCGCGGTGAGACCCTTGCCCAGGGAACTCACCACACCGCCGGTCACGAATATATACTTCATGGGCTTGCAGGTTCCCCGACGGGCCGGGGTGGGTGCAAAGGAAAAGTGTGGCGGTGACGATTCGACAAAGTGTAGCTCACCGACGGTGTACTGGGGCGGTTCGCCCTCCTATCTTCAGAGCGAACGATGGCCGAAGCCGAACGCATCTTCGCAGCCGCCCCGGAGCCCAAGGAATTCTGGGCCGTGGAAGGTGCCGCTCACGTCGACCCGCCTACCTACCAGCCAGAGGGATACAAAGAACGAGTCCTCACCTTTCTCGGTCAGCATTTACAGCGGAAGGACGGGCCCCAACTGGCACCGCTCCCTTGACCCTACCGTCATTGGACATCAAGATGCCTTTGTGAGGACCACATTGACGCTCGACCCGGATGTTGCAGCCAAAGCCAAGACGGGAGCGGCCCAACTTGGCAGGCCGTTCCGGGAGATCATCAATGCCGCACTGCGGGTTGGACTGGACCAGGTTTTGAATCCACCTGCCGCCAAGCCGTACCGCACACAAGCGCACCCCCTGGGCCTCCGTCGTGGCTTCAGTTACGACAACATCGGGGAACTGCTTGCCCGAATGGAAGGCGAGGATTTTCGATGATCCTCGTGGACGCGAACCTCCTGCTCTATGCGGAGGACAGCCTCTCCGAGCACCATGTCGTTGTCCGGGATTGGTGGGATCGACAGCTCAGTGGAACGTCTCCGGTCTGCCTTTGCTGGCCGGTCTTGAACGCCTTCATCCGCATTGGAACCAACCCACGCCTGCATCAGCGTCCACTCTCCCTGGCCGAGGCGAGAGACCGGATCGAGAGCTGGTTCGATCAACCCTGCGTCCGGTTGATTCAACCGACGGAGCAACATTGGTCCGTTTTTCAATGCCTCCTGGCTGAGGGCAATGCGATCGGGAACCTGGTTTCCGATGCCCACTTGGCGGCCCTGGCGGTTGAACACAACTGTGTGCTTCAGTCCAGCGATACCGATTTCGCCCGGTTCCCCAGTTTGAAGTGGGAGAATCCCATTCGCGCGCGATAGCACTCCGCAGCCATCGCACGCAGCACTCCTCCCGGGCGGGATTCAACGGCGGCAGAAATCAGCGCCCTTCAATCCCAGCAGATTCGTTCCCACAAGGCCCCCAACCGTTCACCGCGGCGCGGATTCACCCGCGCGACATGCGCAACCCTCCCCGCCAGATGGGCCCGGAAATCGGGAATACCTGCGCGGTTCTGCGCGGCGGGACCGGTCCGGACGCAATTGGTCAGGATGGCCTTGAGCCGGTCGAATTCCCGCCGCGGCAGATTGGGTCGGACATTCAACACCATTCCCGCCGCCCGCTGCGACACCCCAGGACGCATCACCCGCACCTTGCGCCATTGGACCTCAAATCCTTCCTCGAGGAGGATGGCTCCCACCTGGGTCAGAAAGCGATCGGTGCCGCGGACGCAGTCCGCTCCCCCGGAAAATAGCAGGTCATCGGCGTAGCGGGTGTACTGCCATCCGCCAGCCGCCGCCAGGCCTGACAGCCGGCAATCCAGGCGAAACGCCACCCGATTGGCCAGAGCCGGAGACGCCGGTGATCCCTGGGGAAGGTGGGGAATCTCGAACTTCCGGATGTCGTCGGACAATGGGTCCCCGGGCGACTGGTTCGGCCAACGGCGCAAGACACTTCGGGGCGTCATATGGGTGCACAACCCGGCGAGCAAGGACGCCACGGGTTCGGGGTAGCCGGCCGTCAGGAACACGGCGAGAACCCTCGGGCGGGTCACCCGCGCGAAGAAGTCCTTCAGGTCGATGCGGAGCAGGACCGCCGGGGCAACATGCGGTTCCACGAAGCTGAAAATGGACCGACCCGGCACAAACCCGTGGGCCGATTCATGGGTCGGAATGGCGTCCAGAACCGATCGGAGAATCTCCCGCTGCAGGAGCTTCAGCCGCAGTTTGGGCACTTCCAGCAACCGCCAGGTTCCGTCCCTCTTCCGCCGCCAAACGTACCGGTAGTGAACCCTCGGCCCCTCGGCCTCACGCGACAGCCACCCACGCCCGTCTGCGAACCACGCCAGTTCGTTTGGGGTCAACCGAAGCCGCTCGGCCAAGTCCCCCACGGTGGGAAATGGGCGCACGGCCCAGGATTCGGGCCGACCTCCCGCCGGACACATGGCCGGTGTCGCCATCCAATCCGTGGGAAAGCTCAGATCTTCCGCGGGGCGCTCCAGTGCACGGCGGAGCATCGGGTCGGAAGTCAGGGCACGAAGCACGGTCCTCCGCCGCGGCCGCTTCCCTTCTCCCAACGTCGTCGTCAAACGGCGGGCCAGACCCGGCAGCCATCGCGGGCGGCGTCCCAGGGCGTCCTCCCAGCGTTGAAGCAGGTCCGCGACAGAAATCGGCCCGGCGGCGGCCACCTTCGCGAGCCACGCCACCAGTGTGCCGGCCGTGGGGCTCATTGGCCCAACCGCCTCACTGCCCGACGGCCCTCGCCCGGACGTTGCCGCAGCCGGTCTGAACCGCGTGGGTTCACGGTCTCGCTATTCTGGGGAACCCCGTTGGGCATGGCGTCGTCTGAAATGGGCGCGGAACGATGCTCCAACGTGTCCGGTCGTGCGTGAGCTGTCCTCCGTGAAACGGAGAAGCGCTCTCGCGCTGAGACGAGGTGTTGAAACGTTCCCCCGGGGTAACCCCGGAGAGGCGAAGTCCGACGGATCGGCTTCACCGGCTTGGAGCATCGTCCGCTTCCGCCTTGGTATCGCCAACTCAATGACACCTCCAAGAACAATCCCCATTCCGGCGGAATCCCAAGCGGTGGGCCGGCGGTGGCGTTCAAAACCGGATTGTGATGGAAGGGACCCGCGTGATTCTCTCCGGCGTGGCCCGCATTCCATTCCCGCTCCGCACTTCGATTGCCCGGATCGCCGTCTCCAGTCTGGTCCTGACCCTCCCGCTCACCGCGGCAGAGCCGACATCGGCCGCTGAGCAAGACGCACCCGAATTTCCGCGCCACCATTTCACGGTGTTTGCAGGCGGCACCACCAACTTCGACGATGGCGAGTCCGACGGGGAAACCTCCGCCACCGTGGGACTCGAATACGAGTTCCGCTTCTGCCGCTGGATGGGGGGCGGCGTCCTGTTCGAGGATGTCTTCGGCGGACAACGCGAGTTTCTCATCATCGTACCGTTTTCATTGCATCCGTGGCGGGGACTGCGATTGACCGCCGGTCCCGGGGCGGATTTCCGTTCCGAGGACACCGAGTTCGTGTTCCGCGCTGGCATCGGCTACGAATTCGAGTTGGGGAAGGGCTGGACACTGGCTCCGGAAGTGGCCGGGGACTTCGCGAATTCGGCCAATTCCCTGGTGTTTGGTGTCAGCCTGGGCTGGGGATTCTGAGCGGAATCGCCCGAACAAAGAACTGGGCGGACGGCGGACCAGGACGGTTAGGACTTCGATGCCCGGACGGCAAACCGCGCTTCGGCCTCGCGGGCCAATCGGGACAGTTCATTCCGCCAGCGTTCGATGTTCGCCAGGGGCAGGCGGATCTGAAACGGCGTGGGGTGATCGATCCAATTTCGCACCGATTCCAGGTCGTTCCGGGGAACCGTGGGCAAGCCCGTGTCGCGGCCGATTTCGCGGGCCCGGTTGTCCACTTCCAGGATGAGGGCGCGTCGCCGGTGATTGAGGCAGTGAATCCCTCCGTGGAGCCGGGTGCCGATGTAATCAAAGGACGGTTCCTCGGCGAGAAAGCGGTTTAGCGCATGATAGTCCCGCTCCACGATGTGCAGGTTCAGGTGGAAGGACTGGAGGTAGGGGAGATCGAACTTCCCCTGCGGAAACACGAAGATCTTCTCGTACCGCGAAGCCACCAGCCGCAGCAGCCGGGAGTCGGACTCTTCGTTTCGACTGTAGTCCGTCAGCATCACCAGGGCATGCCGCCCCTTCTGCATGGGGAACTGCTCGGGTCGCGCCTCGGCCAGCGGCCACATGGTGGGACAGGCCGTGTTGACGACATTCCGGTATCCGATGCCCCGCAGCACGGACTCGGTGTAAGAATCCCGGACCGAATGGAGGGCGGAATCGCTCAGCAGGAACTTGAGGAAGAACCGGGTGAAGAGGTTGGGCGGCGGCTCATACTTCCACCATCCCACCCCCAGAAGGATGGCCCGCCGCATGCCGGGAACATGGCGGAGCGAGATGACCCACTGCCGATATCGGTTCATCTGGGAATTCAGCAGATTCGTACCGCCCGCCAGGGTCAGGTCGGCCGAACGCAGTTGCCGGCGTTCCTCCGGTCCGGGGGTCCAAAACGTGGACAGCCGGAGGATTTCCCAGCCGTTGAACGCCCGCCTGACCTCCCGATGGACGGCCTGCTGGATCACCAGGTTCCCGAGGTTGCCCGTGGGAATTCCCTTGGGATCCATCAACCCGGGGTCAAAGAGGCAAAGTTTCATCGTCAATTTGGGTTTACCTCGGAACGACCCCGGGCAATCTCCGGAAGACGTGCCCAAGCCGCACGGGTCAGCTCCCGTTGGTGGTCGGCAGCAGCCCGGCAGGGCCAGCGCAGGTCAGGGGCCTGACGCCACAATTGCTCGAGGCAGGCTGAGAGGGCATCGAGGGCATCGGGGTGTTCCAATTCCACCACGCCCATGGCGTCGCCGAACAGGTCCGCGAGCCCTGAGAATTTCGCCCCATAGTACCGGCTCCCCACCAGTCCAATGGCAGGAATGCCCTGGGATAGCGCAAAGACGGCCGCGTGGTAACTTCCAGTCACCACAACCCGGCAGGTCCCCACGCGACGAACCACCTCGACCGGATCGAAGGGACATTCGTCCGGACGAACGCAAAATCCCGGCTCGAGAAGGTCCCTGGCCACCGCTTCGTCCGGGGATTTCATTCCGAAATGGATCGGGCAGGGCACCAGCGTCGCCTTCCAATTCCGTGCCGCCTGACCGACGACCCGTGAGACGCCCGCGAGCCGCTCCTCCGAGATTCCCGCGTACCTGGCCACCCGCACATTGAATCCAATGCAAGTCCCAAGGGTTTCGGTGCGTTCGCGGGCCGCGAGATCGATGGCGCCATCACCGGTGACCACCGTCCTGCCGGCCTGGACGCCAAAGGACCGGGCCAAGGCGGGTCCGTTCAGCCCCTCCCGGAGCCCGATCAGCCGCGCGCGGGACAGCATTGGACCGATCAGACGTCGTCCGTCTGGTTGTTCGACCGGACCGAGGCCCTGTCCCATCAGGACCGTGGGGATGCCGCGGCTCTGGGCGGCCAGGAGAACCTTGGTGCAGCGGCTCGCGGCCCCGGCAAAGGCATCATTCAGGTAACCGCCTCCGCAGGCCACCACCAGTCGGCTGCGGGCCAGCCGATCCATTTCGCTGCCGGAATGGGGATCATGCTGACCGCGCAGCCGATTGCGCCATCCGATGGCCGACAGGTACCGGTATCCGTCCCGCAGGATCAGCTGCTGCTCCACGGCACGCAGCCGGGGCGACTGAACCAGCCTTTCCGGCAGAAGCCAGCGCCACGCCAGGTGGTAAAGACCGGATGCGGTGACCCGCGTCGCACCCGGGCAGAATCGGGACACCCAGTCCGTTTCCCGGCTGGGTACGAGGACCTCGGACTCCGGGAACAGCGAGCGGGTCCGCTCAACATCCATAATCAGCATCGCCAGGTCCCCGACATTGGCCATCTGCTGGTTGGGGTGTTCCAGCCAGATGGACGGGGCGTGGGACGGGAGTTGAGCCACGGTGTCTTTAGCGGCGCTGGGTTTTGGCGATGATCGAATCGAACAAGCCGCCTTCGGAGAAATGTTTCTTCTGTGCCGCCGCCCACCCCCCGAAATCGCGGTCCACGGTCAGCAGCTCAATCGCCGGATACCGTTCGGCATACCGGGAGGCCACCGAGGCGAGCCGGGGTCGGTAGAAGTTTTTGGCAATGATCTCCTGTCCCTCCGGCGTATAGAGGAATTCCAGGTACGCGCGCGCCGCGGCTTCGGTGCCCTTCTTGCGGACCACCCGGTCCACCACCGCGACCGACGGCTCCGCCAGGATGCTGAGCCGCGGCGTGACGATCTCCACCGCATTGGTCCCAAACTCCTTCACGCTGAGCATCGCCTCGTTCTCCCAGGTGATCAGCACGTCACCAATCCCACGCTGCGCAAACGTGGTGGTGGCTCCCCGCGCACCCGTGTCCAAAACCGGGACATTCTTGAAGAGCTGCTCCAGGAACTCCTGGGCCTTGGCCTCGTCACCCCCGTTCTTGCGCAAAGCGTATCCCCACGCCGCCAGATAATTCCAACGAGCACCGCCTCCCGTCTTCGGATTGGGCGTGATGACGGCTACGCCGGACCGCACCAGGTCGTCCCAGTCCTTGATCCCCTTCGGATTCCCCTTCCGCACGAGGAACACGATGGTGGACGTATAGGGGGCACTGTTGTCGGGAAGCCGTTTCTGCCAATCGGGGGCGATGGCCTTGGTCCGCTCGGCAATGGTGTCGATGTCGTAGGACAGCGCCAGCGTGACCACGTCGGCAGCGAGTCCGTCCATGACCGCGCGGGCCTGCTTGCCGGAACCGCCGTGGGACTGTTGGACGGTCAGGTTTCCGCCGGATTTCTCCTTCCAATGCTTGGCGAAGGCCGCGTTGAACTCGTTATAAAGTTCACGCGTTGGATCATAGGAGACGTTGAGCAACTGGAGATCTGCCGCGCGGAGACCGAAGGCCAGGGCGAGAGCAGAAACCAGCCAGGCGGCGATACGAAGCCGGGAAAATGACAGATTCATGAGTGTAGGTGTCGTGGGAGGTACTGGCCGCATGGATCATTGGATCGAGGTGGCGACCTGGCCGCGACGCCAGTCGTTGTCCTGATAACTCCGCCAGGTGCGGTTGGTCAGTGTCTGCTCCGCGTGGCCGTCGGCGTAGGTGATGTTGGCGATTCCGGCATGGCGTCCGAGAAGCCGGGCCTGTTGGTTGGCCGACCCGCTGTCATCAAACGCCCAGGGCTGCGGGTACATGCCGCCTCGGGACGGCGACCCGTTGGCCCGGCCGGCATCCCCCAGAACAATGAACTGGGACGGGCGGGCGAGAGAGGAAACGGAGGTGGTCTCGTTAAACCCAAAGTCGGGATTGGCAGCATACCACGCACGCTGGGAAGCACCTTCCAGGTTGGCCTCGTTGTGGTTGTTGCCGTAATCGGTGGTGAACCAGGCACCCGCCTTGGGAGCCTCCCACTTGGGACCGTTCGGACACCGGAAAACATTCGTTGTACGGCCCAGGTAGGGGACCAATTGCTGCCGGTAGGAATAAGGTGCCCGGGCTTCAGCGGTGTCCGGAGTGCCCGGCGGCGCAGTGCGCTCCGTGACATAGGCCGGGAATCGTCCCGCGAAGTCTTCAACGTACATGCTGTAGGCGAGGCCGATCTGGCGGACGTTGCTCAGGCAGTGGATTCGCTTCGCCGATCCCTTCGCCTTGGCGAGGGCCGGCAGGAGCATGCCAGCGAGCACCGCGATAATGGCGATGACGACCAGCAACTCGATCAGGGTGAAGCCGGCATGGCGCAAGGCAGCCGGGGTGGGGGTTCCAGTGGTTTTCATTATCTCAGAAGGTTCCGTGGATGGCCGCCGGCAGGCTGAATTTTCCCGGCGAAGCAACCTCCCCGCCCGAACTGTCTCTCAGCGCATGCCGTCGACCTCGCGAAACTGCCGATCAATCTACATCACGTCAATAGAGTTTATGTGTTTTGACGCCATGTGCCAGCCTTTGAGGAACAACTTGCCGGCTTTTAAAGGGTTTCAGCACCAACTCACCCAGTTTGGAAACCACTGAAACTTGGGCACACTCCCTAAAACCGATCGCCCCAGTCAGGTTTAGAGCGACCCCGGATTCTCCTGGAAATGCGCTGACAGGATTGGACGCGCATTGGGATGTCGCCCCTGGCTGATGGCCTCCCTCTTCCGACTCCGGGAGGAAGGTCTGGGGGTAGGCACCGGCCCCTTGGGTCGCCGATGGTTCGAACCTGGAATTTGGAGATAGGGATTTGCGAGTCTTCCCCTCGCCTCGACTCCCTGCTTGATACCCCGGAACGCCAAAGGTCTCATCCACCGGTCCTGTTCAGGGGTCCCAATCCGAGAGCATCCGCCGGTCCGCTCGCGCTGGGTTCCCGCACGCTCCGTCCCGGGCGGGACGCCTCGGTTTCACAATGCATCTGATCCAATTTGAAGGAGGCAATGCCCTCTCGTCGTTCCGTGCCGCCGCGCTGCTGCCCCGGCTCCGCGCCACCCACCCGGGCATCGGCTCCCTTCACGCCCGCTTCCTCCATGCGGTCGTCCTCGATGCGCCCCTGGCATCCGAAGATTACCAGAAACTCACGGACCTCCTGACCTACGGGGATCCGTATTCCGGTCCGTCCACCGGCGTTCCCCTCATCATTTCTCCACGGGTGGGAACGGTGTCTCCCTGGGCCTCCAAGGCCACCGACATTGCCCACAATTGCGGTCTCGGAGTGCGGCGGGTGGAGCGGATGACCGAGTACCGGCTGGTCCCCGAGGCGGGCACGTCGATCGAGCTCACCGACCGGCAACTGGCGAATTGCGCGGCTCTCCTGCACGACCGCATGACCGAAAGCGTGCTGGCGGGACGGGAACAAATCCCCGCCCTGTTCGCCGGGAAACAGGGGGTGCCCATGGAACATGTGGACGTCCTTCAGCACGGACGCCGCGCCCTGGAGGAGGCCAACCGCACCTTCGGACTCGCACTCAGCGACGATGAAATCGATTACCTGGTCACCGCGTTCCAAGGCCTGAAGCGCAATCCGACGGATGTGGAGCTGATGATGTTTGCCCAGGCCAACAGCGAGCATTGCCGCCACAAGATCTTCAACGCGGAGTTCGTCATCGACGGTCAGCAACAGGATTCGTCGCTGTTCCAGATGATCCGCAACACCCACCATCTGGCGCCCCAGCACACCGTGATCGCCTACAGCGACAACGCCGCGGTGATGGAGGGCGGAACCATCGAATGCTGGGAACCGTCGTCCGATCCCGCGGACCGCCGGTACGCCGCGGTCCGATCGACGGTTCACAACCTGATGAAAGTGGAGACACACAATCATCCCACTGCCATCTCTCCCTTTCCAGGAGCGGCCACGGGTGCGGGCGGCGAGATCCGCGACGAAGGAGCCACCGGACGCGGCTCGCGCCCAAAAGCCGGTCTGACTGGATTCAGCGTCTCGAACCTCCAATTACCCGGCCTCAACGAACCCTGGGAACAGCCGTCCTTTGGGAAGCCGGAGCACATCGCCAGTCCGTTGCAGATCATGATCGACGGCCCGCTGGGCGGCGCCGCGTTTAACAATGAGTTCGGCCGCCCCAATCTGGGGGGCTACTTCCGGGTGTATGAGCAGACGGTTGCCGGCATCCGACGCGGCTATCACAAGCCCATCATGATTGCCGGCGGCATCGGGGCGATCTCCAGCGAACAGACCACCAAGCTCCCGTTCGGACCCGGCACATTGCTGATCCAGCTCGGCGGACCCGGTATGCGCATCGGCATGGGAGGCGGCGCCGCCAGCTCCATGGCCGCCGGCGCCAACACGGCCGACCTTGATTTTGATTCCGTCCAGCGCGGCAATCCCGAGATCCAGCGCCGGGCCCACGAGGTGATCGTCCGTTGCGTGGCCCTGGGCGAGCGGAACCCGATTCTCGCCATCCATGACGTCGGCGCCGGCGGACTTTCCAACGCCTTTCCGGAGCTGGTCCACGGTGCCGACCGGGGTGCCCGGTTCGACCTGCGCCGTGTTCCTCTGGAGGAATCCGGTCTGGCGCCGAAGGAGGTCTGGTGCAACGAGAGCCAGGAACGCTACGTCCTGGCCATCCACCCGGATTCCCTGCCCGCCTTCGAGGAGATTTGCCGGCGCGAACGCTGTCCGTTCGCCGTGGTGGGATCGGCCACCGCCGAGCCGGAACTGATTCTCGAGGACGGCCCTGGGGGCGAATGCGCCATCCACATGCCCATGGAGGTGTTGCTGGGAAAACCGCCGAAGATGCGACGGACGGTGTCCCGGGTGACTTGGAAGTCCGAGCCGTTCGACGTCGCGCGGGTCCGGCTGCCCGAGGCAGCGCTGGCGGTCCTGCGCCATCCCACCGTGGCCAGCAAGCGCTTCCTCATCACCATTGGTGACCGCACCGTGGGCGGACTGTCCTCGCGGGATCCCATGGTCGGTCCGTGGCAGGTTCCCGTGGCGGACTGTGCGATCACGCTGGCGGACTACGCCGGATTCCGCGGTGAAGCCATGAGCATGGGCGAGCGCACACCGCTCGCGTCGGTCAACGGCCCGGCGTCCGGACGCATGGCCGTCGGTGAAGCCATCACCAACCTGCTCGCCGCACCGATTGACCTCCCACGGGTCAAACTGAGCTGCAACTGGATGGCCGCCTGCGGCGAACCCGGCGAGGATGCCGCGCTGTTCGACACCGTCCGCGCCGTCGGACTCGAGCTGTGTCCGGCCCTCGGCATCAGCGTTCCCGTGGGCAAGGACAGCCTTTCCATGCGGACCCGCTGGTCGGATGCCGGCCAACCCCGCCAGGTCACCGCGCCGGTCAGCCTCATCGTCAGCGCCTTCGCCACCTTGGCGGATGTTCGCCCGGCGCTCACGCCGGTGCTCCAGCCCGTCGCCTCGGTGTTGATCCTGGTGGATCTCGGGTTTGGCGCGAACCGGCTGGGCGGGTCCATCCTCGCGCAGACCACCGGTCAGTTTGGCGGCGAACCGCCCGACCTCGACGACCCGGTGCGCCTCAAGAACCTGGTCCAAGCCGTCAACGCGCTGCGGGAACGTGGCCAGGTGTTGGCCTACCACGACCGCAGCGACGGCGGTCTTTGGAGCTGCCTGTGCGAAATGGCCTTCGCCTCCAATCGCGGGATCTCGATTGACCTGTCATCGCTGGCGAGCCAGGCCGGCGCCGAACCGGGCGCCCTGTTCAATGAGGAACTCGGCGTCGTGTTGCAGGTGACGGAAGCCGATGCCAATGCCGTGCTCGACGTCCTGAATGGTGCCGGGTTCGGAACTCATGCGCACGTCATCGGCCGTCCCAATGACCAGCATGTCGTCGAGGTTTCGTCCGGGGGACGGGCCCTGCTCCGCGAATCCGTGCGCCGCCTGCAGGAGGTTTGGGACGAAGTCAGCTGGCGGATTGCGCGCCTGCGCGACAATCCGGCCAGCGCGGATTCCGAGCACCAGGCCCAGGGTAATCCCGCAGATCCGGGACTTCACGTTCACTTGACCTTCCCGTGGTCCGGCGCGGCGGCGGCACCGGCCATCCATACCGCGCGTCCCCGCGTCGCCATCCTCCGGGAACAAGGCGTGAACAGCCACCTGGAGATGAGCTATGCCATGTCCCAGGCCGGATTCGAAACCGTGGACGTGCACATGACCGACCTGCAGTCCGGCCGGCTCCGGCTCGATCAGTTCCGGGGCTTCGTGGCCTGCGGTGGGTTCACCTACGGCGACACCCTGGGCGCCGGCGAAGGCTGGGCGCGGTCGATCCTGTTCAACCCGGCGCTCTCGGAACAGTTCGTGGCCTTCTTTGCACGGCCCGACACCTTTGCCCTCGGCGTCTGCAACGGCTGCCAGATGATGGCCGCCTTGTCGCCCATCATTCCGGGCGCCCAAGCCTGGCCCAAGTTCACCCGCAATCGAAGCGAGCAGTTCGAGGCGCGCCTGAGCCTGGTCGAGGTCCTGGAAAGTCCTTCGATCTTCTTCCGTGGAATGGCCGGAAGCCGGATTCCGATTGCGGTATCCCACGGCGAAGGCTTCGCCGATTTCTCCCAGCGCGGCCATCCGACCCAGGTCTGCCGGGCCCTGCGCTTCGTGGATCACCACGGAAGGCCCACCGAAGTGTATCCGTTCAACCCCAACGGGAGCCCCGACGGCCTCACCTCGGTCACCACGCCCGACGGCCGGTTTACTGTGCTCATGCCGCACCCCGAACGGGTGTTCCGAAACATCCTGATGAGCTGGACCTCCGGAGACCGCAGTGCCCACAGCCCCTGGATGCAGATGTTCCACAACGCCCGCGCCTGGGCTGGGCGGTGAGGATCGGTTTGGAGTGCGGTGGCGTAGCGAAGCGCAGACACCGCTTTCCGAAGAGCCACCCACGAATGAAGGTTGGAGAGCCGGAAGGGAACGGACCGCGCCGTTCACGGCGCTTCCGGGTGGGGCGCAGGACACGCGCGAGAAATCACTCTGGAGCGGTGGCGCGTATTACCCCGATGCTGACTGAAGTCCACGGTCTGCCCGGCTCTCATCCCACTCACTCGGTCTCTCACTCACCCACCTGCGGGTCCCCTTCCTGCCTTCCCGCGTTCCAAATTGTCCCTCTCCGCGGCTGGGTGTCGTTGGGGTTTGTTGTCGTTCCACGCTATACCCCAAGATCCGCCGTCCGTCGCTTTGCTCGGAGCGGCGGGGCCGGCGCATCGCACCGGCCCTACCCGCACGCACGCTCTGCCCCTTGCGCGTCCCCTTCCCGCCTTACCGCGTTCCAAATTCTCCCCCTCCCCGCACTTCAGAGGTCGCGCCTTGTCGGCTCCGCGGTTTCGGGCCTAGCGTCGCCCGTGTGACTCAGCCGAGCAGTAACCCGGATTCGCTCACCCGACACGATATCGCCCGGTTTCTCGTAGGGGACGCCGACACCATCCGTCGGCTCGCATCCCGCAAAGCCACGTTCGTCACCGGGGCGATTCTGGTGTTGTTCACCACCGTCGCCCGCCACTACGACCAGATGTGGATCGGCGAAAACCCCGTGGTGTGGTTCATCGGTCCCCTGCTGTTCTCGCTCGTTTCGGGCACCTGGCTCTTCATGGTGGTGTACCTCGGATACATGAGGTCCCGCTGGCCCGAGGCTCCGGAATTCAGGAAAGGGGCCTGGAACGAATGGCCCGACTTCATGGGCCTGTTCTGGATGACCGCCCCCATCGGCTGGCTCTACGCCCTGCCGGTGGAACGGGTACTCACTCCCGTCGCCTCGGCCTGGGCCAATGTTGCTCTCCTCGCCCTAGTCTCCCTGTGGCGGGTGGCCCTGTTCAGCCGCGTCATCTCCGTGGTCGCCCGGGTGCGGTACCTCGATGCCCTGACATGGGTCCTGGTCGCGATCAGCGTTGAAACCTTTGTCGTCCTGTTTTTCGGAAGTTTCGGGCTGGCCGTTGGCAGGGCGATGGCCGGACTGCGATACTCGCCGGTCGAAGAGGTCATGATGGGCACGGTCAACATCGCGATGACCGGTGCGATGATCCTAGGGCCAGCGGCGCTCCTAGTCAGCGCATGGCGTCGCAGCCGAATTCCCATGGGTTCGGTAGCACGATTAACCCCGCCCTTCCCAGGTCGTCCACCGTGGCTGTTCCTGGGCGGGTGTGCCGCCTTCTGGGCTCTCTTGGCATTGTTGGCCCAGCCCGCGGTGCATCGGAGCGCACACCTCGATGCCTTGGTCGACGATAGGAAGTACCCGGAGGCACTGGAATATCTGCGACGCCAGCGTCCGGACCGGTTCGCACCATCACGCCCGTTGCCGCCCAAGGGCTATGAGTTCCGCACCACGGAAGAGCTCGCCGGACTGCTGTCCAACCTCCACACCAACGACCCGGCCTGGATTCAGGACCACCTGCTGGGACGGCTCGATGTCATGGCCGCCTCCCAGCGGCCGCGATGGAATAAGCCAAAAAACCCCGATGTTCCGAGTCCCGAGGACTACTGGGTTTGGAAACCGGAAAAAGTGGAGCTTATTCTCACCAACATCCTGAAATTCGCTGCGGGGCGCGAGTGGATCCAACGCCATGGTGCGTTCGTCGAAGCCGTCCGGCAGCGGTCCCAACAGGAGTCAGGCAGGACTCCCGTCCACACCAACAACGCCGCCATCCGCACCCCGCTCGCCTCCCCCGTTCCTCCCCCGCCATGAGGATCGGATTGATCGCCCTCAGCGGGGTCCGCGTCCACCAACCGGAACTCGCCGCGCTTGGACTGACGCTGCCCGGATTCGTCCGCCGCGGCCGGGTGATCGCGTCGCTGCCCAGCCTTGGACTTCTGACGGTGGCCGCCCTCACACCGGCGGGTCACGAGGTGGAATACCTGGAGATCGCCGACACGCGATCGCCGGACGTGTTTCACGGCGCTGGCGCGTCCCGCACCCTCGCGTTACCCGACTTCGACCTCGTGGGAATCTCCTCCCTCACCGCGCAGATCGACGAGGCGTATGCCCTGGCCAATGCCTATCGCGCGCGCGGGACACCGGTGGTGATGGGCGGATTGCACGTCTCGGCGCTGCCTTCGGAAGCGCTGGAACACGCCGATGCCGTGGTCACCGGCGGCGCCGAACACATCTGGCCCACTGTGGTAGCCGATGCCGCCCGAGGCCGACTGCGCGGCGTCTACGCCGGGGCTCGTAATTGCATCTTCGATCCCGCGCGTCCGGTGTTGCCCCGGTTCGACCTGCTGGCCGGGCGCCGCTACAACCGCATCACCGTCCAAACCTCCCGTGGCTGTCCCCGCGCCTGCGAATTCTGCGCCGCCAGCCTGCGCATCACCGACCATTTCCAGCAGAAGCCCGTCAAACACGTCCTTGCCGAGATCCGCGAGGCCCGGCGTTACACGCGGCTCCCCTTCCTCGAACTGGCCGACGACAACAGCTTTCTGAATCGCGACTGGAGCCGGGAGTTCCTTCGCGCCATGGAAGGTGAGGGCCTCCGCTGGTTCACCGAAACCGACCTGTCTGTGGCCGACGATGAGGAACTGTGCGACCGCCTTGCCGGCAGTGGCTGCCGCCAGTTGCTGATCGGACTGGAGAGTCCGCGCCCCGACGACCTCGGCGGCATGGACCCGGCCGACTGGAAACGACGGGCCGCGCCGCGGTATCTCCGGGCCATCGATCGACTCCAATCCCGCGGCATCGCCGTCAACGGCTGCTTCATCCTGGGACTCGATCACCAGACGCCCGACGTCTTCGGGGAGATCCTCGGATTCGTGCGGCAATCGGGCCTCGCTGAGGTCCAGTACACCGTGCTGACGCCGTTTCCCGGCACACCCCTGTTCGCCCGTCTTCAACGTGAAGGCCGGCTGCTGTCGAACCGATTTTGGGACCGTTGCACCCTGTTCGACGTTTCCTTCCAGCCACGCCACATGACGGTGGACGAACTGGAACAGGGGCTCCGTTGGCTGATGCGCGAGACGTACTCGCGTCCGGAATCGGCCCGACGGCAGCGGGCCTTTCTGGACCGTTTCCGAAACCCAAGAACGTCCACGACGACATCTCCGCGCGGCGCCGTCGCCGCCGTCTCTCAGCTACCCACAAACCAGCTGAGAGCTGATGGCTGAGAGCTGAGAGAAAGACGCCCAGAAATAGGGCGATCAGACGCCTTGACCGGTTTGTGTTCCCAATGCGCAAGTTTTGCCCCCTCTCAACGTTCAACTTTCAACTTTCAACTTTCCCCGGCACCGCCGGAACATTGACGGAGCGACCCCTGCCCCCGTACGTTCGCGGGACGTGGAATGAAGCGTTCCGTCCAACTGGTCGCAGCCCTGCTGCTGAGCTTGACGCTCGGTCTGCATTGGGCCGTGCTCCAGTCGGTGGCATGGACATCGATGCTCATCGAGCGGACGCAAAACGGGTCTTTTGTAGAGGCCATTCAAACCACGTTTGACGGCCAACACCCCTGCAAACTTTGCCAGGTGGTCCGGGAAGGGAAGTCCGTGGAAAAAGTTCCGAGCTCCCTCACCAAATTGCCCAAGGTGGAGATTTCCACTCCGGAGACTGTGGCCATCTGGGTGTGCCCTCCGCAGGTCGAACCCGTCCTCCGCCGCGCCATGCCGGTCCCGGCCTCCCGGCTGGATCCTCCTGCATTGCCGCCTCCCCGGCTCGCCTAGCGCCGACCGCTAGGGCCAGGAGGGGCCGGATACTCCCTGTCGCGACGTCAGTCGCAGGCCACCCTTCCCGCCCTTTCGGACGCCGGATTCCGATTGATTAAACTTCAATCGCTCCGGTTGGACGTGTCTCCCACCGATTCGTGCCCGGAGAAGTCCTGTGGCATTCCGTCCACGGATCTGGCAGCCGGAGACCGACCTGCGCCTCCTCTTCCTAACGTGTCGGGCTCTTGAATTTCCTCCCCGGCACGGAATACGACCCACCCTATTCCAACGCAGAAAGTCCCCAATAAACGAATGAACATCAAAACTCGACTCGCGACCGGAGCCGGCCTGTTTCTACTGGCCACTCCGCTGCTCGCCCAACACGGGCACCTCAATTCCGGGGCGCTCGGCAAAAGCCAGGGAGATGCACTGAGCTTCCTGAACGGCAGCGATTTCGCCGCCAGTTCCGGATACACCAAGGTCCTCAATGGTGCCACGACGGGAACGTACGCGGGCTACTACGAGGGCGCCATCACCCTCACCTCGGTCCACGGCCTCTCCGGCACGGACTCGCAGGGCATCCCCTATGTGGCGGACCCCAATTCCGCCGCGCTCGGGGCGTTTGTCCAAGTGGGCATTGTCTCCGTCACCGGCCCCGCGGGCGGTTCCTTCCAGTTCTGGGAGGAGGGGGCAACCACGCCGACCTTCAGTTACACGGTCGGATACAACTCCGCCGCACCGACCTTGGTGGCCCTCAGCGATGCGGCCAACAGCGCTGGAACCGTGGGCGGCGATCCCTACGGCCATCTCCATGGCCGACGGTTCACCACCACGACGACGGGCGAGTATCAGGTGGGCTTCCAGCTGTTTGACACCTCGGTGAACGGGGTCGGCGGCGGGCCCATCCAGAGCCCCAGCGACATGCTCACCATCAGCTTCACCGCGGTGCCGGAACCCCACGTGTGGGCGCTGGCGGCTGCCGGGGTAACGGTCCTCGGGCTCGTGGCCCGGCGACGGCGCTGAATCGGAACTCGAATCAAGGGTGTGGGGACGCAGGCACTGGAAGGAATCGCGACGGAACCGATGTCCGTCGACCGCCGCGGTTCTTGTGACCACCACCTGGCCCCACACCCAAATCGAGATTAAACTCGGCAAGATCCTCCCCTTCCCTACCTGCGACCCCAGCGGAAGCTCAAAACAAAACGCCCGGCAGATTCGTCCATGCGCATGTCCCCTACATCCCTCGGTCCCGTTTTCATCCTCCTCCTGTGTCTGATCCCTGGATGGCGCGTGGCGGCACATGAACACCTCGCCGCCGGCGCGAGCCTACCCGAGCAGGGCGCAGCGCTGGTCTTCGTCAATGCCGCCAATTTCGCCGCGGAATCTGGATACGTCGTCTCCCTCCAGTCCACCACGGGGAGTCCTTCGGAACCGCCGTTTCGCGGTGAACTGACCTTCGTCTGTCTGGCGGCGACTCCCGATTACGGCGGACCGGTCCCCTTCCATCCGGCATTGGGCGCCGAAGTGGAGGCCGTGATGGAAAGCGCCGAAGGTCCCTCCGGCGGAGAATTCGGATTCTGGGAGTCCTCGGACGAAACGGGTCTTCCCCAGTCGCTGACCTTCAGCCTCCCAGCGGGAACCACGAACAGCACCCACCGGTTTCCAGTCAGCGAGAACGACGGTGCACCCGGTTCGGATCCATACGGGCACGTCCACGGCCGCGTTTTCAGCGCCACCCTGCCCGGACTCTACCGGATCGGAATGCGGTTCGTGGATGCCTCCACCCATGGTGACGACGGCGGCCCCATTCACCCTCCTTCGGCGCCGTTCCACATTTACTTCCAGGCTGGACTGACTCTCGGCTCGATGACTCTCACCGAGGAGGGCATCCAGCTGACTTACGCCACACAGGTTGGATTCCGCTACCAGTTGGAGGTCACGACCGATCCTCAAGCCGAGTGGAGCCCGGTCGCCGCATCGGAATCTGGCAACAATCACCTGAAAATCGTCACGGTACCCATCTCCATAGATCCAACCCGATTCTTCCGGCTGCGCCGCGATCCCGAGTGAACGCCGCCGTCTCACCAACTGGGCCGGGTCCGACCGGGGTGGCGTCGGGTTGCGCCTCCGAGGCAGGCTCGCCCCGGAACACAGCCCTGGCGCTCGGAGTGCTCTTCCTCAGTGGCGCCGCCGCGCTGGCCCAACAGATTCTCTGGACCCGCCGTCTGGTGGATTTGTTGGGCGCCAGTACGGATACCTTTTCCAAGGTGATCGGCGCCTTCTTTGTTGGCCTCGCGCTGGGGAGCGTCGGGTCCGCCCTCCGACCTGCATCCCCCGACCGGGCGTGGCGCCGTCTCGTCGTCGCGGAACTCGCAGTCGGAATCCTGGGAACATGGGTGCTGCTTACCGTTCCCGTCACCGACTCGCTGTACGCCCTTCCGGGTTCCGGGCCGTACCTGCGGCTCGCGCTGCCGTTGATCCTGATTACCCCTCCCGCGTTCGCCATGGGGTGGGTGCTTCCAGCGATGATCTCCGCCGTCCAGGGTCAACGCATTGCGGTCTGGCTGTACGCGGTCAACACCCTGGGGGGTGTGCTGGGCATCGCCGGGATGACGTTCATCGCCCTTCCCCGGTGGGGTCTGACAGGTGCCGGCATCGTCGCCTGCGCCCTGAACGGATCGATCGCGCTGGCCCTGTTGGTGTGGCGGCCGGCAGGACGTCTTCAAGCGGAACACCCGGTGTCCGCTGGCGAAGGAGGAATCTCCCTCGCCGAGGCCCGCGTACTTGCCATTGCGTCCGGATTTCTGGTGCTGGGGCTGGAAGTCGTCAGCCAGCATCAGTTCGCCCAGGTCACCATCAATTCCCACTTCTCCAGCGCGGCGGTGCTTGCCGCAGTCCTGTTGGCGCTCACCGCCGCTGCGGCATGGGTGGGCATCGCCCGGATCGAAACCCGGAGCCTGGTCCGTCTCTCCCTGGGGATGTCGGCCGTCGCCTGTCTGCTCGAGCCAATTCTGTTCCTCAGCGTCCGGCCCGGACTTCAGATCATTCCCTATGAGTGGACGGCTCCGCGCTATTTTGCGGCCGTCGCCGGGTTGGCCGGAGCCACGTTGGTCCCCATGTTTCTCTCGGCCGGCGTGCTCTTTCCGTTGCTTCTCCGGGAGCGCGGAAACCCGGTCCAAGCCGCCCAATTGCTGGCCATCAACGGGCTGGGAGGCTGGCTGGGCGCGGAGCTCACCCCCGCCTGGATTCTTCCCCACGCCGGATTGTGGCGGACGGTCATTGGTGCCGGAGCGGCGTATTGGCTGCTCCACCTCTTCGTGGGTAGGCGTGCCCCCATCTCCCGCCACTGGCTCCGCGCGTCCCTGGCCATCTTCACCTTGGGAGGCCTTCAGGGTCTTTTCTTTTGAGGGGTCAGCGGTTGAGGGCACCGAGTGCGAGGGCTGGATTGGACTGGAGGCGCTCCCGAATGGCTGGGACTGATTGTCCAGGGAAGGAATGGGGTAGTAGGCGCAGCAGCGCATTGCGGAGC
>JBGAPN010000535.1:0-3335 GCA_044221235.1 Limisphaerales bacterium
TTACCGAAGCGTCCCGTTAACCCTGGGAATTCACCGCGGGCCACCCTTCCCCCTCAGCCATCGCCCCCACCTTTCGTATGGTTCGTGTGGGTCGTGGTTCAATCGGCGAAAGGAACCACGAACCACACGCACCCCACCAACAAGGGAACAGAATCCGGATCGAGAAGGCGGTTTGTGGAATCAGGCCGGAGCCACCGGGGGTAAGGCTTGCGACCTCCTGACGTGCGCTCATCCTCTTCGAGATGATCATCGGTCGGTGGATTCGTAGGTGCCTGTTCGTGGTCCTGGGCGGTGTGCTCCTGCTCCGCGCAGCGGCTGATCCGGCCGTGACGACCTCGACCAACGCCCCTTCCCCGGACGCCCAGGCCGCGCGGGCGCGCCTCCAGGTGGCACCTGGACTTCAGGTTGAGCTCTGGGCCAGCGAACCCCTCATCCAAAATCCGACCAGCCTGTCCTTCGACGAGCACGATCGTGCCTACGTGGTGGAGAGTCACCGGAGACGGACCAGCGTGTTCGACATCCGAAACTTTCGCGACTGGGTTCCCGATGACCTCGCCCTGCGAACGGTCGAGGACCGGATTCGCTTTCTGGATGGCCAGCTCAGAACGAACCAAGCCTTCCTCGGTGCCGCCACCAAGTCGACTCGCGGCGGATTCCGCGACTTCAGCGGCGATGGCATCACGGATTCCCATGACCTGGAGTTCGAATCGGAGCGGATCCGATTGCTGTGGGACAGTGATCAGGACGGACACGCCGATCGGGCGCTGACCTTTGCGGACGGGTTCAAGTCCAAGGTCAGCGGCGTGGCCGCGGGTGTCCTGGCCCAGGGAAGCAACGTCTGGTTCACCTGCATCCCGGACCTGTGGCGCTTCGAAATCCGCGACCCCGAGTTCCTGGCCGGGGGCATTCCCGCCTCCTGGCAAACGCACACCTCATCCCTGCCGCCTGGGGTATCGGGCAAGGTCCTGAGCACCGGCTACGGGGTGCACGTGGCCTTTGGCGGGCACGATCTTCACGGGCTCATCCGCGGACCCGACGGACGCCTGTACTTTTCTATCGCCGATCGGGGTTCGAGCGTCCCGTCACTGGCCAACTCCTCGTCGTCACCGACATCGCCGAATCTCGCCGACACCGGCGCCATCTTCCGTTGTGAAGTGGACGGCTCAAATTTGGAGGTCTTCGCCTACGGGCTGCGCAACCCACAGGAACTGGCGTTCGACGAGTTCGGCAACCTGTGGACCGGCGACAACAATGGTGACGGCGGCGACAAGGCCCGTTGGACCCTGGTGGTCGAAGGCGTCAACTACGGCTGGACCATCGGCTGGCAATGGCTGCCCAAGATGGGCGCGTGGAACTCGGAACGCCTCTGGCAGACACGGGAAACCAATACGGCGTCGTACCTGATCCCACCCGTGGCCCACATCGGCCATGGTCCGGCCGGCATTGCCTACTACCCGGGCACCGGACTCGGAGACGCCTACACCAACAGCTTCTTCTACTGCGATTTTCCGGGTGGGGTACGGAACTTCCGCGTGGAGCCGGATGGAGCGTTTTTCCGCGTCCCCTCTCCCGGCGGGATCGAGTCGGCCCGATGGATGGAGGACAACTCCCCCACCAACCTGGTCGGCAAGGTGCTCTGGAATCTGGCGCCGGTGGATCTCGCGTTCCCTCCGTCAGGTGGCCTCGTTGTGGCCGATGGCTTTCCCACCTGGGAAAAGGACGGCAAGGGACGGTTGTGGAAACTGACCGCACCGGCCCACGCGAAGGACCCGTCGATGGAGGAAACCCGCCGACTGCTGGCCGAGGGAATGTCGAGGCGCCCCGAATCCGAACTGGCCGCGCTCCTCGGAAATCCCGACCTGCGGGTCCGACTCGAAGCCCAGTGGGAACTTGCCGGACGCGGCAGGTCTTCCTGGAAAACCCTGGCGGCCGTGGCCCGCGACACCGCATCCCCACGCGCCCGCCGCCACGCCCTCTGGGGCTTGGGGCAAATTGTCCGGCTGGATGCCGGACCGGATGAAGATCTGGTCCCGAAACTGATCGCCCTGATTCCACTCCTCGACGACCGGGATCCTCTGGTTCAAGTGGGCGCCGTCCGGCTGCTCGGCTCGGCGTCCTTCATGGAAGTGCAGGACAAAATTCGAAGCATGTTCACGAACGCGCCGGCCTCCGTCGCCACCCAGGCGGTGCTGGCCTATCGCGACCTGTTTGGAGGATTCCTCAATGGGGCGCGCATCCGGTACGCACACAGCTCCCGCCTGAAGCTCTATGAACAACTGCCGGTCTGGCTGCAGAAATGGCTTCCGCGGCCCAGCGTCCATAATGGTCTGATCTGGCCAGTTTCTGAGCTGGACGCCTTCCTCCAAACGCACGGAGACCGGGATCCTGTCGCCCGCCATGCGGCCGTCCTCCTGTTGGAACGCATTGAGGAAGTCAACTCGGGCGGACACTCCCGGAATAGCGCGCTGGGCACATTGTTGAATTCGCCCCACCGCAGCTCGCGCCTCGCGATGGTGGAATTGGACCGCCGCCGCGGCGATCCCGAGATTCGCGACGCTCTGCGCGATTCGGATCCACAGATTGTCCTGGAGGCGTCGCGGGCGATCTATGATGTCCCCATCGCCGACGCACTGCCGGCGCTCGCCGAAATGTTGGACACGGTGGATGCGTGGAAGGGCCGGTTTCCCGAATCGAACTGGCCGGTGAACGTAAACTATTCGGCCAACGGCTCTCCCACGCCCCTGCCCTACACCCGCGACGAGTGGTTGTATTTCGTGATGCGCCGGGCGGTGAATGCCGCGCTGCGGCTGGGGAAATCCACGAATGCCGCGGCGATTGGCCGAATTGCGACGCGGTCCGATCTGCCCGAAGCGTTGCGAGTCGAAGCGTGGAACGCCCTGGGTCGATGGGCCCGTCCGGATCGAATCGACCCCGTAACCGGATTGTTTCGTCCCCGCGCCGAAGCTCCGGCGGCCCCGGCCCAGGACGCATGGCGCCTGGCGTTTTCCCAACTCTCCCCCAGCGACAACACCAATGTCCTCGCCGCGGCGATCCAGTCCGGGGAGGCACTGAAACCCGAAGGTTGGCCAAGCCCATTGACCCGGCTGAGTGCGGTGACTGATCCCGGTATCCGGTCGGAACTCGCGCGGATTTCCTCGAGCCAGGCTTCCGTGTCGACGGCCGAATGGATCCAGCGGGCGCAAACGGGTTCAATCCGGGACCGGCGGGCAGCGCTGAACGCCCTGGCGCTATCCAAGTCATCCGAAGCGGCAACGGCAGTGGCTCAATGGCTGAATGCAGTCCACTCCGCGCCGATCCCTCCCGAACTGGAGCTC
>JBGAPN010000028.1:0-22591 GCA_044221235.1 Limisphaerales bacterium
ATAAGCACCAGCAACGACGGTGCCGTGGTGTAAATGATCCTCGGCGGCGTGTTGTCGACCTGCTGCGCTTTGACCTTCTCGATGTCGGCTGACACCGCAAAGGTGGATTCCAAGTGGTCCAGCGGAATGGTCTTCGCGGCATCGGGCAACTCACTTTGCAGTATGGCCTGATACTGCTTCTGGTTGGCCCGCTGGGTGGGGACGTCGGTGCGGACCAATTGGAAGTCCTCCATTGTGACCAGGCGGGTGAACTTGTCGATTTCGGTCCGTGCGCGGAAGTAGGCGATCCCGTACGTCTCGTTGGTGGTCCCGGCCGGCCGGACCCCAAAGGCAAACCGGCCCTCCAACTGATTGCCGGGCCACTTGGAGATCTGGGGCTGGTAGACGGCAAACTCGAATCCGTTAGTGGTGATGAACCGGGGCCACCCTAGCGAGAGCGGATTCAATCCCTGCGACGGGGATGCGGTTCCGGCGGCCGGTGACTGGGCTTGAGCCAGCGATGACAGGGCCAAGGCTCCGATCCCAAGGGAAACCGCCAAGGCTATGGAAGTGATTGGGTGAAGGGACAAGGGAAACCGTTTCATTCAGGTGGGGGGGGCGGGAAGGCTCGGAACGCCGGCGGAATGGACCGCCCACGTCCCAATGGACTTTCGGGAAATATGCGCCAGGGGCCCTCGAAATTGAAAGGCTGCACCGGCTACTTTTTGAAAACAAAACCTGCAAATGACCCGGCAACCGACTGCCAGTCCCCGAATCCAGGGCGAAGGGAAGCCTGGCTGGGCACCACCCGCCCCACTCGGCTGGCCGGAAAGCCGACTCTATTCGAGGAAGGCCTTGTGCAGCGCCCGCAACGCCACCTCGCCCTTGGCCAGCTCGATCACCACCGAAACCTTGATCTCGCTGGTGGAGATCATCTCGATGTTGACCGCCTCGTGGGCCAGGACGTCGAACATTCGGGCCGCCACCCCGGAATGACTGCGCATCCCCACGCCCACGATGGATAGCTTGCCAATGTTCTCGTTGGCAACGGCTTCCTTGAATCCAATCTCCGTCTTAAGCCCGTGAATGACGTGGCTGGCCTTGAGCAGGTCCGGTTTGTCGACCGTGAAGCTCAGGTCGGTGACCCGCACGCCGTCCTCGTGGCTCACGTTCTGGACGATCATGTCCACATTGATGGCGGCGTCTGCCAGAGCGCGGAAGATGCGGGCCGCACGGCCAGGCTGGTCGGGAACGCCGAACAGGGTGACTTTGGCCTGGTTCTTGTCGAGGGAGACGCCGCGTACCACGACGTCCTCCATGCTGGTGGTTTCCTCTTTCACAATGGTGCCGGGATTCTCGTTCAGGCTGGAACGGACTTCGAAAACGACATTGAACTTTTTGGCAAACTCCACCGACCGGAGCTGCATGACCTTGGCGCCCGCCCCCGCGAGCTCCAGCAGCTCATCGTAGGCGATTTCCGGAAGCTTTTGGGCGCCCGGTACGATGCGCGGATCGGCGGTATAGATCCCGTCCACGTCGGTGTAGATCTGGCACAGGTCGGCCTTGAGGGCAGCGGCCAGCGCGATGGCGGTGAGGTCGCTCCCACCCCGTCCGAGGGTGGTGATATCCCCTTCCGCGGTCTGGCCTTGGAATCCCGCCACGATGACGACATTCCCGGAATCGAGGAGCTTGTGGACCTGGCGGGGGGTGATGTTCTGGATCTTGGCCTTGGTATGGACGCCGTCAGTCACAATGCCGGCCTGCGCTCCGGTCAGCGACACGGCCGGAACGTCGAGCGCGTGCAGGGCAATCGCCGCCAGGGCGATCGTTTGCTGCTCACCCGTGGCCAGAAGCATGTCCATCTCCCGTTCGCTGGGGAGCTGGGTGATCTCCTTGGCCAGGCGAATTAGGCCGTCGGTCACGCCGCTCATGGCGGAAACCACGACCACCACCTGGTCACCCGCCTGCCGGTATTGGGCCACCCGGCGGGCAACGTTTTTGATGCGGTCGGGATTCCCCACGGAGGTCCCCCCGTACTTCTGGACGATCAAGGCCATGTCGAATCGGAACCGCCGTTGTGCCGCAAGCATGGGTATCGGAAAAGAAAAACTTGGCGGGAATGGAGGCATCGCTTGGCCCGGAACGCCTGATTTGCATACCCTTCCCCTGCGGGTGCACGACTTTCTCAGAGACATTTCCATTTGCATTGGAACCGCTTGGCTCCTGGGCGTCCTGGCGCAATGGGTCCGGCAATCGGTCCTCCTCGCCTACCTGGTGGGCGGCCTGATCATCGGCCCCGGCGGATTCGGATGGATCGACAGTCGCGACTCCATCGAGACGATCTCCGAACTCGGCCTGATCTTCCTCCTGTTCATGATCGGACTGGAGATTGACCTCAAGAAGATCGCCTCGGCCGGCCGTTCCATCACCATCACCGCCGCCGTTCAGATTCTTGGGGGAACCGCCCTGGGTATTCTGATCGGCAAGGCGGCCGGCATGGCATTGGGCGGCGGGAAGGGGTGGGACGCCCTGTATTTCGGCGTTGCCGGCGCCCTGAGCAGCACGGTGATCGTGGTCAAGATCCTCTATGACAAGCGGGAGCTGGACACCACGGCGGGCCGGATGACGTTGGGAGTCCTGGTGCTCCAGGACCTGGCCGTGATCCTGTTCCTGGCCATCCAACCCAGCCTGGATTCACTTCAGATCTCGGCCATCGTCCAGTCCATCCTTCGGGCCGGTGTTCTGGTGCTGACGGCCTTATTGCTGTCCCGGTTCGCCCTGCCCCCGCTTTTTCGACATGTCGCCCGATTGCCGGAACTGGTGATGGTGGGTGCCCTGGCCTGGTGCTTCCTGATGGGAGAACTGGGTCACAACCTCAAACTGTCCCGGGAAATGGGAGCCCTCATCGCCGGGGTTGCGATTTCCACCTACCCGTACGCGCTCGACGTTACCGCCAAGATCACCAGCCTGCGGGATTTCTTCCTCACCCTTTATTTCGTAGGCTTGGGCTTGGGAAACGCCTTCCCGTCGGCGTCCACCTGCGTGACCTCGATGGGGATTGTGGCATTCGTGGTGGCCAGCCGGGTCATGACCCTGTTTCCCCCGCTTTACCTCCTTCGCTCCGGCCTCCGGCATTCACTGCTCCCGGCCATCAACCTGTGCCAGCTGAGCGAATTTTCGTTGGTACTGATCCAGCTCGGGGTGAGCTCCAAACACATCCAGGCAGGCAATGGCAACGCGTTCTTTTTTGCCTTCGTGGTGCTGGCCGTCTTCTCCACCTCGACCATGACCCGGTCGGACGGGATCGTGCGGTGGCTGATTCCCTGGCTTAAACGATTCGGGCTGCAGGATCTCGATGCCGGTCAGTCGGAGATTCACGGCAAATCTGCAGGTGGAGGCGGCCATTCCCACGGGGGTGCCCGGATCCTGATCCTTGGGTTTTTCCGGACGGCCAGTTCGCTGGTTTCGGAGATGGAGCGATCGGCTCCGGATCTTCTGGGGGACGTAGCCGTGGTCGACTTCAATCCCCTGGTTCACGCCGAGCTGAAGCGGAGAAACATCAAGGTTCTGTACGGGGATCTGGGTCAGCGCGACACCCTTCTCCACGCCGGAATCGGCGATGCCGAAGTCCTGGTGTGCACGGTTCCCGACTCCCTCCTGAAGGGAACCACCAACGTGCGTCTGGTCCGCACCCTTCGGGAGATCAATCCCACCGCCAAGATCATCGCCCCGGCGGAAGTGCTTTCCGATGTCCCGGTCCTCCGGGCGGCAGGAGCGGATTACATCAGCGTGCCCCGGCTCCAGGAAGCGGAGGATTTGTACGAGGCCGTCCGGGCCGCCGACGCCCATCTGCTCCGCGATAAACAGTCCCGGCTGGATGAAAAGCTCCAGGAACGCCGGGAAGTCCTGCCCTGAATCTGAAATGACAGCCAAAAGCCTGAAAACCGCGTTGGAAGCCGCCATTGAGGCGGCGGAAGCGGCCGGAAAACTGATGCGCGAGCAGCGCCTCCGCACCAAACGGGTCAATGAGTCTTCCCGCCACGACATCAAGCTCGAGCTCGACGTCCGATGCCAGCGGATCATCACCCGCATCCTCTCCCGATGTTTTCCGGAGATTCCCGTTCTCGGTGAGGAAGGTTCCGACAGTGCCGTCAACCAGGCAGGAGCCCGCTGGGTGGTGGATCCCATCGATGGCACGGTAAACTTCGCCCACCGGATTCCCCACGCCGCCGTCAGCATTGCCCTCCAGGTGAAGGAGACCGCCCGCACCGCCGGGTATCCGGACGGATTTGCGTCGGTGGTCGGAGTCGTTTTGGACCCCTTCGTTGGCGAACGGTGGACGGCCATCCGGGGGCAGGCGGCGCGGTTGAACGGCCGCCCCATCCGGGTGAGCAACCGGCCCACCGCCCAGGCCATTGTCAGCATCGGGTTTTCTGGAAGAGCCGGCAGCATCGAAGCGATGATCGACGACGTCCGCACGCTTTCCTCCCAGGTCCGCAAGCTGCGGATGATGGGGTCGGCCGCCCTGGCGCTGGCCTACGTGGCGGATGGCCGATTCGACGCCTATCTGGAGCATGGCATCCGGCTCTGGGATATCGCCGCAGGAGGATTGCTGGTGGAATGCGCCGGCGGACGTTTCCAACGGGAGGAACGGGCTCCGGACCAGACCTACCGTCTGTCCGCGACCAGCCGACGGTTTAGAGTCCCCCTTGAACAGAGGTCCTGATGCCGGCAGTTTCCGGGTCGGATGAAATTCTGGATTCGGTACTCCATCGCGGTCTTGATGACCTCTCCTCTCTGGGCCGGAACGCTCGTTCAGTTCCGGACCGCGCTGGGCGATTTGGAATTCGAGCTCTACGACCAGGAAAAGCCCATTACCTCGGCGAACTTCCTGCGCTATGTCCGCGAGAACGCGTACGACGGGTGCATTTTCCACCGGGTTGAGCCCCGCTTTGTGATCCAAGGTGGGGGATTCAAGATGCTGAACCGGAACGGGGCGAATCCCAAGTTGGCTTACATTGAGACTCACCCTGCCATCACCAACGAGTACGGTGTGGGGCCTTCCCTGGGAAACACCTTGGGAACCCTGGCCATGGCCAAGACGTCGGATCCCAATTCGGCCACCAGTCAGTTCTTCATCAATCTCAAGGACAACCGCAGCAGCTTGAACAACCCCCTGAACAGCGGGGGCTTTACCGTGTTCGCCCGGCTCGCCTCCGGCACGAACACCCTCAAACTCCTCGATTCCTTTGTTTTAACCCGGGACAGCAATCAACCGCTCACCAACGTGGTGGTCTCACTCGACGACAACATCCTGCCGTCGGTCCCCATCCTGATGCTCGCCACCAATCAGTTGGGCGAATTCGAGGTCCGGCCCCAGGACTTTCTCTATGTCGACGTCACCACCTTGGGAGTTGCCGTAACCAATCTCCCCAGCGGAACGCGGCAGATCTCCTGGAACGGACTTCCGAATGGCACCAACACGGTCCAGTTCACCACGGTGTTCCCGCCGAACTGGCAGACGTTGACCAACCTGGTTCGCCCCACCGACGCCCGTCCATCGGTCGAAGACCCTTCCGGGGACACCAAGCGTTTCTACCGCGTGAAGGTGGATTACCCGCCGACCGGATTGTAGCAGCTGCAGTGCGGTCAGAAGTCTTCCTCGGGTTCCAGCGGAGGCCGGACGCCGTACTTCTTTTTCAACGCCTCAACCTGGGCCAGCGGCTTCATACCCCCGGTGCAGGTCGGATCGCTCAGGCAGGCGGCGGCCGCGCAGACACCTGTCAGCAGGCTGCGCTGCAATTCCCACCCCTCGTGCAGGCCCAGCAGGACGCCCGCACAGAAAGCATCGCCCGCACCGGTCGTACCCGCGATGTGCTTGTCGGGAACCTTGAGCGACGGCTGCCAGTGATCCTTGCCATCGCGGGTCCGCGCAAAACATCCCTCCGGGAAATGGATGACGATGAGTTCCTTGACCCCGAACTGGAGGATGGCACCCGCCGCATGCCTCAAGGAAACGGTGTCCAACTGACCCTCCTTGCGAATCTTGAAGCCCGCGACCTGCCCGGCCTCATATTCGTTCATGATGGCGTAGTCGCAGAACTTCAGAGCCGGAACCGCGACGGCTTTGAATCGGTCACTGGCCTCGCTGACCAGGTCGACGCACGTCTTGACTCCCGCCGCCTGGGCCGCCTGCAACAATTTCGAGGCTGGCGTGATCCCGTCCTTGCTCACCGCGTCCAGCTTGTCGAGCAACAGGAGGTAACCGAGATGGAAAATACGCGCCTTGATCTTGTTGAAATCGAGGTCCTTGGCGTCCCAAAGCGCATTGGCTCCCCGGTGATGGAAGAAGGTCCGCTTGCCGGTGGACTGGACGGTCATCACGTCCGTGTAGCTGGTCGGCGCGTCGGCCGTCGTCTTCAGGTACTTCGTGTCGACCTTGAATTTTTCGCAATCCGCGAGGATGGACGCGCCATAGGTATCCTTCCCGACCAATCCTGCACCCGCCAGCGGGAACTCGACTCCCATCTTGGCCAAATCCAACAGCACATTGTAGGGCGAGCCGCCCGTTCCCAGTTGCTGGGACTTGATGTTCGCGAGTTGTTCAAGCTGAGGATAGGTGTCGATGATCTTGACCTGATCCACAATCCAGTTGCCACCGGCGAGAATGCCGGAGCGCTTGGAGACGGCGGGAGCTTTCATGCGTTTAGGTAAACGGGGTGACGCAAGGTCTTCCCCGCGGAGATGAATCGAGCGCAGCGTATTGGAACGGGAAACAAATGTCTCTACGGAATTGTAGGGATCCCGTCCGACGCTGGCCGCCCCTTGCAAGCGTCCTCAAAGGGCGGAGGACCGCGGATTACGGTAATTTGCGGCTCAACGACTTACCATTTCTCAGGCTCACCCACGGTTCTTCGGTCGAAACGTCGACCGTCGCTGGATCCGCCGCATGGGCCGGACTGAGGATGGCCAGAAAGACCAGGGGCTCCTCAAATGGATTATATGTGCCATGCACCTCGCCCTTGGGAATCAGAACCATCTCCCCTGGGGACAGTATCCGCCACTCCTGGCCGCACCATTGTTCCGCACGTCCGCTCAGGATGTAGATGATTTCCTCGCGCGTGGGATGGTGATGAAAGGGATGACTGTTCCCCGGCTCCATGGTGGCCCGAACCAGAAGGAGTTCGTTGCAGGGAACCACATCCGGACGGCTGAGCCATTCATTCAGCGTGAAGGGCGTCGGTTCAACCAACCTCTCCGCGTCGGTTACAAAGCGGCGCAACGGGAGGGACGGAGTGGAATCAGACATGGGCAAGGCCAAAAGTCTGGTGCCTCCCGAGGGCCAAAATCAATGAATGAGAATCCGAACCGCTCGGGATCCAGAGTCGGTTCGGAAAACTCAGATAAAGGGATACATGAACGGTGCCAGAGCCGGATTCGCACTGAAGAGCACCAGCAGGGCCAGCAGCAGAAGAACCCCCACCAGCGGAATCAGCCACCACTTCTTCTCCTCACGGAGAAACGACCACAATTCACGAAGCAGCTGCCACATCGGCCGAATCCCGGACCCGCTATCAGGCGTGAAAGGACTTGCCACACCCGCAGCTGCTCTGGGCATTTGGGTTGTTGATCTTGAATCCACCCCCAGAAAGCTCGTCGCTGAAATCAATGACCGCACCCCGGATGTATTCCGCGCTGAAGGGATCCACCACCACACCCACTCCGGGATAATCGATGGCCACGTCATCGTCCCGCTTCTCGTCAAACACCATCCCGTACTGGAGGCCGGAACAACCGCCCGCTTCCACGAAAACCCGCAACCGTTTGCCCTCGTTTTCCTTGTCACCCGAAAGCATCCCCGAAATGTGACGAACCGCCGCGTCAGTGAGGGTGACGACCGGCGAAGTGGAGGCGGTGGGATTGGCGGTTGCGACAGCTGGAGCGCTCATGACTTGGGAACTATGAGGTGGACCGAAGGCGTGTCAATCAACAGGCTTCGCGACGGGGGGGATGGCTCGCCCAAATTCGGGTCCGAGTCCGCCCGGAAACGCATCGACCCGTGGGGTCGATCTCCACTCAGGCGTGGGACGCCGAACGACGCCGGCGGGCCAGCACCGTCAAACCACCCAAGGCTCCCAGAAAAAACACGGAAGAACCGGTTCCAGACTCTGGCAGGTTTTGGGCGCGAAGCACAAAGTCGAACGTGCTGTTCCCAGCCGCGGTGCGCGTGCCGGTGCGAAGAGCCAGGACTTCCGAATCGACCGTGGCCACAGCCGTCAGCCGGTAGGTCCCCGGGGTCAGGAACCCTGACGTCAGGAAGGACTCGTCGTTGGTCAGCGCATCGAACAAAACCGTCGAGGTCGTCAGATTTTCCAGGACAATCGAGTTATCCAACGTCGGCAGGGTTGCTCCACTGGTGACGATGCCCTGCGTATCCAAGGTACCCGAAAACGAGTAGGAGTGAGTGTTCAGGACCTCAAACTCATACTGAAAATAGGACTTCGCCGTTCCCCCCGCCAAACTGCTGGCGCCGGAGACCGCCGTGACGCTGGTCACCGCCTCGCCATAGACCGAGATCACGTTGGGACCGAGCGACGATTTCTGGCTCGCCGTTCCAGAACCCAACATCACCGTCACTCCTGAAACCAAGAGGGAAGAACTGTCAATTTGGCTGTCAAACAGGGAAAAATCAGGCGCCGCAGCGCTGTCGGCATCGGACGTCGTGGACGTTCCAATCTTGGCCTTCGACGTCGTGTCCAACGTGCGGGTCTGCGAGAGCCCCACCAAACTGGCGCTCAACGGCTGAGCCAAGCAAACCAGTGCGATCCCGTAAAAAGGCGCACGTTGGAGAATGGAGACCATGGTGTTTGGGACGTTGCCCGGGGCAACAATCGAGACCGTATGCGGCTTTTCATTCCTGGGTCAAGCTCTCAACCGGTTTCAAACGGACTTTGCAACGGAATCAATTCAGGAATCGTCCCAATCTTCGCTCCTCCAATCGCTTATTGGAGCGGGCCATTTTCAAGATTTTTTGGGGTCCGGACGTGCATTCGCAATCGGAAGCCGGATAGACTGCGTCGTCGTGACCGCCCCCCCGGTGGCTCTCCGCGAATTGCAGGTTGCCGCCCGCCAAGCCTCCACACGCTGGATCCGGTTGGCCGCGGCCATTGCCGGAAGCGTCGCCGTGGGCACCATTCTCCTGTCGGCCTCCCTTCCGGGATCCCAGGTCTCCGGAGGCCCCCTCTTCGGCTTCCTGGTGGGGATGACCGCCTTGATCCTGGCCTCCGCTTCGGTCCTTTCCACCTGCGATACCTTGAGTTCGGAACAACGCAACGGGACCCTGGGGCTCCTGTTTCTGACCGACCTGCGGGCAATGGACGTGGTTCTGGGTAAGTTCATGGCCGCTGGGATCGGTGCCCTCGGGGCTGTGCTGTCCGTGTTCCCCCTGATGGCGATCGCCTTTGTTTTGGGCGGAATCACAGGAGGGGAATTCGCCCGGACTTCCCTGGCGCTCCTGAATCTGGCGTGGGTCTACCTGGCGCTGGGCCTCGCCATGTCCGCCCGAACTTCGGACGCGTCCAGGGCCCTGTTTGCTTCCTTGGCGTGGGGCACCCTGCTGGGGGTGGCCCTCCCGGTCGGCGAGGAAATCAGCCGGCAATGGTCCCTGCCCGAAACCAGCCAGAATCTGTTCCATGCCTCCCCGGTTTCCGC
Organism: Limisphaerales bacterium; assembly: GCA_044221235.1. GTDB lineage: Bacteria > Verrucomicrobiota > Verrucomicrobiia > Limisphaerales > UBA9464 > UBA9464. Next base: position 9,691 of record JBGAPN010000028.1, read on the forward strand.
CCTTAAAGCCGCCCGCGAAAATGCCTATCAGCTCGACCGGATGGGATTCTGGGTTTCCCTGGCGGGAAGCCACTTCATTGGCTGGTGTTTTCTGGGGTTTGCCGCAAGGCGATCCCTTCGCCTCTGGCGCCGGGAAGGGTCCGCATCCGACCTGATCGCCCAGGGCCGACGCACGGTGTCCTACCTGGGAACAGACAATCCCATCGCCGCCCTCTACGGCCCGACCCGGAAGGAAGCAGCCATCACCTGGTCCTTGGTGTTCTTTACCGTGGTTGCCGCTCTGTCCCTATGGAGTTGGGACATGGCAGGATTCCCGATTCCCTTTTATGGACCGTGGCCTTTTACCCCGGCTTACTTCCTTCTGAAGTGTCTCTTCGCGTGGAAATGCACCCACGCGTTTCACGAACTCAAGGACGGCGCGGGGCGAATTCTCCTGACCACTCCCTGACAGAAACCCAGGTGCTTGGGGGCCCTGGGCCGGCGCACGTCGATGGTGCAAAGACCCCTGATCATCCTGTTCGCAATCAACGTCGCCTTTCCCCTACTCAAGCTGGCGATCGAGCTGACCCAAAACGGGACCCCCAGCACGACAAATCAATGGGGCAATTTCTTTGGATTGGGAAAGGCGAGTCCGCTCCTGATCCTCCTCATGTTCACCACCTACGAATTGATCACTCTGATCCTGGATTTTGTGGCACTTGCATGGATGTCGGCGCGGTTCGGACTGCGGTCACGCAGCCCGGTCCTTGCCTTTGCACTCTGCCTCGGCCTGCTGTTTGTGCCCCGCTGGCTCATGTTCTGCGTGCCGTCCGCTCTGATTGCCGCCATTCTGCTGGAGCTCAACCGAAAGGTCGTCAGCGGAAACGTCCGCCGTTGGATGAGTGGGGAATCCCAATCGACCGTGACGTCTCCCGTTCCTCCCACCTTGCCGCTTCCGTCCACTCCCCCTGGAAGTTAGCGTCACCGTCATGACCATCGCCACGGTCCAGCTCGACCTCGTTTGGGAGAATCCCACCGCCAACTTCGACCGGGTTCAGCAGCTGCTCGCGGCGCGCCCGGTGCCTCCGGGGTCCCTGGTGGTCCTGCCGGAGATGTTTTCCACCGGATTCAGTTTCAACGCGGCCGTGACCGCTCCCGGGACACCCCCGCAGGCGGAGGAGTTCCTCAAAGGGCTTGCCCGCTCCCTGAACTGTGCGGTCCTGGGCGGCGTTGTCGGGACGGGAAGCGGCCGGATCCGCAACGAGGCCGTGGCGTTCGGTCCCGACGGAACGTTGCTGGTGCGTTACGCCAAAATCCACCCCTTCGGCCTGTGCAACGAGGCAGAGCATCACGGCGGCGGCGGCGCCGTCGTCACCTTCGATTGGGGCGGTTTCCGAATTGCACCGCTGATCTGCTATGACCTTCGGTTTCCCGAGGAGTTCCGGATCGCCGTGGACCAGGGGGCGACCTTGTTCGCCGTCATCGCGCTGTGGCCATCCCGACGCGCAGCGCACTGGATGACGTTGTTGCAGGCGCGGGCCATCGAGAACCAATCCTACGTGGTGGGAGTCAATAGGGTGGGAGTGGATCCCATCGGACAGTACAGCGGCCGGAGCAGCGTGGTGAATCCGCACGGCATCGCGATCGCTGACGCCGGGGAATCCGAAGGGGTGTTGCTGGCATCGGCCGATCCGGCGGCCGTGGCAACCTGGCGCCGCGACTTCCCGGCACTGGCGGACCGACGCTGGACCCACCGCTGATCCCGGCCGGTAGGAGCCGGTTTGGGGATCCGGTCCGACCAACGCAGTTTTGACTCGGTCGAAGGCCCCGTTCAAACTGGCGGTGTCATGAAACCCCTCTTTGTGCTTCTGGCGATCCTGGCGTATTCCACTGGACTTGCCAGTTACGCAGCCCAAACGCCCAAGGCCGGCGACAAGGCCCCGTTGGTTTCGGCACTGGACCAGGACGGAAATACCTGGGCCCTTGCCGATGCATTGAAGACCGAGGTCGTGCTCCTCTATTTCTATCCCAAGGATGATACCCCGGGATGCACCAAGGAGGCATGCGGACTTCGGGACCGCATGGGTGATCTCAAAAAAGAGGGGGTCACCGTGGTGGGCGTCAGCCGCGACGACGCGGAAAGCCACAAAAAATTCCGCGCCAAGTTTAAGATTAATTTCCCGTTGCTGGTGGACGTCGACGGCAAACTGACGGAGGCATTTGCCGTCGCCATGGAAGGCAAGCCGATGTCCCGTCGGGTCAGCTTCCTGATCAGCAAGGACGGGAAGATCCTCCACGTAACAGACCATCGAGACGCCCAGGTGCATCTCGATGAAATGCAGGCGGCCATCGCCAGCCTGAAGAAATGACGGGAACGGCGGCCGGATGGCCGCCGTTTCAGTTTCATGACCTGCCAATCCTGGGGAGCTGGCAGGACTCGCAAGGTATGCGCCGGGATTTACCGCCCCCTTCCCGCTTGCCACCGGCCCTTTCGACCGCATGATCGGCTCACCGGGGAGCCGTTGAATCACGGCTGAGAGTCGCTCCATAGTGCGAGACCCGTCGAACCTGCCCCGGGTCATGCCGGCGAAGGGAGTTCCTCACCGGTCTCCGGGGCGCCTTACAAAAACATGGACGCCCAGCCCAGTGCCTACAGTGCCCCCTCCGGAGCCGGGCGGCATCGTGCCTGATTGAGTTGTGCGTCCCGACCTCCTTTCCCATGATTGCCGATCCCAAGTCCTCGTTCGAACCCCATAGTTCCCAGCCGCTGCCCAATTCACGCCGCGTTTATCTCGCCGGGAATCAGCATCCGGACCTGCGGGTCCCGATGCGGGAAATCGCGCTGTCACCGACGAAGGGTTTCAACGGCACAACGGAACCCAATGCGCCAGTGCGGGTGTACGATTGCTCGGGCCCCTGGGGCGATCCGGAATTCAAGGGCACCGTCGAGGAGGGACTGCCTCCCCTGAGGCGCGAATGGATTCTGCGCCGCGGGGATGTCACCGAGTACGAGGGGCGCGAGGTCAAGCCGCAGGACAATGGCTACCTGTCCCGACAGCATGCCGAATACGCCAGTCAGGCCGAACGCAACCGCCTGATCGAATTCCCGGGCCTCAAGGGCCAGCGACGGCGTCCGCTGCGGGCCTCCGCAGGCCATCCCGTGAGCCAACTCTGGTACGCCCGGCAGGGCATCGTCACCCCGGAGATGGAATACATTGCCATCCGCGAGAACACCGGCTCGGGGACCTGGCCCGCGACATCCGTCGCAACGACCTGAACAAGCAGCACGCGGGCAGCGGCCAGCTTTCGAATCTTGATCCGGGACACAGCACCACTCCGGGTGTATTTCGCCGATTCCCGCAACGCATTCCGGCGGAAATCACCCCGGAATTCGTGCGTTCCGAAGTCGCGGCCGGCCGCGCCATCATTCCGGCCAACATCAATCACCCGGAATCCGAACCGATGATCATCGGCCGGAACTTCCTGGTGAAGATCAACGCCAACATCGGCAACAGCGCCGTGGCCTCCAGCATCGAGGAGGAGGTCGAGAAGATGCGCTGGGCGACCAAATGGGGAGCCGACACCGTCATGGATCTCTCGACCGGGAAGAATATCCACGCCACCCGGGAATGGATCCTGCGCAACTCACCCGTCCCCATCGGAACCGTCCCGATTTATCAGGCCCTCGAGAAGGTGGGCGGCAAGGCGGAGGAACTGACCTGGGAGATGTTCCGCGACACGCTGATCGAACAAGCCGAGCAAGGGGTCGATTATTTTACCATTCACGCCGGGGTGCTCCTCCGCTTCATTCCGCTCACGGCCTCCCGGATGACCGGCATTGTATCCCGCGGCGGCAGCATCATGGCCAAGTGGTGTCTGGCCCACCACCGGGAGAGCTTCCTGTACACCCACTGGGACGAGATCTGCGAAATCATGGCGGCCTATGACGTCAGTTTCAGCATCGGCGACGGACTGCGTCCGGGCTCCATTGCGGACGCCAACGACGAGGCGCAATTTGCCGAACTGAAGACCCAGGGAGAGCTGACCGAACGGGCCTGGAAGTTCGGAGTCCAGGTCATGAACGAAGGTCCCGGCCACGTGCCCATGCACATGATCGAGGAGAACATGGCCAAGCAGATGGAATGGTGTCACGAGGCACCTTTCTACACGCTCGGGCCCCTGACCACCGACATCGCGCCAGGCTACGATCACCTCACCAGCGGCATCGGCGCCGCAATGATCGGCTGGTTTGGGTGCGCCATGCTGTGCTACGTCACGCCCAAGGAGCACCTGGGCCTGCCCAACAAGAAGGACGTCAAGGACGGCGTGATCGCCTACAAGATCGCCGCCCATGCCGCCGACCTGGCGAAGGGCCATCCCGGCGCCCAATATCGCGACAACGCGTTGAGCAAGGCTCGCTTCGAGTTCCGCTGGGAGGATCAGTTCAATCTGAGCCTGGATCCGTTGACCGCCCGCGAATTCCACGACGAGACGCTGCCGCAGGACGGCGCGAAGAGCGCCCATTTCTGCTCCATGTGCGGCCCCCACTTCTGCTCGATGAAAATCACCGAGGATGTCCGCAAGTACGCGGCTGAGCAGGGCGTCACTGAGTCCGAGGCCCTCCAGCGCGGCATGGAGGCCAAGAGCCGGGAATTCGTCGAAAAGGGGGCCGAAGTTTACACCAAGGCATGACCGTCCGTCCCGGGAACGGGACCGGAGCGACACGGGGCGCCGCGCAACGGGCGCCCCATTCCAATTTTTGGAATTGAGCCTCGCGGGCGGGGATCCTTCGGATACCCTGACCCTCTGCAAATGACTGCGCGTCTGTTTTCTGAACTCGGCCTTTCCCAGGATCTCCTCAAGGCCATCGCCCGCCTGGGTTTCGAACAGGCCGCACCCATCCAGGCCGAGGCGATTCCCATCCTCCTCCAGGGAGAGGATGTCGTTGGCCAGTCGCAGACCGGCTCCGGCAAGACGGCCGCGTTTGCGATCCCGGCCATCGAACGGCTGGATCCCAATGTCCGGGGGGTCCAGGTGCTGATCCTCTGTCCCACCCGGGAACTGGCCATCCAGGTGAGCGAGGAAGTCCACAAGCTGGCCTTTTTCAAACGCGGAATCCGTGCCCTGCCCATCTACGGCGGGCAGAGTTACGAACGGCAATTCGCCGGTCTGCGTGCCGGGGCGCAGGTGGTGATCGGCACGCCGGGGCGAATCATGGACCACATGAACCGCGGCACGCTGCGGCTTGACACCATCCGGACGGTCATCCTCGACGAGGCCGACGAGATGCTCGACATGGGCTTTCGGGATGACATCGAGTTCATTCTCCAGAAATCCCCCTCGGAACGGCAGACCGTCCTGTTTTCCGCCACCATTCCCCGCCCGATCGAGGAACTGATCCGACGGCATACGCGAAGTCCCAAGCGCGTCCAGATCGAGGCCAAGGCGCTGACGGTTCCGACCGTGGAACAGGTGTACTTCGAGGTCGACCGGCGTTGGAAAATGGAGGCGCTCACCCGCCTGATCGAACTGCACGAGGTGAAGCTGGGCATCATCTTCTGCAACACCCAGCGGATGGTGGACGAACTGACCGAGCATCTGAACGCCGCGGGCTATTCGGCGGATGCCATTCATGGCGGCATGGCCCAGGGCGCACGTGACCGCGTGATGGGACGCTTCCGCAAGGGCGGACTGGAATTTCTGGTGGCCACCGATGTGGCGGCACGCGGAATCGACGTGGAGGCGATCGAGGTGGTGTTCAACTACGACCTGCCCTACGACGCCGAGGATTACGTCCACCGCATCGGTCGCACGGGACGCGCCGGGCGCAGCGGGCTGGCGATTTCATTCGTCTCGGGCCGTGAGGTGTTCGCCATCCGCGGGATCGAGCGCTTCACCCGCCAACGCATGCGCCGCGGCCAGGTTCCCTCCCACGGCGAGATCGAGGAGGCGCGCCTGAACCAACTGGTCCACCGGGTCCGTGCCACGCTGTCCGAAGGACAGCACCGTCACTACGACCATCTCATCGAGGCCCTGCTGGAGGAAGGCGTCGATTCGTTGGACCTTCTCAACGCGCTGTTCCACCAACTCGCCCGTGGGTCCGGCGATGCAGCCCCGGCAGAATCCCGGTCCCGACCCCCGCAATCCCCGCAAAAGCCTCCCTCAAATCTGGAACGTCCGCCGGCCAAGCCGGGCCACGAAGCACGGCCCAAGAGTCAGGCAGACGGACCCAAGCGGCAACCGACCCAGCGGGCAGACAAGGCACCGCTTCCTCCCGCCGTTCCTGTTGCTCCTGCTGCTTCGGAGCCTCCGACTCCGTCCCTGTCCGAGGTTTCGCATTCGGAGGCCAAGCCGGTGGAATCGGCGCCGGCCCCGATGGTGGTCGCAACGCCGGAGACTCCGCCGCCCCCCCCCGAGCCGCAGGCGCCCGCTCCTCCCCCTCCTCCTCCAGCAGCAGCTCCAGCCCCGGTCGCCAAGCCCAAGCCTCCCAAGCGGGAGGAACCGGCCCGGGGTCCGGCGGTCAAACCGTTCCTGCCCGGGACTCAACGCCCGCGCCCCGAAAAACAGGACACCGTGGAGCGAACCCGACTCTGGCTCAGCGCCGGCGAGTCGAATGGCGTGACCCGCGAACAGGTGGTCCAGTGCATCCAGGGCGAGACCGGGCTGCCGGCCGAGGTCATCGGTCGTGTGGACATCCGCGAACGGCATACCTTTGTGGACGTTTCCGCCGAACATGCCGCTGCAATCCTTGGCAAGTTGAAGCGAGCCCCGCTGGGAGGGATCCGGCTGAAAGCCAAAGTGGCGTAAGTCGCCGGTCCACATCACCCGCTGCCGGATTCGCCAACGAACTCGGTATTTTTCTTTCAAGACAAACGGGTTCATGTTTCCGACATGTTCGCCACGCCCTGTTCCTGTTCGCGCCGGGAGTTCCTCGGCCGGATGGGAACCGGGTTCGGGTCCCTGGCGCTCGCAGCGCTGCCTCTTCTCCAGACCCACGGCGCCACGCCACCGGTCGTCCTGGATCCGCTGAACCCGTTTTCACCCCGCGCCCCGAGGTTCCCGGCCCGGGCGCGGTCGGTCATCTTCCTGTTCCTGGTCGGAGGCCCTTCGCCGGTCGATACCTTTGACTACAAGCCCGCCCTCCAAAAGCTCAATGGCAAGCCGGTACCGGACTCCATCCGCAAGGCGGTCGAAGCCACCCGGTTCGCCAATGTGTTTCATGGCTGCAAGGATGAGCTGATGGCCAGCCCGTTCTCGTTCCGTCAATACGGGGAATCCGGCATGTGGGTCAGTGAACTCTTTCCCCAGGTGGCTCGGCACGTGGACGACCATTGCTTCCTGCATTCGGTCCAGGCCGACTCCAACAACCACGCCCCTGCCAGCTATCAGTTCCACACCGGAGACATTCGACCCGGAAAAGCCAGCCTCGGGTCATGGATCACCTACGGCTTGGGGACGGAAAACCAGGACCTGCCGGGCTACGTGATGCTCTTTGATGCCGGCCCGTTGGGAGGTGCAGTCAACTATTCCAACGGGTTCCTCCCCGCTGCCTTTCAACCCACGCGGCTTCGCGACGTCGGAACACCGGTCCTCGACCTCCTGCCCCCGCCCGATTTTGCCCGTGGACAGCGCGCCTCGCTGGACCTGATCCGTGAACTCAATCTTCGCCACCGCGAGTCCCGTCCCGGGTTCACCGACTTGGAGGCCCGCATCGCCAGCTACGAACTCGCCTATCGCATGCAGTCCGCCGCCCTCGAGGTCGGGGAGGTCGAACGCGAGCCGGAATTCCTCCGCCGGAGCTACGGTTTGGAGCATCCGGAAACGCGTACCCAGAGTTTTGGTCGAAAATGCCTGATGGCCCGAAGGCTGGTGGAACGGGGTGTCCGGTTCGTTCAGGTGTACGACATAGCTGGGACAGGACGCCCACGCCGAATTGACCAAAAACCATGTTCCGCGGGCCCGTTGGACAGATCAGCCGATCGCCGCGCTGCTGGCCGACCTCAAGCAACGCGGACTTCTGGACGAGACCCTGGTCATCTGCGGCAGCGAGTTTGGCCGGACGCCCATGATGCAAGGAGAGCGGGGGCCGGCAACACAATGCCGCCGGCTTCACGCTGTTCCTCGCGGGAGGCGGCATCCGTCCCGGAGTTCGCATCGGGGCCACCGATGACATAGGACTCCAGGCCGTGGACCAACCCATCCAGTTCAAGGACCTTCACGCCACCCTCCTGGCTGCCTTGGGACTGAATCACGAACAGTTGTTCTTCGACATCAGTACGCCAGGCACCGACCACGCCGGCATCGCGACCCAGAACGTTGTCGAGAAGACCCTCAAGAAGGCCGGCGAGATCAAGCATCGCGACGACCTCGGACGCGAGGCGTTGGTGGCCCGAATCTGGGAATGGAAGGAGAAGTACGGTGGGATCATCCTCCAGCAGCTCCGCGCGCTCGGCGCCTCCTGCGACTGGACCCGCACCCGCTTCACCATGGACCCGGAGTATTCCCGGTGCGTCCAGCAGGTGTTCGTGGACCTGTACAAAAAGGGCCTGATCTATCGTGGCAAACGCATGGTGAACTGGTGCCCCGCGTCGCTCACCGCGCTGTCCGACGAGGAAGTGATCATGAAGGAGCAGAAAGGCTTCATGTATCACTTCAAAGTGGAGGTGGTGGAGGTCAAATGCCTCCCGATTCAGCGGTCTGCGCCGGGGGAACGCCAATTCCTTGGCTCGTCCGAAACCGAAATTCGTAGGACGGGCCAATTCTTGACGATTGCCACCACTCGACCGGAAACCATTCCCGCTGACACTGCCGTGGCGGTGAACCCCAAGGACGAGCGCTATAAGCATTTGATCGGGAAGCATGTCCTTCGTGCACTCCCACTGGACGACCCAGATTTCTCAAGAGTGATCCCCATCATTGCCGACGAGCACGTGGACTTCGAGTTCGGCACCGGTGTGCTCAAGGTCACCCCGGCACACGACAAGGCGGACTACGAGATCGGGCTCCGCCACAAACTGCCGGTGATCGACGTGCTGACGCCCGACGGCAAACTCACCGCCGAGGCCGGAGCCGACCTCGCATCCCGGCACCTTCCTCACCATCGCCACCACGCGTCCCGAGACCATCCCGGCCGATACCGCGGTGGCCGTGAATCCCAAGGACCCGCGTTACCAGCACTTGATCGGCAAGCACGTGTACCGCGCGCTGCCGCTCGACGTGCCCAAGGAACAGCGGGATCATTCCCATCATTGCCGACGAGCATCTTGGACTTCGAGTTCGGCACTGGTGTGCTCAAAGTCACCCCGGCACACGACAAGGCGGACTAGATCGGATTCCGGCATCAGCTCCCCGTGATCGATGTGCAGAAACGCCGGAAGGACGTAACTCACCGCCGAGGCCGGAGCCGACCTCGCCGGGGTGGGATCGATCGCTTTGTCGCGCGCAAAAAAGCGGCCGAACTCCTCGAAGCGGCGGGTGCACTGGAAAAAGCAGAGCCCTACGTCAACAAGGTGGGCTTCAGCGAGCGGGCCGACGTGCCCACCGAGCCGCGGCTCAGCGAACAGTGGTTCCTCAAGTATCCCAGCGTGGGTCCCGCGCGTGCGTGCGTGGCGATGGGAGCGCACCCGCCTCGGGTGCCGCCGACCGCGCCTCGCGGTCGGCACCGCGCGTGTGGAGTCAACCGGCGCGGGAACGGACCCTTCGCGCCCCGTTGCGGCGGGCGAGGCGCCCGCCGCTGCACACGAAGGGGCGTGCGCTCCCCAATCCATGCGGTTCTTCCCGGATCGCTGGTCCAAGGTCTATGACCACTGGATGACCGGCATCCAGGACTGGTGCATCAGCCGGCAATTGTGGTGGGGCCATCGGATTCCGGTGTGGAGGCTCAGCCGATCCCACGTTGCATTTGCAGGAATCGAAAAGGCGCTCGATCTCGGCAGTTATGGGCTGAACGGGGAGACTTCCTTTTCGGGAGTCGCCGGTGAGTTGACATGGTTGCGGCTGGTTCAATCCGAAGCTGGTGAAGTATCCATTGAGGCGGTCACGTACAGTCCCGGAGAAGCTGGAAAACTTGAAGAACTCGGCTTCGTCCAAGACCCCGACGTCCTCGACACCTGGTTCAGCTCCTGGCTCTGGCCCTTCGCCACCATGGGCTGGACCGGCGACAAGGACACCGACGCGAAGAACCCGACGCTGAAGGCGTTCTACCCCACGACCGACCTTGTCACCGGTCCGGACATCATCTTCTTCTGGGTCGCCCGCATGATCATGGCGGGCTACGAGTACATGGGCGAGCTGCCCTTCCGGAACGTCTATTTCACCGGCATCATCCGCGACAAACAGGGTCGGAAGATGTCGAAGTCGCTGGGCAACTCGCCCGACCCGCTCGACCTCATCGCCAAGTATGGCGCCGACGCCTTGCGCTTCGGCGTCATGCGGGCGGCCCCCCTGGGCATGGACGTCTTGTTCGACGAGCAGTCCGTGGAGCTCGGCCGCAATTTCTGCAACAAGCTGTGGAACGCCTGCCGTTTCCGCCAGATGCAGGGCGGCGCCTCCGAGGGCGAGATCAATCCGTCCCTGCTCACCAGCGACGACCAGTGGATCCTGCTGCGGCTGGACCAGGCGATCCGGGAGATCACCCAGGCCTTCGCCGACTACAAGTTCAGCGACGCCACCGCCACCCTCTACCGCTTTTTCTGGAGCGAGTATTGCGACTGGTACATCGAGGCATCCAAGGCGGTATTTTACGGCAGCGATGAGGCCCGAAAGGCCAACAAACTGGCCGTCATCGACTTCGTGATCGGCCAGCTCCTGCGCCTGTTTCACCCGTTCCTGCCCTTCATCACCGAAGAGCTCTGGCAGGGCATGGGCTTCTCACAGGACCTGCCGCCGGACCAGGGCGGACGCACCATCATGTTCGCGCCCTGGCCCAAGCCGCTCTCCGATGACGAGAAGGACTATTTCGGTCTCGACGACTCCGCCGACGCCGTGGCCCAGGCCAAATACGACCTGGTGTCGCTCGGCCGCGGACTGCGTCGTGACTGCAAAATTGATCCCGCCCGCAAGGTGAAGTTCATCCTGCGTCCGGCGGGAGATCTCGCACCGGCTGAGGCGGAGGTGCTCCAGCTGCTGCTGAACGCCGAGGAGCTCGTCCTGGACGGATCCTTCGCGCCGCCCAAGGGCACGCCGATGGCCAACAATGCCCTGGGAGAACTGTACCTGCCGCTGGAAGGGCTGGTGGATCTTGGCGCAGAACGGAGCCGCCTGACGAAGGAGCTGGAGAAAATTCGCGCCGAGATCGTCAAGGTGGAGACCAAGCTGGCGAATCCGTCCTTCTGCGAGAAGGTGCCTGCCAAGGTCCTGGAAGAACACCGGCAACGCCTCGTCGACTGGCAGGCCAAGGAGAAGCTGGTCCTTACCGCGCTGGAGAACCTCGGAACCTGATTCCTCGGTTCGTGGGATTCCAATGATCCGTCCCCTCACCATTGGAGGGACGGAGATTTTATACCCACAACGATCCGCGGAATCCGCGGACGGCGTAATACGACTGCGCGCCATTGTGGCCAATGAAGACGCGACCGTAACGGCGCTCTGCATACAGGGCGCCACCCCGTGATCGAATGTCGGCCGGAGTGGCGATCCAGCTGGAGGTCTTCAGGTCGAATTCGCCCAGGTTCTGAAGCGCAACGTATTCCGGTTCCGTCAACAGCGTGATGCCCATTTGGTCCGCGAGATCCATGGCCGTGGTTTTGGGGCGATGCTCCTTGCGTGACTCCCATCCGTCCCGGTCGTAACACACGCTGCGGCGTCCCACCGGGCTCTCCGGGGAGCAATCCACGAATTGGAGTGCGCCCGTCTTGGGATTCCTCCCTACCACATCCGGTTCGCCGCCGGTCTGTTCCACGCACTCGATCGAACGCAGCGCACCGGGATTGGCCTCCAACCGTGCCTCGACTTCCGCCCATTCCAGCCCTGCGTGCCGCCCCAGGTTTCTTCCAAACCGGGCCTTCAAAACATTAAGCTGTTTCATTTGTCGCGTTCTCGCTGAAGGGTCTTCCATCGGACAATGGGATTCAGACCCTCGGCCTGCCGATGGCGCGCTGGAATTGAATCTCTGTCGCCGAGCTCATCCGTCGGGATGTCACGCCAACAGCTTCGGACTCGATGGTGTGCGGCAGCGGGCCCCCACGACGGCTGCCGTCCACTACCGGAACGCGCCACAGTTCCTCATTCATCGCAGGTCGACAGTATTCCCGTCCTGAGTTCGCGTAAACCTCGGCTCCCTCCTCCATGGATTCCCCATTCGGCCGACGCCATCAGGCTTCCCGTTGCGGAGGGAATGACACAGACTTCGCCGTCCATGGCACGCGAACGCCAGCCCGCGATCGGCTTTATCTTTATCACGCTGCTGCTCGACATCCTGGGCATCGGGCTGGTCATTCCCATCCTTCCGAAGCTGGTGGAACAACTGGAAGGAGGGAACCTGGTCGCGGCGTCCCATACGGTCGGCCTGCTGGCGTCGCTGTACGCCCTGATGCAGTTCGTCTTTTCACCGCTACTGGGCAGCCTTTCGGATTGCTTCGGACGACGCCCTGTCATCCTGAGTTCGCTGCTGGGATCCGGACTGGACTACCTGTTGCTCGCCTTCGCCCCGAATCTCACACTGTTCTACATCGGCCGGATCATTGCGGGGATCACCGGGGCCAATATCACGGCCGCCACTGCGTACATTGCGGATGTCAGTCCGCCCGAGAAACGGGCTGCGAATTTCGGGTTGATGGGCGCCGCCTTCGGACTGGGGTTCATTCTCGGGCCGGCCACCGGCGGGCTCCTCGGGGCGTACAGTCTGCGTCTGCCGTTCCTGGTCAGCGCCGGCCTGACCTTCGCCAACTGGCTGTACGGATACTTCGTCCTGCCGGAATCCCTC
>JBGAPN010000536.1:0-3318 GCA_044221235.1 Limisphaerales bacterium
TCTCTCGACCATTATGGTCGGAACTGCGATGGCTGGGAATTTCTCCCCCATTCCAACCCCCCCCCGTTCCTGAATCCGGTACCCTTGGAGCCGTAGCCGTCTTGGGTGCCGTAGCGGGATTGACCCTTCTGCGTCGCCGCAAAAGCCGGAACTGAGGTTCGGCCCGCACCGAGTCAGGACCGTCCGGTCAGGAAAGAGGCTCCTCCCAAAAAGGCGGCCGTGTTTTGACATCACTGAAGACGGTCGAAACGAATACAGGGCCGGACCCGACGTCTGGCAATTGCGATCCGGGAAGGTGAAACGATCCGATGGGAACTGACAGCGCCAAGGCCGAGGGTTTGAGACCCGGGGATGTCTTGGGCCCTTATACGTTGATCGATCGGATCGGCGCCGGCGGAATGGGCGAGGTTTTTCGCGCCCATGATGGGCGGCTCAATCGAGCCGTGGCGGTCAAGGTTCTTCCGGCGGACTTCGCATCCGATCCGGACCGATTGTCCCGATTCGACCAGGAGGCCAAGACGCTGGCCGCCCTCAATCATCCGAACCTGATGATGGTGTTCGATAGCGGGACCCATAAGGGTGCACCGTTCCTGGTATCCGAACTCCTCGAAGGAAAGACGCTCCGTGAGGAATTGCGTGGCGGTGCGCTTCCGATTCGCCGGGCGCTGGAGTATGGACTCCAGATTGCATCGGGCCTCGCGGCCGCCCATGCGCAGGGATTTGTGCACCGGGACATCAAGCCCGAAAACCTGTTCATCACAAATCAGGGAAGGGTCAAGATCCTCGATTTCGGTCTGGCAAAATTCTGGCAAGGGGTGAAGGAGCCGAAGCGGACCCCCAAATCAGGAGTGCACAAGGTGCTTCCGGTGGATCCGGATGCGAAGACCGTTCTGGAGGATCGGACCGAGGCCGGCGTGGTCATGGGCACTCCGGCCTACATGTCGCCGGAACAGGTGACCGGAGAGGATGCGGACAGCCGTTCGGATATCTTTTCCCTGGGAGCGGTGCTCTACGAGATGTTCACCGGCCAGCGTGCTTTCCGGCGGGGAACCAGCTCCCAGACGATGAGCGCGGTGCTCCGTGAAGAGCCGGAGGACCCTGCGCAGTACAACATCAATCTCCCGGAGGGACTGGATCGGGTCGTTCGGCGCTGCCTTGAAAAGCGTCCGGAGCAGCGATTCCAGTCGGCCAGCGATCTGGCCTTTGCGTTGGAGAGTCTGGCAGCGGGAGCCGGAATACGCCGCAGGCAGGAACCGGCCGGTCGAATCCAAAAATGGATCATTCCCTTTGTCGTGTCCCTGGCCGCACTTGCCGTGATCCGCATGGCGATCCTTCCCGCACGCGTCGTTCATCCCGAGTATGAACAGATCACCTTCCAGCGGGGCACGGTGATGAACGCGCGGTTTGCCCCGGATGGCAAGACGGTGGTGTACGGGGCGCGCTGGAACATGAACCCGCTTCACGTGTTCGTGTCGCAGCCGGGAAACCCCGAGGCCCGACGGTTGGAACCCCCAAAGACGGACGTGCTCTCCGTCTCGAAGGCCGGGGAATTGGCCATTCTGCTGGATCGAAAGGCGTCTTCCTGGTTTTTCGGCCGGGGAACGCTGGCGCAGATGGCCATGAATGGAAATGGGGCGCCGAAACTCATGACCACCAATGTCCAGGAGGCTGATTGGTACCCGGACGGCAAACGGCTGGCGGTGGTGCGATGGGATGGAAATGCGCGGTGCCTGTTGGAGGAAAACAACGCCAGTTCCTCTCAAAGGGCGACGCTGGCCGATACCCGGGGACTCTTTGGGCATCCGAGGGTCTCCCCGAACGGAGAATGGGTCGCCTTTGCCAGCCATCCGGTAGCCACAGACAGCCAGGGCAGTGTCTGCATCGCGAACCACGACGAGGTTCGTACGCTGACCCCCGTCTACGATCACCTGGAAGGGCTCGCGTGGAATCCCAAGGGTACCGAAATCTGGTTCACCGCCTACAACGCGGGTGAGAGCCAAACGCTAAGGGCGGTGGATCTCAAGGGACGGGAGAGGCTGATCCTGAATGCGCCCGTGAACATGACGCTTCACGACATTTCGCCGGCCGGGGAGCTCCTGATGACCCGTCTGTTCGAGTTGCAGGAAATTGTCGCGGCACAACCCCCGGGAGACTACGAGCGGAATGTGACCACCATGGGACGGTCCCTCCTCCGTGACGTGTCTGCGGACGGCTCCAAATTCGTGCTGATCTTTTTCGGTGAATCAACGGGCGCCAATTTCTCCACCTATCTGAGTCATGCCGATGGAACGCCGTCCGTGCTGCTTGGGCCCGGATATGGTCATGCCCTTTCACCGGATGGCCGATGGGTCTTCGCGAGTCGCTACGATCCTTCGGAACTGGTGCTGCTTCCCACCGGTCCGGAGGACGTCCGGAAGATGGCCATCACGAACCTGATGTTCATCGAGCGGGATTCCCTGGGGAGTGAAAAGAGTCGCTCCATCAGCAATCTGGATGTGACGGCGGCTTCATGGCTGCCGGACAACCGGAGGCTGGTTCTCAGCGGTCGGGAGGGAACCAATGGCGTCCAGTACTTCCTGCTCGATACAGAGAGCAACGAGCTGACCGAGGTGACGCGTTCCAGTCAGGGCGTCAAGCCACCCACCTATTTTGGCGTTCCCCTTTCACCGGACGGGAAGTTTGTCGTCGGGGGTGTCGGCACGGAGCGGCGAATCTATCCGCTCAATGGAGGAGCCTCATGGAAGCTGCCTGGAATCGAGGACTGCAAGATCTCGGGCTGGTCGTCGGATTCCAATTTCCTCTACGTCCATGTTCAAACCGACCAGGCCACTTCATCGACGGTACAGATCAAGCGATACGACCTGGCGAAGAAGGAATTGGAGCCTGAGTCCGCCAAAGTCATTCATCCCGCCGACCTCTCGGGCAGCCTTGGAAGCCCGGCCGTGGCCATCACGTCCGACGGCAAGGGGTATGTTTACTTCAACTGGCGGGTGCTGACGGATCTCTTCATTGTCCGGGGACTGATGTCCGATAAGTGAGGTTCCAGTTGATTACAGGGGCCATCCCAGCACACTCCGCGGGCCGTCGCGTGGAATTGGATGTGCGGCGGAGTTTGTCATGATGAAGGCGATTCTCGCGTTGGAAGACGGCACGGTGTTTGAAGGAAAGGCATTTGGCGCCCGCAAAACGGCGGTTGGCGAAGTGTGCTTCAACACGTCGATGACCGGGTACCAGGAGATTCTGACGGATCCCTCCTATAAGGGGCAGATCGTGACCATGACCTATCCGTTGATCGGCAATTACGGAGTCAACGAGCAG
>JBGAPN010000029.1:0-21872 GCA_044221235.1 Limisphaerales bacterium
AGCCCTGTGCGTCGCCTATTCGGGACAATGTCTCACCAGCGAATCCCTGGGCGGCCGCAGCGCCAACCGTGGCGAATGCGCCCAGGCCTGCCGCCTTCCCTACGAATTGGTCTCGGACGGCAAGCTGGTGGATCTCGGGGATCGCCGCTACCTGCTGTCCCCCCAAGATCTGGCCGGGCTGGAAGTCCTGCCTCAGCTCGTTGCCGCCGGCGTTTCGTCGCTCAAGATCGAGGGACGGCTGAAGTCGCCGGAGTACGTCGCCAGCATCACCCGCGTTTACCGTCGCGCGCTGGACCAACTGGCCCGCGCTTCGACGGAGGCTTCTTCGCCGCTCCCGCCGGCACCCGAGGTGCGCTACGAATTGGAGATGGCGTTCTCGCGGGGCCTCTACACCGGCTGGTTCCGCGGCATCAACAACCAGCAACTCGCGCACGCCCGCTTCGGGAAAAAGCGGGGGGTGCTGGTGGGCGAGGTGACCTCCGTAGGGCGGGACCGCGTCCGAGTCCGTCCTGCCGGAACGGTGAAGCCCGGCGATGGTGTCGGCTTCGACGCCGGGCGCCCCGACCAGAAGGAGGAGGGTGGACGCGTCTTCGAGGTCCGATCCCTCGGCGCCCCGGCCAGCCGTTCACCGGAACTGGAAATCAGCTTCGGCGATGGCGCGGTCCATTTCGGCCGGATCGCGCCCGGAGACCTCGTGTGGAAAACCGATGATCCGGTGCTGAACCGGGATGTGCGCCGGACCTTCGAAGGCGACCAGCCCCGGTTCACCCGCCCCCTGCACGCAGAAGTGCACGGACATGCGGGCACGCCGCTGACACTCCTCCTGCGGGATGACCTGGGCCATGTGGTCCAGGTTCAATCCGCGCTGCCACTGGCCCCAGCCGAACGGCAACCGCTGACGCCCGAACGCCTCCGGGAACAACTGGGACGCATGGGAGGCACGTCCTTCCAACTTGGGGAACTGTCATCCCGGCTGGAAGGTCAGGTCATGCTTCCCGTCAGCGAACTCAACCGGCTCCGGCGGGAGGCCGTCCAGCAGATGGAACAGCTCCGGTCCCGACCGCCGCGGTGGACGCTGAATGCGAACCCGCCCTCGCTTTCCATCCCGGATTCCGAGGGTGTTGCCGGGGCCGACAAGAGCCCGGAACTGATCATCCTGGTCCGGAATCTGGATCAGCTCCAATCCGCGCTGGAGTGCGACATCCACACCGTCTATTGCGACTTCGAGGATCCCAAACGCTACCGGGAGGCCGTGGTCCAATTCCACACCGCCCGCGGTTGCCGCGTTGCGTCCGCTCCGGGCACTCCGGAACCCTCGATCTGGGTGGCGCCGCCGCGCATCACCAAGCCGGGCGAGGAATGGATTCTCAAGCAGGTGCGATCCAGCCAGGCCGACGGGTATCTCGTCCGCAATTACGACCACCTCCGATATTTCGCCGACTGCCGCCGACGCGGGGACTTCTCCCTGAACATCGCCAATCCGCTCAGCGCAGAGTATTTCCTCCGACGATACGGGCTCGAGCGCCTGACCCTCAGTTACGACCTGAATGCCGCCCAGGTGGAAAGCCTGTTGAAGACGGTGCCGGCGTCGTGGTTTGAACTCACCCTGCACCAGCACATGCCCATGTTTCACATGGAGCACTGCGTGTTCTGCGCCTTTCTCAGCAACGGCACCGACTACACCAACTGCGGCCGGCCCTGCGACCGGCACGATGTGCGACTCCGGGATCGCGTCGGCCAGGAGCACCCACTTCGGGCCGATGCCGGTTGCCGCAACACCGTGTTCAATGCCCGGGCCCAGACCGGCGCCGAGTTTGCCGAGCGCTTTCTGCAACTGGGCTTGCGCGCCTTCCGGGTGGAATTCGTCAACGAGAGCCCGGACGAAGTGAAGCAGACCATCACCCGCTACCGGGCCCTGCTGCGCGGCGAGATCAGCGGGCGTGACCTCTGGCAGGAGCTGAAGATCAGCCGCCAACTCGGAGTCACCCGCGGCCAGCTCGAACTGGAGGACACGCGCAAGGTGTTTCCCCGGGTGGGGTGAGGCCCGAAAAACAATGCGGGTCCTGGCCCACACGGTTGGCCAGAACCCGCATCCCCTTCACCCGAAGGGGAAATGGACTCGAGAGGTGACGAAGGATCAGGGCTTCACCGTGGCAGCACCAGAGAAGCTGCCGGTGTCGGTATCATCCAGGACGCCCTTCTTGAATTCCCGGCGGACGAAGGTTCCGGAGTTCCCTTCCGTGAAGGTCAGGTCGTACTCGTCCCAACGGTCCGCCTTGAAGCGCAGGACCACCTGGGCGGTGGTGTCGCCGGTGGAGACGTAGGTGTAGGTGAAGGTGTTCGCTTCGTCGTCGCTCACGTCGTCACCCGTTTCCACGCCCGTCGTCTCGGAGTTGAAGACCAGGGTGTCTGCATGTTCGCCCTCGCGGACGGTGTAGGTCAGTCCGTTGAGCGTGCTGGCCGGCTTCTCACCGCTTCCCGCCGGAGGATTCGTCGTTCCACCCGATCCGTTCCCGCCGCCCGTCGAAACCACTTCGCTGAAGGATCCCCGATCGGTGTCCTTGAGCCGGCCATCACGATACTCGCGGCGGACGAAGCTGCCCTGGGCGGCCGAAGCGAACGTGAGGTCGTATTCATCATACCGGCCCGGCTTGAAGGTGACCACCAGGTGGGCGGCCTGATCGCCGGTGACGGCATAGGTGTAGGAGAAGAGATTCAGTTCATCATCATTCACATCATCGCCCGTCTCCACTCCGCCCGACGCCGTCTTGAACTCCAGGCGGTCGGGATGCGCTCCGTCCTGGAAGACAAACACCTTGCCTGCGATCGACTCCGGGGAGGGAGCCGCCGGGTCCACCGGGACCGAGTTGGTTCCATTGGCAACGGGCTGACCCACGACAAACACGCCTAGGTCCCGGTCCTTCAGCTTACCCTTCCGGAATTCCTCCCGGAGCCAGGTACCGCGGTCCGCCGCCGTGAAGGTCAGCGTCAACAGATCGTGCCGGTCGGCACTGCGCTTGAGGTCGGCGGTGACCGTATTGAGATCCACGCGGGTGAATTCATAGGTGAAGGCGTCGCTCCCTCCTTCCGACGCTGAACCCTCGGTTTCCGAGGTGAAGTTCACCCGGTCGGCACCGGGTTTGTCGTCGAGTTGGATCTGGAGGCCCGCCAGGCTCCACGGGGCGAATCCGCCGGCAGGCGCGTCTGAGGTGTCGAGCCGGTAGCTCTGGAACAGGACTTCATCCCCATTGCGGGTGGAAAAAATCCGGTTCACCGGTCGGCCCGACCCGAAGACCGAATCGCCGATGGAGGACCAATCCAAGAGATTGGAGGACCCCTGAAGCTGGTAGACTTTGCCTTTTTCGGTTGGGAATTCGACTTCGATGGCGGTGTGAATGGTCAGCGCGCTGACGGATTCGGCAGCGCGGAGAAAAACGGGGAGGGCCAGGCCGGCCATCGCGGCCCCGGCGAAGAGGAGATTCCTGGTGTTCATGCTGTGGTGGTTTGTTGGTTTGTTTTTGGCCAGCAGCTTCGCCGGCCTGAACCCTCGATTGCACCCAGGATGCCAACGCGTGGTGAACTCCGGTTCGGACCAATCCCAGCCGCAGAACCCGCCCCAACGGCCCGGATTTGGTCCGGAAGAGGACGTTCCGTCCGAACGGATGGTCCGAATTGGGGGCTGTGGACGATTGAACGCCGAACGAAGGCTAAAAGGATTCCTTCTCCCTTCCAGAGCGGAGCGCCGGAAGGGAGAAGATGCCCGGAGGGCAGATGAGGGCCCGCAGGAGCGCAGCGACTGCCCTATCGGCTTACCTCCTGCCCCTTTCCTCTTACCGCCCCGGCCCTCACCCCAACCCTTCCTTCCTCCCGGAGTCGAACGGGAGAGGGCGTCGGCCCACCACAGTTCACCCACCGGGGTTCAAGGACCCATCGCGCGTCCATTCCCGCCACACATCCCTGCCCGCCGACCTGCTGAAAGCCGGAATCGGTTGGCTTTCGCACCTCCGGCTCTCACTTCCCGGCAATGGAGCCGTGATTTGCCCCACGTTGGACACAGTCCCCGACGCATTGGAACAGATCCGGCAAGCCAAACGGCCGGTTCAGGACACGGACGGAGGAAGGCAGGGTTTCGGGACGTTCCACGTTTGGATCGCGCATCACGATCAAGGCCGCGCCCGGAGCCGCGTCCTGGAACCGAACCCCGTCGCGAGCCACTTCGTCCGTGAAGCCGACATCCATCAGGACGACCGCCCAACGGCCGGCAGCGGTCGACGCCAGGGCCAACCCTTCGGCGCGGCTGTTGGCAACAGCAGCCTGGTACCCCTGATCGCGCAATGCCTGTACCAGCAGGTCTGAGATCGCCCGATCGGCTTCCAGGACCAGAACACCTTCACCACGGCCCCTGGGGGAATCGGATCGAACAGGATTCATCGGCGGCGTCAGGTCCGTGGCCCGGGGCAGGTAGATTTCAAACGTGGTTCCCAACCCAATCTCGCTGCGCACGTGGCAGAATCCGCCATGGGCCGCAACAATGCGCGCCACCGTCGCGAGTCCCAATCCGGTTCCCTTGCCAACGGGCTTGGTCGTAAAGAACGGTTCAAACAGACGCGGAAGGAGGTGGGGAGGAATCCCCTGCCCCGTGTCCGCGACCAGGATCATGACAAACTCGCCCGGCCGACCGCCGTGAAGCTCGGCGGCTTCCGATTCACCAAGGGACACGTTGTCGGCCGAAAGACTGAGCTCGCCTCCGTCGGGCAGGGCATCCCGGGCATTGACGCACAGGTTCAACAACACCTGATGCAGCTGAGTTGGATTGGCCAGGACGACCCACAGGTCCTTGGGAACCATCCGGCTCACCCGGATGTTGCGGGGAAAGCTGTGGCGCACAATCCGCTCCACTTCCCCGAGCAGTTCACCCAGGTCCACCGCCTGCCGTTCCTCCGCCGTTCCGCGCGAGAACAGCAGGACCTGCCGAACCATGTCCGCGCCCCGGTAGGTGTTGGCCTCCATGACCGCCAGCAGGCGCTGGGTCTCCGGATCCTTGGCATCCCTTCGGATCAATTGGATTCCCATCAACACCGGAGCCAGGGCGCTGTTCAGGTCATGGGCCATCCCGCCGGCCAGCGTCCCAATCGTCTCCATCTTCTGCGCCTGGAGGAACTGGGCTTCCAGCCGTTTCTTCTCGGTGATGTCGGTGTTGATCAACAGCTGGGAGCGGCCGATCCCCGCGGCATCCCGGATCAACGTCCATCGGCTCTGAACGGTGCGCAGTCCACCGTCCCGGGTGGCCAGTTCCAGTTCACCCAGCCATTCGCCCGCGGTGCGGCAGACCGATTCCGCCTCGCGAAACCGGCCCAACGACGGCCCAAACGCGGACTTGGCGGCAAGCCCGGCGATCCATTGGGCCGTCGTCCAGCCGAGAAGCCGTTCAACCGCCGGGTTCACATAGGTCACATGACCCGACATGTCGCGCACCAGGATCGCGTCCTGCGCCTTGTCCAACAACGCGGCCTGCTCCCGGATCTTGGCCTCCGCCTCCCGGCGTGCCGCCTCGAACCGGCGCCGCTGACGGTACCACTCCGCGGAGCGGTTCAACACCGTGCCAACGAGCGCACCAGGAATCTGCACCAACCCGATCACGAGCCAGGGAGCCCACCATCCCTTCCCAAACGCCACCGCCACTGTGGCAATCAGAATCACTTCAAGCAGCAGGGCGAAGGCCGCGGCGGGAAGCGGTCGAAAGCGGAACAGCACCGTCGGAAGCCCCAACGCCGCCAGCACGATCGCGAGGAATTCCCACAGGGCCGTTGTCCGCCGCAGGGTCCGGCCCGTCATCATGTCGGCCAATTGGGTGGCGTGAATCTCCGCAGCCGGAGTGAAGGCCGTGCCGCGTCCGGGTATCGGCCATGGACTGCGGTACTCATCCCGGCGGTCCGGGAACCGACCCACGATGGGCCGGGCTCCGACCACCACGACCTTGTCCCGGAAGAAGTCATCCGGCACTTCATCAGGTCTCATCGCCGCACTGTAACTCACGTTGGGAATCGCAAGGGGAGGACCCAGATAACGGAGCCAATGTGAATCTGGGTTCCGCCCTTCCGGCGCCCCTCCGCCAATGACACCCAACGTCGCCCAGGTAAGACTGGGCAACTCCTGTCTTAGGAATCCGGGGAACAGGTGGCGCACCGTGTAGTCCCGGTCCACCTGGAGCGCAGCCAGTCCCCACGCGGCCGCGTTGGTGCGAAACAGGGCAAAGGGCAGAACCGGAGCCATGGCCGTCACGTCCGGCGCGCCGCCGGCAATCCGCCGCCAATCGCTGAATTCGGACGCCAGGATCACCCGCCCGTTGTTCCGAAACGCCGCGGCGAGCTGGAGGTCCACGGCGGGATCGGGACCCGCGTCGGCGAACACAATGTCGAACACCACCGCCCGCGCGCCGATGCGGGTCAACCGGTCCACCAGTTGTGCATGCAGCCGACGGTCCCACAGTTTCTCCGGGTCCACGCCTTCGCGCAGGTAGGACTCGCGGTCGAGATAAACCAGGACCACCGGCGAACCCATCTGTCCCAGGTCCAACGGCGCCGTGAGACGATAGGAAAGATCGTAGCTCAGGCGGACCAGTACCGACGGTTCGGGCGATCCCGGCGCCAATCCAATCAGCCCCAGCACCAGCAGGACCACCGATGTCACAGCGGCACCGAGCCAGCGGGCGACGAAACCTTCCGGCGTCGTGGGCATGTGGCGGTCGTTGTAATGGAGACGATCGATTTCGGCGAGCCGCGTCTCTGCCCACTTCCGTTCAGAGGTTGAGCTGGAACGTCAGGATGAAGGTCCGGTCCCTCCGTGGCTCATTTAACCAGTTCAGAGGATTCAACCGGTAGTCCTGATCCGTCAGATTCATCACTCCCGCCCGGATCTCGGCACGCTGCCGCGGGAATCGATAACCGATGAAGACATTCTGCTGCCAAAACGAATCCCCGGGAAGCGACGGGATGTATCCGGGATTCTCCTGATGGAAATAGTCCGTGTACCATTGCACAAACCAGCCGCGCGGATGCTGGTAAAGCAGCGAGAATTCCAGGAGCCCCAGACGTGCCGTCTGCTCGCTGTTGAGCTGGTCGATGCCGGGTGTTCCGGTAGGAATCGCGGGATACTGGGTGTCGAGCGTCGCTTCGCTCCAACTGCCCCGGACTCCCAGCGTCCAGCTCTGTCCCAGGATCTGGTTCACATAGAAACCGACGGTCCGCTCTTCGAACTTCAACGTCTGCTCCAGGGTCATCAGACCATCCGGCAATGGAATCGGTGTCTCATTGGTCAGGGCCCCCACGTCCCGCTGTCCGTCGGACGTCATCCGGACCGCCTGCACACCGAAGTACGTCCCGGACCGGAGCGCCTGGTCGAATCCAACCCCGGCCGTTTCGAACGACGTTCCGGGAACCAGCCCCACCACCGACTCCGGGATCAGGCTTCGGAAAGCCTGTGTGAATCCGGCCATCTGGACCGGCTCAAGCCGGACGCTGTTGTCAAAGTAGAGTCCTCCCAGCGACTGGGAATACGCGCCCCGGATCTGCGCTCCGCTCCAGGGAAACAGCGTCAGGGCGACCTTGGGTGACCACTGGGTTTCATACGACTCTCCGCTGCTCAGGGGCGGCAACTCCGCGTTTTGCGGATACTGCACATAGTCGAAGCTCAGTCCGGTGTTCAGCCGGAGCCATTCGAGCGGGCTCCACTGGTAGTATCCGTATCCGGTCGCCCGACCAAACGACACCGAAACCGATTCGTCGCTCAGCAACCCCGTCAGGCTCCGGGTCAACTGGCTGGAGTTGTCCACCTGGCCGCCCTGGACCCGGACGCCGCCCACCACTTGATGGTGGGGTGTGGACCAAATCTGCTGCACTTCGCCGGACACCAGGTCATACGTGCTGTTGAGATCCAGCCGGACAAACGGATCCGATCGGATGGAGACAATCTCCCCGTTCTGCTGCTGGACGAAGTACATCCCGGGGTTCGACTGGGTCATCTGGAACTCGTCGCGCAGGTAGCCGAGCAGCACCAGCGTATGGCTTTCCGGGGACCATTCGTGATGATAGCCGGTGAACAGGTGGGGAACCTGTTTCTCCTGCACCCGAAGGTCCCGGTTGGAGTCCTCGGGATTGTAATACGATGCGACGTCCCCGCTCTCGGTTCGTCGGGCGAAAATCGACAGGTACACCGAGTCATCGTCCGAAAGCCGCTGCTGCATCTGGGAGCTGATCAGCCCCTCTTCCAGGTTTCCATTGGGCTGTTGTCCGCCAAAGGTTCGGTACTGTCCGTCCACCGCGTAACTGAATCCCGCCTCGCGGCCGTAAAAGGAAACGTCCTGTTCCAGGTCTCCGCCGCTGTCGACCCCGGTAAAGGCGCTGAGTCCGAAGCGAGGTGGAGCGAAGTACGCCAGCCGGGTCTGTTGCGAGACCCAGCGCGACAGGTTGCCGCCGCCCGGGGGCGCCAGCAGATTGGAGAGGAGCCATTCGCTTTCCCGGGGCGTCTCAAAGCGAAGGTTGAACTGCATCGGATCGGATTCGGCGGCGTACGACCGCGACAGGAACAAATGGGCGGAATAATTGGCATAGTCGTCGCCCACGGCCCGGACTGCAGCTCGCTCCCCCACTTCCTCCAAGCCTGCCGCGGCGTACAGGACCGCCAGGTCCGCATTGCGCATGGCAAGGTCCTGGTCGAGCAGCCAGCGGGAGCGGAAGACGGCCCGATTGTCATTGAGTGCGACCGCCTGTTCCAGGTCCCGGATGGCGGAATTGTTCCGATTGAGCTGCTGGTCGTGGAGCGCCGAGTAGTACCACGCCGTGGGGTCAGCCGGATCCAACTCCTTCGCCAGCCGAAAATCCTTGTCAGCCAGCGCATCGGCGCGGGTTTGACTGAAGGCCTTGCCCAGGTAGCTGCGGAAGACCCCGCGCTGCGGTTCCAGAACGGCGGCCACCTGAATGTCGCGGCGCGCCTCCTCGAACTCGAAGAGACCGGCCCGCGCCAGGCCCCGACCCAACCACGCCGGACCCAGGGCACCGTCCAGCATAATCGCGCGGTCAAACGCCACCCGTGCCGCCTTCGGGTCATCGGAGGCCAGCGCCATGTACCCTTCCAGACTGAACAGGGTGGGCAATTCCGGGGATAATTCCCGTGCCCTTTCGAGCGCCGTCCGGCTGGCATCCACACGGCCGAGGGCAAACTCCAGCTCGGCGAGCCGTGCCCAGGCGATCCCCAGCGACGGCGCCAATTCCGTCGCCCGCCGGGCATCGTCCCTCGCCGCAGTCAGGTCGAACCGGACCTGGTCCCGATAGGATCTCGCCAACTCATCGCTGGCCTGGACGGGCGACAGCGGCTGTGCATTCGGGAGATTGGTTCGGCCCGCGACGGTGTCCATCATCTGAAACAACGCCCCGCGCCCGGGCACGTCATCCGGAAGTCCTGACAACAGCCGTTCCGCCCCGGCGACACTTCCCATCACCAACTGCAGGCCGGCGCGATACACCCGGCCACCGGCTGACTCGGTGCCGAATGCCGGCAGGGTTGCCTGGGCACGCAGGAGATTCCCGGCCCGATATGCCTTCAATGAGTCCGCGTATCGCTCGACGTCTCCCGCCGCCCAGGCGAGATCGTCGGGATTCAATATCGCCGGATAATAAAAGACCCATTGAATCAAGGTCCGCGCCGGCAGGGCCGGCGACACCCGGGGAGGCTGCCCTGGTTTCACTTCCACCTGCTGGCCCCGGGCCAGCTGCAGATGTTCCCCCGCAACGTCCAAATCCACCGCACCATCAAAGAGAGCCAGAACGGTGCTGCCATCCGCCTCGTTCACGGTCAGGAGAAACTCCGTTCCCCGAATGGCTCCGTTTGCCAGCGGGGTTTCAAACTCGATCTCGGAAGGACCCGAGCGGTTCAGGAAAAAGGCCGAGCCGGCGCGCAACATGAGCTGCCGCCGCGCCTTTGCCGACTGGGGCTTCTGAAATTCCACCAGGGTCCGCTCCCGGATCCGAACCAGGCTCAGGTCTGAGAGCCGGACTGTCGCGCGGCTGTCCGCCCCCGTGCGCAGTCGCGACCCCGGCGGGAGTGCCGCATTGGGCTCCGCTGAGGTCCATCCGTCCGGGCTGCGGGAAATCTCAACGGTCCCGGTCCGCTCAACAACCTCCGCAGCCAGCGAAGGGGCGGCCTCCTCTCCCCGGACGGCCCCCGCCAGAATGCCCACGAGCATCAGGACTCCCGCCCAAAACGGCAGTCCCATCCACCGGATTGGAAGGGAGCGGGCATTCATGGGACCTCATTCCTGCGCAGCCTGGCGAAGTTCCGGCCACTTCTGGAGGCGTCGGAGCAACGCCTGATGCGTCAAGCCCAGTCGAGCCGCGGCGCGCCGGATGGCTCCACCCTCCATGCGGAGGGCGTCGGCGATCATCTGGTATTCGGGAACCTCCAGCGGACCGAGCTCGCGCCCCGGCGGTGGTTGGAACGCAGGACTGCTCGGCGCCGCATGGGTCGTTGCCGGCAGCGGCTCCGCCGGGTGCGGCGTTGCAGCAGCCGGGGTTGGGGATCCCGGCGCCGGCGCCAGCCCCGTTTGCAGGGGGACCGCAGGAGTCGGGTTTGGGAAGCCCGAGGGCTTCAGCCAGCCCAGATCCATGACGAGCCAGCCCGCTTCACTCGGAGTCCGGAGGAGGGATCGCTCCAGGAGATTCCGGAGTTCGCGAACATTCCCTGGGAAACGGTGACGCTGCAGGGCCGCGAGGTCGGCCGGCTGGATCAGCGGCTTGCGGCGCGTGTATTTGTGAGCCAGCTGCGTGAGCAACGATTCCGCGAGATCTGTAAGATCCTCCAACCGTTCCCGCAGCGGTGGCAGCCGGACGCTGAGCACATCCAACCGGTACATCAGGTCTTCGCGGAGCCGGCCCGACTGCACTTCATCCGCGAGCGATCGGTTGGTGGCCGCCACCACGCGGCCCGCGAAGGTCCGGTTGACCGTCGAGCCCAGCGGCCGGTATTCGCGGTTCTCAAGAAACCGCAGCAGCTTTGCCTGGAGCGGAAGTGGAATCTCCCCCACCTCGTCGAGGAACAGGGTTCCGCCATCCGCCGCTTCGATCAGCCCGATGCGACGTTTGTCGGCCCCGGTGTAGGCGCCCTTCTCGCTCCCGAACAACTCGGCCTCGAACATATCCGCCGGCACCGCCGAGCAGTTCAACGCGATGTAGGGAGCCTCGCCCGAACGGGCCCCATGCGTCAGCTGATGCAGGGAGCGGGCCGCCAGATCTTTGCCGGTTCCGGTTTCCCCGAGGAGGAGCACCGGCGCCTCCGGGTATTGGGCCGCCTGACGCAGGAAGGTGCGGACCTCCTGAAGGGACGGGGAACGGCCGATGAATTCGGACGATGCCGAGGATTCCGGCTTCGACAGCCTCATGCGTGCGCGCCGGAGACAGGCCACAAAGTCCGACGCCGCCAGGGGCTTGGTCAGATAGTCGAACAGCCCATTCCGGGTGAGCTCGATGGCTTGGGCGAGTTCGGGCGCTCCGGTGATCATCATCACCACTGCGGAGGGGCAGCGCCGCCTGAGGAGCGGGTAGAATTCGTATCCGGTGCCATCGCCGAGCCGGTTATCCAGTACCGCCATGTCAACGGTGCGCCGGGCCAATGTTCGGCTCGCCTCCTCCACCGAGGAACAGACGACCGGATCACCCCCTTCCTCGGTCACGAGCCGGCTCAACATGCTGGAGAACCCGGTGTCGTCGTCGAGCAACAGGCAGCTGAATCGGGTAGGGTCGTTGGTATTGGAGTTCATCAGCGGAAAAGGAATTGCGGTCGATGCCAGTCTACAGGGAGGGACATCACTCGAATCGGACCCGGAAGAACTGGCGGGACGCCGCATTGAAATCCACGGGGACCACCCATTCTCCTCCTGTTCCGGGTCCGACGGCCGGAACGGATACCCAGTGAGCTGGGTCGAGGGTGGAACCGGTCTCGACCACGACGCGCAATGCACCAGCGACGGCGAGGCGAAGCTCGGCGCGGTCTCCCGCCGGATCGATCAACAGCACGGGAGGCACCCACACGGCGAGGTCAACCGCAGGGTTGGTCACGGAGCCGGCCGCGTTGAACACCTCGACGGAGTAGGAACCCGCGTGATCCAGCCGAACCGGATCGAGAACCAACAAGGCGTTGGTTTCCCCGGCCTGTTCCAGTCCGTCCTTCTTCCAGAGAAACTGAAGTGGAGCCGTTCCTTCGACCTCGACACTCAGCAGGGCGCGGTCGCCGGCGCGGGCGATCACCGGGGACAGGTCCTGGCGGATGACCGGCGGGACATTCGCCACCCCATTGGTCTGAAGAGTGTAGTTCAGGTAAGTAAGGCCGCGCGCCCCGTTCACGCCGTCCACCACCACGAGATAAGTCCGCCCCGATTCGCACGCCACATGCAGCCGGCTCGTCTTACCGTTGATTCCGCTGTCATTGTCGCAGGCGATGGACCGGAGGCTTTGGTATCCCAGGAGCGGCGGATCAAACGTGTAAACCTCCAGGACCGTGTCGAAACTGCTTCCATCGGTGTCGAGCTCGAGGTCACCGGACTCCGGCGGCTGATAAGACAGCCAATACGACGAGCCTCCGCCGAGCCCGCAATGAAGGGGCTCCAGCCGGTCCCGTCCGGCATAGACCGTGTTGAAAATCTGGGTGCCGTTGTATCCCCGGGCCAAACCGGTCGGCCCTCCGGCAGGCCGGACCCTTCCGGGCAGACCCAGGCGATTGACCCCATTCTGGGGCGTCCCGATCAGGCCGGACTCCAGCGCGTCCTCCGGCTTGTTTCGGGCCAGCGAGTCCACGATTCCTTCGCTCGAAATCTGCAGTTCCACCGGCTCGCTGAAAAACTCCACCTTGCCCACCTCCACCCGAACCCGGTACTGGCCGACATTCGCCGGCTGGAAGTTGGGAATCACCAGCGTGGTTCCCTCCTCTTCTTCCAGCTCCTGGTCATTGAAGAACCAATGCAGCTTCGGGTCGGTGCCCGGTCCAACATTCAAGGCCAGGGTGACCGTCTCCCCCACCTGCGCTGCGCGGTCGGTGGTCACGAAGAAGATGGACGGAATCAACTCGTCAACCGGCTGGAGGTTCCAGCGCAGCAGAAAACTGCCCACGGCCCCCGCATAGCCATCCACGGCGATTTCGTAGCGCTCGCCGGCCCGGACACCGAACTCAAGGCGGCTTGTGGTGACGTCGCGGTCGTCGTCATTGTCTGCCACCCGTTCCAACCGGCGGATCGGGGGATCGTTTCCGGGCTCGAGGACATACACACCCAGGAGCGTATCGAACTCCGTCGACACCACTTCGATCGATGCCAGACCGTTCACCGGGGCGACCCACGACAGCCACAGCGAATGGCCGCCCCGCTTGCCACCATGCCGGGGTTCTTCCGATTCAAACGTTGCCGCAGAATTATTGCCGGAAACCTCGCCGCTGGAGGTGTTGACGGTCTCCCGGTCTGAAAAGAAATCCTGAAGCTCCGCTCCACGAGCCAGAAACCCGGCCCCCAGGAACAGCATGAGTATGCATCGAATGATCAACCGACCAGACACCAGATGAACGTCGCGGAAACGGAGTCCCTTTTCCAGAGCGGGTATTTCCCCACGCCAGCGCGATCCCGATCTCCCGACGTCGGGCATCAAGGAACCCCCCAGGGCCGGCGGCCCGAGACGGTTCGAATGCTGGACTTCAAGGAAAGTCATGGACACTCCAATCAACCGCAGCCGGCTTGCCAAATTGCGTCGACCCGCCCCCTCCGCGCCAAAACCCCGCGAAATTCGGTCACTGGCTGGTTTGGCCGGGCAATCATCTTCAGAATCGGTCCGATCGCGGACCACACCTTGGGTCACACGGGCCAAAAAATGGGGGCTCCGGGGAGCCCCCATTCCGATTTTCCCTCGGAGGAGGACGATTAATTGAACGTCAGGTGGTCCGCATGGACGAGTTTCGTCGCACTGTCACGCAGTCCCGTCCACGTCACCGTGGCTCCCACCCGCATCGTCCCGGTAATCTGAGTCGATGCGTCGAACAGGATGGTTTTTGTGCCCGCCTTAATGAACCCATCCGCCACTGTCTTCACCAGCGCACTGCCCTTGTCCACAATGGCGAAGTTCAAGACGGGACCCGCCCCGATGGTGATGGTCAGGGATTTCGACAGCGACTTACCCGTGGTATCCGTCACCGTCAGTGTGACCGGAAAGGCCCCCTGAACGGTGGGGATCCCGGACAATTGGGTTCCTTGGAGCGTCAAACCGGGCGGCAGACCCGAAGCCGCAATCGTTAACTCGCCAATGCCTCCACTGGCCTTCAGCACCGAGAGGTAGGGAATCGAGACCGTGCCCGTCGACAACGGCAGGGACAGGGATAGGGGTTTCGGAACAACCGACAGGGTCATCACCTTGACCAGCGTCACCCCGCGACTGTCAGTGACGGTGAACGTGACCGGGTAGTCACCCAAGGTCGTCGCAATCCCCGTGATGGCGGTGCCATCGAAGACAAGCCCGGCCGGCAGTCCGCTGACATCGATCGAAAGCGGGGCCACACCGCCGGTGGCCGAGGGGGTCACCGAATACTTCACGGTCAGCTTGGCCGCTGGAAGCTTGGACGGGCTGAGCTTGAGCGGGGCCGGGATGGGCTTCACCACAAGTGTGTCGGCGTGGCAGGCGCCGCTCAGGTCGAGACTGCCACTGATGTCCACCAGTTCACCCACCCGCAGCGTGGTGGTCCCACCGGTGTAGGTGATGCCGCCCGCCGGTGGAAGGAACACGGTGTCTGAGGGCAGCAGTCCACCGTTCACCACGATGGAGTTGGCACTCACCGACTTGATGGTGGCATTCACCGCCGTATACGGCAGCGTGGTGAAGGTCAGATTCACCGAAGCGAGCACGCCGTCGGCGTTGGCGCTGAAGAGGACGCAATGGTAGGTAGTCCCCGGCAGCAGGCCCGCGAGGAGAATGCTGTGGTCATTCACCAGCGTTGGATCCAGGGGCTGGACATCACCATCCACCTGCGCCTGGGAGGTCGCCGCTTGATCCGTCTGCCACACCAGCGTCGCCTGCGTCATTCCGATGTCGATCGCCCCGGCTCCACTGATCACCGGCGCGGGAGGGGGAACGCCAACTCCTCCCACCCGAAGGACGTAGGCCTTGGTGACCACGGTACCGTCGGCATCCGCAGCCTCGACGGTAAAATTGAACACGCCGATTTCCGCCGGTGTTCCGGATAGGACACCCAACACCGGGTCCAGAACCAGGCCTTGAGGCAGATCACCCACGGTCAAATGGGCCAGGTAAGGAGTGTTGCCCCCAATGACAAGGGTGCGCTCCACATACGGCTCGTTGAGATCGCCGTCCTGGACATGGTCGATCAATCCCAGCGGGGCGGCCGCATCAAATCCCGCCATCTGGGCACCGATATAGTCGCCGACGACCACCGTGTTCGCGAGGTCATAGTCCACACCGCCCGAGGTCTTTGTCCCCACTCCATGAACACCATCGGCCGCCACCTTGTCGCTGATCGCCTCACCAGTCTCCGGATCGGTGGGTCCGACATACTTGAAAAACTCATAGCGCCGGGTGACCACCTCATCCCCTCCCGGAAGGTCCTCCGGAGCGCCCTGCAATTCGCCGTTCGCTCCACCATTGCCTGAGTTGTAGTCAGTCTGGAGCAACTGCCACTCCACTTCGACCTCGTCAGGCTCTCCATTTTTCCAGTTGCGCTCGTCATGGCGGGACGGGTCATCCGACACGAGTTCTTCCAGCTTCACTTTCTGGGCATTGTGGGAGGTCGTACGAATCTCCTTCACCCAGGTGGGCTCGCCAAACTCACGGATGGGGGCCTCCGGGGCGGGTGGGGGCGGGACAATGACCGCCTGCACCTGCGCCGGTGCCACAGCCGGAATCGGGGGCGCATAGACAAACGTCGGCGTCGCAATCTGGACTGCTGGACCCTGGACCAGTGACCCCGCACCGCTGTCGACCAGCCAGTGATACCGCACCGCGGCCGGAGCACCGTAGTAGCCCACGCCAAAGTGTTCGCATCCTTCGTTCAAGGCCGGATTGGTGCAGCAATGGCCATCGGTGGGCGCGGGTGGAGCCGCGGGTACTGCCGTAAAGGCAGCCCAACTTCCGTCTGCCGTCTGGGCGCTCGCATAACGGATGATCACGCGGGGGACGAGGGGATTGGTGTTGTCCTCGGTAATGCGCGGCGCGCCGTAATGGTTCCAGTCGTAGGTGTAGGTGATGTCACGGCTGTGGATCCCTTCGATTTCGATTTCGAACCTGACAAGGGACGCCCGTGTCGTTGAAGACATCAAAGTTGTTGAGGTCACCGTACGCGGTGCGAAGCTCGAACGCACTTTAGCCATCAACATCGCCAGCAACGTCAGCGTGTGAAGGAGTCGTTTCATGGTGCAGTAGTGTTGTGGTATCTATCCAGTTTGCGCCGGTGATTGAGCCGAGGGTTGAGATTCCGATCGGCTGCTGAACACCTCCTTTGAGCACCGGGGATGCCATGAGCGTCCACACAGGTTTGAATCCCGCAATCGACGCCAATTCCGGTTCAGTCAGCGCAATTGCCGTGGATATGCACGGCCTCAGCGGACCACACCGCGTGAATTGGGAATCAACTGGTCCACCATCGGACCGCAACACCGGCACGCGGACCACCAGGGAACCGCATTTTCACTCTGTCCCGTGAGACTCACGACCGGAGATTCCCGAAGAACCGGTCCGCCCACTCGACAAACGACTGAAGCCGGCCCAGTCTCGACACCAGATCCCACCATCCATGGCACACCTTGCCCTCGTCATGCCGTCCTGGGTCGGTCATCTGAACCCCATGACGACCCTGGGGCGCGAACTGCAGCGGCGCGGTCATCGTGTTACGGTTCTCTCGTTTCCAGAGTCGGCGGAACGGGCTCAGCGGGCCGGCTTGGATCTCCGACGGATCGGGACCGGTCCATTTCCCCTGGGCGAATGGGAGCGCCGAACCCGGATTCTCTCGCGCGCCTCGGGTTTCTCG
Organism: Limisphaerales bacterium; assembly: GCA_044221235.1. Lineage (GTDB taxonomy): Bacteria > Verrucomicrobiota > Verrucomicrobiia > Limisphaerales > UBA9464 > UBA9464. The sequence continues at coordinate 17,062 of JBGAPN010000029.1, forward strand.
GCATCAAGGATCACCATCCGATGGATTGGTGACATCGCGGGCGTCATGCTGAATGAGCTTCCGGAGGTGTTGAAGTCGGGCGGATACGATGGCGTGTTGGTCGACCAAGTTTGCTTCGGGGGCGCCTGCGCCGCCGACGAATGCAATCTCCCCCTGGTGATTGTCTGCAACGCACTGCCGGTCCATCTCCAGCCTGATGTCCCCGTGCACACCGAAACGTGGCCGTACCGCACCGACTGGTTTTCCCTGCTCCGCAACCGGCTGCTGCAAGGCCTGCTGGTCCAGATCGCCAGGCCGTTCATCGGGCCGGTCCGAAAGCGCCGGGAAGCCCGCGGACACCCCTGGGATGCGATGCGATACTTGAACGAGATTCCCCCAAGCCTCGCACAGATCGCCCAACTTCCGGCCTGTCTCGATTTCCCCAGGCGACATGCACCGGACCACTTTCACCACACCGGTCCCTGGCACGAGCCCAAGGCGGCAGATCCCGGAGGATTCGATGGGTCATGGCTCGACGGTAGGCCGCTCATCTATGCCTCGCTGGGCACACTCCAAAACGGACTCGACCACCTTTACCAGACCATCCTCGACGCGGTGGCGGACCTCCCCGTTCAGGGGGTTCTCACGCTTGGACGGGAAAATGGAGTTCGGCCCGCGCGCATCCCCTCGAATTGCCAGGTTCTCGGCTTTGGACCGCAACTCGCCCTGTTGCAACGGGCGTCCATGGTCATCACCCACGCCGGGCTCAACACGACCCTCGAATCTCTCGCCCAAGGATTGCCCATGGTCGCCCTCCCCATTGCCAATGAACAGCCGGGGATTGCGGCCCGGGTCCGGCATGTCGGCGCCGGCGAACTTCTGAAGATTGGCGGCTTGAAACCAGGCACCTTGCGAAAGACCGTCGAGACCGTGCTCAACGATCCCAAGTACCGCCAAAACGCACAGGGATGCGCCCGTGCGATGGCCACTGTCAATGGGCTCCGCCGGGCTGCGGAAATCGTCGAGGAGGCGGTCACTCATCGGCGTCGTGTGCTCCGGACGCCGGGTCCCGGGGAGACCCATCCCTGATTTGGGGCTCCAGCATGACAACGGTTGCCAAACGGAAGACTCGTCGCGAAGGTTGAATCGCATCATGCACGCAGTTCAGTCCCGCCAATGCGACGATCCGGCGCCTATTGCGTTCGGGCAATCCCGACCACGGCTGCCAAACTGGCTCAAGGTTCCTCTTCCGAGCAACAGTGCCTTCACCCGCACCCGTCTCCTGCTATCCGATCTGCACCTCCACACGGTCTGCGAAAGCGCCAAATGCCCCAACCACTGGGAGTGCTGGAGCCGCGGCACCGCGACCTTCATGATCGCTGGCGATCGCTGCACGCGGGCCTGCGGATTTTGCGCCGTGCAGACCTCACGCCCCCTCCCGCTCGAAGCGGATGAACCGTCCCGGGTGGCGGAAGCAACCCGCCGAATGGGCCTCAAGCATGTCGTGATCACCGCGGTGGCCCGCGACGACCTTGACGACGGGGGCGCGGAACATTTTCGCCGGACCATCGAAGCCGTTCGTGAACGCAATCCTGGGATCGTCGTGGAGGTGCTCGTTCCCGACTTCCTCGAGAAGGAATGGGCCATCGATCGGGTCCTCGCCGCCCGGCCCGACGTCTATAACCACAACCTGGAAACCGTCCGGAGGCTGACTCCGGAGGTGCGCCACCGGGCCACCTACGATCGTTCGCTGTCGGTTCTACGGCTCGCCAAACTGCGTGCCAGCTTTCCCGTGCACACCAAGTCCGGCCTGATGCTGGGACTGGGCGAGACGCGCGAGGAGATCCGTCAAGCCATGAAGGATCTTCGGGATGCTCAGGTGGATGTCCTGACCTTGGGGCAATATTTGCAGCCCACACTCAAGCATCTTCCTGTCCGGGAATTCATCCCTCCTTCCGTGTTTGAGGAGCTCCGGGCCGATGGAGAAGACATGGGTTTTGTCCATGTCGCGAGCGGCCCGCTTGTTCGAAGCTCCTATCACGCCGACGACTTCGCCCCCGGTTTGCCGGGATCGCAGGCGGTCAGGCAGGCGGAGACAGCCCCGGAGTAACAGCCCTGCAGTTCACCACTCCCCACTTGAGTGTCGGGAGGGATTACCGCAGTAGTGGGTAGTATGAAGTGGGTTCGATGCCTCTGCCTTCTCTCTACCATTGTGGTCGCCGTCAGCTCCGCCTCGGCCCAAGCGGCTCCTTTCACCTATCAAGGCCATTTGAATGATGCCGGAACGCCCGCCCAGGGTCAGTACGACATCCGGGCCGGGCTTTTTGGCAGCCCAACGGGCGGGGCGCCCATCGGAAGCTTTAACACCAACCTGCTGGTGGAGGTGGTGAACGGGCTCTTCTCCACTCAGCTCGATTTCGGGCTCACGGCATTTCAGGGCGAGAATCGCTTCCTCGAACTTGCGGTCCGCACTTCAGGGTCGGGCGAGTTTACGGTGCTGTCGCCCCGGCAGCCATTAACTCCCACTCCCTATGCGCTGTTCGCCATGACGCCGGCTGGGCCGAAGGGGGACCCAGGCGACACCGGCGCCCAAGGTGTTCCAGGGCCCAAGGGGGACACGGGCGTCGCGGGTCCGACGGGTCCCGCAGGGGCCCAGGGTCCGGCCGGGCCGAAGGGGGACAAAGGAGATACCGGCGCCCAAGGTGCTCCAGGGCCCAAGGGGGACACGGGCGTCGCGGGTCCGACGGGTCCCGCAGGGGCCCAGGGCCCGACTGGGCCGAAGGGGGACAAGGGAGACACCGGTGCCACGGGTCCTGCCGGTCCCAAGGGGGACAAGGGAGACACCGGTGCCCAAGGGCCTCTGGGAATTCAAGGCGATCCCGGTGTTGCTGGCCCTGCAGGTCCTGCCGGGCCGAAGGGAGACAAGGGGGACCCGGGCGACACCGGACCGGAAGGTCCCCAAGGTCCGGAGGGACTGGACTGGAAAGGCCCGTGGAAAACGGGAACCGAGTATGCGGTGGATGACGCCGTTTCGCTGGAAGGCGCTTCATGGGTCGCCATTGCCTCCAACGTGGATTCACCACCCTCCACCTTGAATCCCAACTGGAACCTTCTGGCCGACCGTGGAGCCACCGGACCAAAAGGGGAAACGGGGATGTCAGGCCCGGTCGGGCCAGCCGGGCCAGTCGGCCCCGTGGGACCGAAGGGAGACACGGGCCCTAAAGGAGATCCTGGCGAGCCCGGCCCCCCGGGATCCGCCGATGCTTGGAGCCGGATCGGCAATGCCGGCACGACTCCATCCAACTTCGTCGGCACCACGGATGGTGTCCCCTTCACGATCCGGGCCAACAATCAGCCGGTCATTCGCTATGAGGCCATCCCCGCAGGGTTCCGCATTGTCGCCGGAACGCTGAACACCATCGATTCCACTTCCACCAACAGCGCGATTCTCGCCGGTCGGGGCAACAGCATCGGCGCCAACGCCCATGAGTCCTCGATCGTGGGGGGCAATGGCAACATCATCCAGAGTGTTCAGCGCGGCGCCTTCATCGGCGGCGGAGCCCGCAATGAAATCCGATTGGATAACGACTACGGCATGATCGCCGGCGGCCGCGACAACCGCATCGGCACCAACTCGGTCATTTCGCTGGTGGTTGGAGGCGGCGAGAATGTCATCGGCAACAACGTCGATGGAGCCCTGATGGTGGGAGGATTCCGGAACGACATCCGGGGATCGCCCGACCCGCTGAACCGGCAGATCGCACCAGTCCTGGTCGGGGGATCGGATAACGAGATTGGCTCGGGGCGCGGCAGCAGTTGGTCCGTCATCCTCGGAGGCGACAACAACCGCATCGGGACCAATTCACCCGGAGCGGTCATCGTCGGCGGCACCAACAACATTGTGGCCGACAATTCGGGGTTCTCCTTCGCCGCGGGTCGACGCGCCCGGGTCAACCACACCGGCGCCTTCGTCTGGGCCGACAGCCAGAACGCCAGTTATGCCTCGGCGGCCGTGGATTCGTTCAACATCCGGGCCCAGGGAGGCATGCACCTGAGCAGCCAAACCTCCCTCAACTTCGGCAACAGCACCCGGCAGATGCTGAACCTGTGGGATGACCACTACGGGATCGGCGTCCAGGACTTCACCATGTACTTCCGCACCGACAACCAATTCAACTGGTTCAAAGGCGGGGTCCATTCCGACGACATTAACCAGCCGGGAACCGGCGGCACCACCCTGATGCGCCTCAACGAGACCGGCCTGCGGGTCAACGGCACGTTTGTCAGCTCCTCGGACCGCGCCAAGAAGGAGAACTTCACTGAGGTCAATCCGCGTCAGATCCTCGACAAGGTGATCGACCTGCCGGTCAGCGGGTGGAATTACAAGTCGGATCCAGGAAGCCGTCACATGGGCCCGATGGCCCAGGATTTCCGGGCCGCCTTCGAACTGGGCGACGACGACAAACATATTGCCATGGTGGACGCCGATGGCGTTGCCTTGGCGGCCATCCAGGGGCTGAATCAAAAGCTCGAAGAAAAGGTCCGTTCCCAGGAATCTCGCATAGAGCAATTGGAATCCGAAATGGCCGAACTCCGTCGCCTGATTCGGGACGCCGCCAAGAACCGAACCGACTCGTTTCAAACCGCCGAGACCACCACGCCATGAATCCCCACACCTTGTCACTCTTTCGCCGCATGGTCTTGGGCGTCGCAGCCTGCAGTCTGTTCCCGTCGATGGTGGGCGACCCACTGAAGGGCGGTAATTTCAGCCTGACCGGCGTCCCGACCGGGGGTGGCGGGCGGACGGGCGGCGGCAGTTTTTCCGTCGATGG
>JBGAPN010000537.1:0-3263 GCA_044221235.1 Limisphaerales bacterium
ATACGAGGGAGATGAAGACAGCCGTCGGAAGCCTGCCTACCACAACGGCACCGCCTGGACGTGGACCTTCCCAGCCTTCTGTGAAGCTCTCGCCCGGGCTTACCCCGGGGACGAACGGGCCCGGGCGGCCGCCCGCTCCTTCCTCGGCAGCGTGGACCATTTGCTGATTCGGGGTTGCCTCAGTCACCTGCCCGAGATCACCGACGGCGATGCCCCCCACTGGCACCGGGGTTGCGACGCCCAGGCTTGGAGCATTACCGAAGTGCTTCGAGTATGGAGGGCGTTACAGGGGACGGGTGCCTGATCCCAACCTTGGACCGGATGTTCAGGACCCTCCAGGAGGTCGAACTCTTGATTCGAGGCTTCGAATCGGGATCCCTCCCCAAGGCACAGTGGACACACCATGCCCATCTCGTCGCCGGACTCTGGTATCTCCAACAACGTTCCCCGGCCGAGGCGCTCATGGTCCTGCGCCAGCGGATCCGCGCCTACAATGAGGCGGTGGGTGGGGTCAACAGTGACACCAGCGGCTACCACGAAACCATCACCCGGCTTTTCATTTGGGGCATCGATCGGGAACGGCGGAGGCATCCGGAGCCCGAATTCCCGGCCCAGGTGACCCGACTGCTCGAGTCCCCCCTCGCACTGAAGGAGTGGCCACTTTCCTACTATTCCCGGGAACGCCTGGGATCCGTTGCCGCGCGGCGCGACTGGGTGGAGCCCGATCTCCGGCCGTTGGAATCCGAAGCCATTTAGGAATTTCGCGCGAGGAGCGCCACCCGCTTCCTGATCCCTTCTGAAGCGGAGCGAAGGAAGTGAGACGATGGCCGAAGGCCGGATGAAGGCCCGCAGGATAACCTCTCACCCCTCAACTCTCACCTTCCCCAACGCCTCCTCCCGTTCCACCAGGGTGGGATGCGAATAGTGCCACGCACTGAACAGGGGATGGGGCGTGAGATTGGACAGGTTCTTTTCGCTCAACTTCCGCAAGGCTCCCACGAGTTCGGAGGTTCCCTTCATGGTCCGGGCGGCGAAGGCGTCCGCCTCGTACTCATGCACGCGGGACCACCAGTTCGAGAGCGGCGAAACCCAAAAGGACACGACGCCGCCCAACAGGCCGAACAACAACAGCGACGGCGCCAGGCCGGAATCCGGCGCAAAACCGAAGGCACCGGCAAACGCAGTCTGCCGCGCCAGCCAGGCGATCACGGCAAATCCCCCGAGCAGGACCACCGCCGACCACACCATCCGCTTGGGAATATGACCGCATTTGTAATGGCCAACTTCGTGGGCCAAGACCGCTTCCAATTCCGGTTCCTTCAACTGCGCAATCAGGGTGTCGAAAAGGACAATCTTTCGGAATCGTCCGAATCCGGTGAAAAAAGCATTGGAATGACGGGAGCGCTTGCTGCCATCCATGACCAGAAGGGTCCGGGCCGAGAAACCGGTCCGCTCCCCCAGGGCCAGAAGCCGATCCCGCAGGGATCCTTCGGGCAGTGGGGTGAGTTTGTTAAAGAGCGGCAGAATCCAGATCGGGGCAATCACCAGCAGGATCAGCTGGAATCCCATGAAACAGGCCCAGGCCCAAAGCCACCACTGGGCTCCCATCCAACCCACCAACTTGAGGATCAGGACCAGGAGCGGGTATCCCAGCACCAGGGCCAGCGCCACTCCCTTGATGCGGTCTCCCCACCAGGTGGCCTGGGTCGTGGTATTGAATCCAAACCGTTCCTCCAACCGGAATTGCCCCCACCATTCCAGGGGAAGCGATGGAAGGGACAGCCCCATGCCGACGGCAAACATCCATGCCGCATCGGACCCCGCCGACGCGCCCAGCAGGGATCGAGATGCTTGGAAGCTGGCTGGAAGGAGGCCGGAGAATAGAACCCCCAGCAGGACCATCGTTTCCCAGACGTCCGAAACCTGCCCAAACCGCGATTTGGCCAGCGTATACTCGACCGATTTGGCGTAGGTGGCCGGGTCCACCGACTCACGAAACGCCTCGGGAACTTGTCCAGCGCGGGACTTCACTTCCCGCCGATTCAGCCAGCCCAACGCGGAGTCCGCCCCCAACCGCGCCACAATGAGCACGCCGGCAGCATTCCGGATGAATTCAACGGCTTCCATGGGCGTCGGGAGTTGCGACGAATCCGGAGGGACGCTTCCGGGACCGGTGCACCGTGGCGTGCCGATTCTGCCATTGGTTCATTCGGATAAGGTTAGTGCACGACCGGATTCGCCGACAGTCCCAATGCATTGTTTCCGTCAAGAACCGCCACAGTCCGTCGAAATACCAAATTGCACGTATGCGTATTAACGGTACCCTGCGGTCGTCGAACCCATGAAGTCCCTGATCACCCTCATTCTGGTCGCCGCGCTCGGCACGGGAGGCTGGTATGTTTGGAAGCAGCGTCAGGTGGCCGCCGAGCAGGCCGCCGCCGCGAGCGCGCGTCCGACCACCGCCACCCTGGAAAAGCGGGACATTCGATTTGCGGTCAGCGCGGCGGGTGAAATCACCCCGTCCGAGCAGGTCAGTGTCCGCCCGGAAGTGAACGGAAAGATTCTGACCCTGGCGGTGGATTTGGGCGATCAGGTCCAAAAGGACGCCCTGTTGTTCCAGTTGGATGATCGCGACCTTCAGATCGAGAAGGAACAGCGGGAGACCCAGATTGCCCGCGCCCGGTTGAATCTGGACCAGGCCCGTCGCGACTACGAACGCGCCCAGCAATTGTTCAACGAGAAGCTGCTGCCCGGTCAGGAATACGAAACGGCCAAAACCGCATTCGACCTGGCGAAAAATAGCATCGAGCAGGGACAGAAGGAACTCGACCTGACCAACGATCGCCTGCGCAAAACCCGGGTGACCGCTCCCTTCGATTGCACGGTCCTCACCCGCCCAGTTTCCGTGGGCCAGGCCGTTAGCGGTTCCGGCGGATTCAACTCCGGGACCGAGGTGCTCACCATTGCCAATCTCAATGACCTGGTGATCAACGCCCATATCAACCAGGCCGACGTCGGACGCCTGAAAGTCGGGCAGGAAGTGGAAGTCAGCGTGGAAGCAGTCCCCGGTCTCAAGGTAACGGGCAAGGTCGAGCGCATTGCTCCCCAAGCCATGATCAAGAACAACATCAAGGGCTTTCCCGCCCGCATCCTCCTGAAGGACGTCGACAAGCGGGTCAAGCCGGGCATGACGGCGAACATTTCCATTCCGGTGGCCAGTGCCGACGACGTGGTGGCCGCCCCGTTGGCGGCCGTGTTCACGG
>JBGAPN010000538.1:0-3256 GCA_044221235.1 Limisphaerales bacterium
ATCGAAGGAATCCAACTGCCCTCCGTAACCGATCACATACTCCATCAGGTTGAACTCGACGAAGTTCAAACGGGTGTTGAAGTGGGTCCGCGCCACGGGCCGTGGATGGCCATCTGGGGCCCAGTGGCCGTTATGATCCTCATATAGGTTGATGGTCTGGAAGGCCCGAAAGTCCACCGGGTCGGGCGCCGTGCTCCAGCACCCGCCAAAGAAATCCGGGTAGGAGATCTGGAGCCAGAGGGACGACCAGCCGCCGGAGGAGTGGCCGGTGACAAACCGTGCGCGCGGTTCGGGAAGGATCCGAAAGCGGGATTCGATCTCGGGAATCAGTTCCTGGACCAGCGCATCGCCTACGGGACCGTTGTTGGCGGAGTTGGCAAAGACCGAGTGGCCGAGCGGAACATCAGGATCCAGGACCACCTGGAACCCATGAAACGGCGTCTCGCCCGTGGACCACTGGGTCCATCGTGGGCTCTTGCCCGAGGCGAAACGGAGCAGCGAGTCATGCCGTCCGCCGAATCCCGGCACCACATAGCGGGCGGGATACTTGCGGTCCGGATGATCGGCATACCCATGGGGCAGCAGCGCGGCAGCCTGAAGTTCGACGTCCCGTCCATGGAACTCACTGAGGAGTCGACTGCGCACCTTCACGAACTTGACCCAATCCGTGTCTTCGTAGCGCGGTTCGTTGATCTCCTGGTCTGTGGAGAATTCGTAGGTGCCCCCGCTGTTGCCGTTCAGTTCCACCTTGAGGACCGGGCTGAACAGGTTTCCCGAGCCTTCGTTGAAATCCCGCCGGGTCGTGTCCTGGTCCATCAGCACCTGCGCATAATAGGTGCCCGCCTTGAGGCTTCCCAGGGGCTCCGGGAATGCCAGGGCGTCTGGCGCCTTGAACCCGGACGGTTCGAACACCACCGGGCTTCCCGGGTGGAGATCCACCACATCCACCGCATAAACCGGTTCGAGATTGAACCAGTCCAGCTTCTTCCTCGGTTCGCCCTGTTCCGTTCGGGACAGGAACAGGAGCACCCGCCCCGAGAGAGGAGCGGTTCGGGCGGACTCAGGGAACGACACAACGAAACGGAGCGGCGCCGTCTGTGGTCGTTGCTGCACCACGGTGGGCTTCGCTGTTTCTGACGGCGTGGCGCAACCCGCCAACAGAATGAGAAGCCATCCGGCATACCAGGGCTTCGCGACGGACTTCGGGCGGGAATGAGGGAGAGCGGAAAGATCCATTTGGGATGACTGGAGTGGCTAAAAGCGGGCCAGTTCAAAGGTGGTGTCGAACCAGAGGCTGTTGAATTCAAACTGAAGGTGGCGTTCTTCAAAATCCGCCCGGAAGAGATGAAAGGTGTTCCGTTCCTGCAGCAGGCCGATCAATTCGTCCACCACGTCGGGATCGAGTGACAGAAGACCGTAACGGTTCCTGCGCAGGTCCTCCTTCGCCATCACCTTCATAAGGTGGTCGACCTCGGCGCGGGACCTCTTGACCACCCAGAGTTCGGCCTCCGGGCATTTGACCGCGAGCTTGTGCAGCTTGGCGACGCTGCAATCCCCACACTCCACCCAGAGCATCGGACGCATGTCGTAGCCGAGCTGGCAGAGGTCGGGAATGAACGGGATCGAATCATTCTGGACGTCCGTTTCGATCATCAGCCGTTCCCGGTAGAACAGGACCCAGGCCAGAAACTTGAGCACGATGTGGCGTCCCGTCTCGTTGACGCCCAGTCCGAACAGGATTTTGTGCGGAAGCGGGCGTCGTCGGTCGTCACTGGTGCATTGGAATGTGAACTTCGCGGCCAAGACGGCCGGGAGCATGCGCACCTTCGTACGAACTGCCAGCGGCAAGAATCTGCCGGCGTGGAAAGTCCGGGATAGATTGGGCCTTGAAGCCGGGGTGAAGAGGAGGGGAAGTAGTCCCCATGTCTGATGCCTTGAAGTCCGCGCACGTTGATCGGCTGGGACCGCCAGCCCGCAGTTCAACCGGAGGATTCGTCCGGGAAAACCTCCTGGTCGCGGGCCTTTTTGTTCTCTTGCATCTGACGTTCGTCTCTGCAGGAGAGCCTGGCCCCGGACTGCGCGTGTCCGCAGAGGGACGTTTTGAACGGGGTGGACACCCGATCCGTGCTCTCGGAGTGAATTACTATGACCTGTTTGTCCGGTCGCTCGAGGTGCCGCCGCGGCCGGTTCCCAGCGAGGGATTGGCCCAACTCCGGACACTCGGAATCCCCTTCGCCCGGTTTTCCGCCGGTGGATACTGGCCCTCGGACTGGGGACTGTATCGCACCAACCGCGCGGAGTATTTCGCCAGGCTCGACGCAGTGGTCCGTTTGGCGGAGAGCGAGAAGATCGGGCTGATTCCGTCCCTATTCTGGTACCTGCCGACCCTGCCCGATCTGGTGGGTGAACCGGTCAGCTCCTGGGGGGACCCCACGAGCCAGACCATTGCCTTCATGCGTGACTACACCCGGCAGGTGGTGCGGCGGTACCGGGACTCACCGGCGATCTGGGGATGGGAGTTTGGTAACGAATACAATCTTCCGGCGGATCTTCCCAATGCCGCGGACCATCGTCCGGCCGTGGTGCCCGGTCTTGGAACCGCGTCGGTTCGGTCGGCGAAAGATGAAGTCACCCACGACCAGATTCGGATAGCCTTGCGGGAGTTTGGTCGCGAAGTGCGACGATGGGATCCGGGACGGGCGCTGTTCAGTGGAAACGCGTTTCCGAGACCTTCGGCATGGCATCAGAAAACGTCCCGCAGTTGGGCGGCCGACTCCGAAGAACAGTGGGCCACCATGCTTGACGGCGACAATCCGGACCCGATCAATTCCTTCACCGGACGATTGTATTCGAAGGAGGATCGATCAGCCCTGCCGTGGGCCCATTTGGCGGCGCAGAGAGTAAAAAAACCGGTGTTCGTGGGGGAGTTTGGAGTCCCCAGAAACTCCGCCGCAGACCCGGCCGCGGAATTCCCTGCACTGGTCGAAGCGTTGGAACAGAACGGGGTGTCGCTGGCGGCTCTGTGGGTCTATGACTTTGACGGACAAGCCGCGGATTGGAACGTGACGTCGTCCAATGACCGCCGTTCCCAGCTGGAGGCGATTGCCACGGTCAATCGACGGTGGAATTCCCCAAAGCCGTAGGCCCGGCTCAGCGGCTGGCCTTTCCAGCATCCCGGTAGAGCACGGCGAGATCGAGCAGCACCTTCTCCAGTTCGTGTGTGTAATCCTCTGCGTCCATGGACGACTTTTTCTCC
>JBGAPN010000539.1:0-3252 GCA_044221235.1 Limisphaerales bacterium
GTTCATCCCCGCGGGCCAGCCGGTAGATGAACCCCTCCTGCGCCCGGTAATCGAGCGAGATGTAGCTGGGCGACGGCCCGCCACTGAAGACGCGGATCTTCCGCATTTTCTCCGGACTGATGCGGCTCGCCGTGATGTTGGCGACGCATCCGTTTGCGAAGCGCAGACGGGCGTTGGCGATGTCCTCGTTCGGACTCAGGACCGGGATTCCCACGGCATCGATGCTCACGACCTCCGATTTCACGAAGGCCAGGATGACATCGAGGTCATGGATCATGAGGTCGAGCACCACCCCGATGTCGGTGCTGCGCTTCGGGTAGGGAGAAAGCCGGTGGCATTCGACGAAACGCGGCTCGGTGGCGACCTGTTCCAGGTAGGCAAACACCGGATTGAACCGTTCCACATGGCCCACCTGGAGCACCACCCGGTGTTCCTGCGCCAGGCGCACCAACTCGGCCGCTCGCGCCGAGTCATCGGTCATCGGCTTCTCCACCAGGACATGACGTCCGCGGAGGATCAGGTCCCGGGCGAGCGGGAAATGGGTCGGGGTGGGGGTGACCACACTCAGGGCCTCCGCCGCCTCCGCCGCTTCGGCCACGCTGGAAAAGGCCTGGACACCATGTTTCTGGGCATGGGTCCGGGCCGATTCCGCATGCACATCATACACGCCCACAAACCGGCAGGCGCCGGCTTGGGCAAGGTCGGCATACAATCGGGCGTGTTCCTTGCCGAGGGAACCGACGCCCAGAACGGCCACACGGGGAAGCGCAGACACGGGGGAACCATGCCCGCCGTTGGACGCGCTGAACAGCCGGCATTCGATGCAGGGACCCCCGTCGTGTCTGGCATCTCCTCCAATCACGCTGGCGGATCCGGAGGGGGACTGCCGCAGTCGTTCCCCACCTCGGAGGACCGTGGCGAGGGACCTCTCGTCCGCGTCGCCGACGGAAACAATCTTGAATTGGCCCTGGTGCAGCGAAACCCTCTCGCCCCTTCTGAATCCTTCCCAAACTCGGAAGAGTCCATTGCCCATGAACGCCGCCATCCTCGAGGTCAGCCAACTGACCATCGTTCGCGACGGAACCCGAATCCTGGACGGGGTCGACTGGCGAGTGGACCCCGGCCAGCACTGGGTCATCGTGGGTCCCAATGGCTCTGGCAAGACCTCGCTGCTCTCGGCGTTGACCGGATACCTGATGCCGACCGGCGGCGATATCCGGCTCCTTGGGCTCCAATACGGTCAGGCTGATTGGAGGGAACTCCGGTGTCACATCGGTCTGGTGAGTTCGGCGCTCCGGCAAATGATGGCTGATTCCGAGCCCGCCTTGTTCACCGTGGCCGGCGGGCGATATGCGATGATTGATTTCTGGGGAACGCCCTCGAAACCGGATCAACGGGCCGCCCGCCAACTGCTGAACCTGGTGGAGGCGGAAAACCTGGCGGACCGCGAATGGGGCGTCCTGAGCCAGGGCGAACGCCAGCGGGTGCTGGTGGCCCGGGCTTTGATGGCCAAGCCCCGCGTCCTAATCCTCGATGAACCCTGCGCCGGGCTGGATCCGGTGGCCCGCGAACACTTCCTGCAGTTTCTCGGACGCCTCGCTCGTCAACCCCACGCGCCCTCCTTGGTCCTCGTGACCCATCACGTGGAGGAAATCATCCCCGTCTTCTCCCATGCCCTTCTTCTCCGGGAAGGCCGGGTCGTGGCGGGGGGTCCCCGCGCCCGGGTGCTGACGTCGGTACAATTGTCCCGAATGTTCGGCCAACCCGTCCGCCTCTGGCGCCGTGTCGGTCGATTGGGTTTGGACGTTCCGGGTCGCACCGGCAAGGCGATGTGAGCGTCGCCAACACCTTGGGGCCGTGGCGCAGCGGTCGCCGACGAGGGAACAAGACTCTGACGTCTTCCCGGCAGATCTCACCCGCCGAGCCTTCAGATTGGGCGAAGGGGACTCCGATGGCGCGTCCTCGCGTCCGCAGCGACGTCGGCGGTTCATGAAGGGCCTTTCCGGAACGCATGAATCCGAGGCTGGCGGCAGATTTGGGTTTCCGGCGGCCGGCGCGGCGGGTAGTCGTTTGCGCGCGGTGCCGCGACCGAGCCGGCCGCGGGTCCGCCTGACCCCTGATTGACCATGAGCGCGAAACCGTTGACCGGACCGGAACTGAAGGAACTCACCGATGGCCTGAGCCGTCTCGCCCGTAACCTCTGGTGGTGCTGGGACCAGGAAGCCCAGGACATCTTCCAACAGCTGTCCCCGCGGGGCTGGCAAAACCTGGAACACAATCCCGTGGCGGTGCTCCACGAGGTTTCCGACTACGAGCTGCGCATGCGGCTGCAGGAACCCGCCTTCGCGGCGCGGGTGCGGAAGACCCTTGCGGCCTTTCAAACCTACCTGAACGACAAGGAAACGTGGGGTGCCCGGAACATGCCGGAACTCCTGGAAAACCCGGTGGCCTACTTCTCCGCCGAGTTCGCATTTCACGAGTGTCTTCCCATTGCCGCGGGCGGCCTGGGAGCCCTGGCGGGCGACCACACCAAGTCCGCCAGTGATCTGGGACTCGGATTCGTCGGCATCAGCCTCTTCTACCGTGAAGGTTACTTCCAGCAGTCCATCGGGCACGACAACTGGCAGCAGGAAAACTACGTCCAGCTCAATCCCCGGAAACTGCCGCTCGACCCGGTGCTCAACGCCAATGGCGAGCCCGTCGTGTGTTCCGTCCGGATCTTCGGCCAGCCGATTCACTTCCACGCCTGGCGGATCAACGTCGGACGCGTCCCCGTGTACCTCCTGGACAGCAACCGGCCGGAAAACGAGGGCCAGTACCGGGATCTCACCAATCGCGTGTACGGCGGCGATACCACCACCCGCATCATGCAGGAGATCCTGTTGGGCATTGGTGGCGTCCGCCTGCTCCGCGCCCTCGGAATCCAGCCGTCCACGTTCCACATGAACGAGGGACACGCGGCCTTCCTGACGCTCGAACTCGTGCGCGAGAAGTTGGCCGCCGGGAAGACCTTCGAAGAAGCCGCTGAGTTGACCAAGCAGGAGTGCATCTTCACCACGCACACCCCGGTGGAGGCAGGACACGACCGCTTCAGCAGCGACCTTATGCGGCTCGCGGCCGGGAAATTCGAGGGCAACCTCGGACTGTCCCACCATCAGCTCATGGAGTTGGGCAACGAGCACAAGGGAAAACAAAACAACACCTTCTGCATGACCGCCCTGGCGCTCCATTTCTCGAGGGCCGCCAACGGGG
>JBGAPN010000540.1:0-3489 GCA_044221235.1 Limisphaerales bacterium
CGGTGGACCTGGCCACCGCTCAAGGCACCGACCTTCATCAGTTGAGCGATACGGAACGGCGAGGATTTCTGTACGGCGCCTATGGGTTTGTGGCCTTGGTGGTGCTGATGGTGGCCGTCTGCTGGCCGAAAGGCTCTCCCTTCCGGGCGGCGGATGGCGAACTGACGTCCCACGGTGCGCCGCTGATGGAGGCTCTTGTTCCACTGATCGCCATCGCCTTCCTCGTACCTGGGGTGGTGTATGGCTACACCGCCGGGACCGTGAAGAATCACCGTGAAGTGATCCAGGGCATGGCAAAATCGATGAACACCATGGGCTACTATCTGGTGATGGCGTTTTGTGCGGCCCAGTTCACCTATGCATTCCGGGAATCCAACCTCGGTGCCCTGCTTGCGATCCGGGGTGCAGAAACCCTGAAAGCGTGGCATCTGCCGCCGGCCGTCACGGTCATTGGGGTGATTGGCCTGTCCACCGCCGTAAATCTCTTGATTGGGTCGGCATCGGCCAAGTGGGCGCTTCTGGCGCCGATCCTGGTTCCGATGCTGCTTCAATTGGGATTCTCTCCCGAACTCACCCAGGCCGCGTATCGAATTGGTGATTCGAGCACCAACATCATCACCCCACTGATGCCCTATTTCCCGCTGATCGTGGTTTATTGCCAGCGGTACTCCAAGCAGACCGGCATCGGCACGTTGATCTCCACCATGATGCCCTACTGTCTTGTGTTCATCGTACTCTGGACGGCCCTGCTGCTGTTGTGGTGGGGATTGGGGATTCCCCTGGGAGTGCAGTCGAGCTACAGGCCGTGAACTGAACGTGCCGAGTCCCCGAGCCGGTCCCCATGAGGGGGCGACACGGTGCGGTATGGGTATTCTGGACCCAGGTGGCCGGAATACCGCCCGCGTCAATCCAGGGTTTCCACCCGGATCATCACGGGTTTGGAACGGACCGCGGGGAGACGGGCGATCGTTGCCAGGGCGCGACGCATGGCCGCGTTGGGCGCATCGTGGATCATCAGGATCACGGGAACCGCCTCCCCTTCGTGGCCTTCGGGCTGAATGATGGAGGAAATGCCGATCTTTGCCTTGGCGAGGATTCCGGCGATTCGCGCAAATACGCCAGGCTGATCCAGGACGCTCAGGCGGACGTAGTAGCGGGAAACCACATCATCCAGCGGGGTCACGGATCCATTGCCCTCATGCGGGACGAAGGGAGGGACCCGGCGATGGGACCCGTGCTTGAGGTCAAGCGCCGCATCGGCCAAGTCACTGAGAACGGAGCTGGCGGTGGCATCTGACCCAGCGCCCCGGCCATAAAAGAGGGTGTCACCGACCACGTCTCCCCGGACCGACACGGCGTTGTAGGCGTGATTTACGGAGGCCAGGACGTGCGAATTGGGAACGAGAGCGGGATAGACCGAAACCTGGATTCCAGTCCGGGGTTCCTTGCGTTTCGACGACGATGTGCGCCTGGACGGCGGTCCGGAGGTTATGGTTTCCGGCGCCAATTTCACGATTCCCAGCAGACGGATGGTGTAGCCCAGACGGGAGGCAAACTGGATGTCGAGTTGGCTGACATGCCGGATTCCTTCGGTATGAACCTGGCCCGGCTTGATCCAGAAACCATGGGCCAGCGATGCGAGGATTCCCGTCTTATGGGCGGCGTCATGACCGTCCACATCGAGCGTGGGATCCGCCTCGGCATATCCGAGCCTCTGGGCATCGGAGAGGACGGCGTCAAAGTCCGCACCCTCCAGCTTCATCCGGGTGAGGATGTAATTGCAGGTCCCGTTGACGATTCCTGCGATGCGCAGGACCCGGTTGCCAACGGGGATTCGCGGAGAACCTTGATGATGGGAATTCCCCCTGCGACGGGCATCCTGGTAGAGGTTCGCGCCCGTCCGCGCGGGCGGCGGCGAACAGTTCCTCGCCATGGGCGGAGGAGGAGGGCCTTGTTGGCGTACCACCGGTTGCCAAGGCCAGAGCCGTCTCAGAACCACCTCACGGGCGATGGTGGTTCCCCCCATGAGTTCCGTCACGATTTGGACGGAGGGATCATGGACCACTTCGCGCCATTCGGTGGTGACGCGGGCCGCAGGGACTCGCCCCGGCCGCTTCCGATCGGGGTCACGAACCGCCATTCGGGCGACGTCGAGGGACAGGCCAAGTCGCGAGGCCAACAATGGGCCGTTGCCGTCGAGGGCGGCGAGAACGCCACCGCCGACCGTGCCGACACCCACCAGTCCGAGGTTCACTTTCTGCATGTTGGAGCGGGGAAACTGCACGTTGGCAGCGTCGGGGCACAATGGTTTTCCAGTCGCCGACGTCGACCCTCCCGAGGGGAAGAATGCCGTGTCGAACTCATCCCGGGTTTTTGCCCAGTTCGTCGTTGGTGACCGCGTTGATGATCTTCCATTGTTCCGTGTGGAAGGTGATCTCCGGACGGAAGGTGAGCTTTGCGTAGTATTTCTTCTCGAGTTCGATGAGCAGCTTTTCGTCCTGAGTCCGCAGACGTTCGAGGACACTGGGATGGGTATGAATGCGGATCTGGAAATCGCTCTCGTCGCGGGGTCTGGCCTTCATGATGGCCATCAGCTTGCGTTGAATCTCGACACTGAGGCTCTCCGGGCTCTTGACCACACCTCGACCGCGGCAATGAGGGCAGTCGACGTACATGGCCGCGGCAATGGACTCGGTGTGGCGCTGGCGGGTCATCTCCAAAAGGCCAAGCTGCGACAGCGGTAGGACATGAGTTTTCGCACGGTCGCGTTTCAGGCGCTGCTTCATGCGCTGGTAGACCTGCTGCTGGTCCTTGCGGGACTTCATGTCGATGAAGTCGAGCACGATGATGCCGCCCATGTTCCGGAGCCGGAGCTGGCGACAGATCTCATCGGCAGCCTCCAAATTGACCTTGAGCAGGTTCTGGTCGTGATCACGGGAGCCCTTGTGACGTCCCGTATTCACATCGATGGCCACCAGCGCCTCGGTTTCGTCGATGATCAGGTAGCCGCCGCTCTTAAGGGTAACCTGGCGGCCAAAGGCCTGCTCCAGTTGGCGGCTGATGTTGTAGCGATCGAACAGGGGCTCCGCCTCGTTGTAGAAATGGATCTTCTTGGCGGAACGCTGGCTGATGCGACCGATCAGTTCCCGGACGCGCTGATACTGGTTGCCGTCGTCGATGATGATGCGGTTGACGTCCTCGGTCAGGAAGTCGCGGACGGTCCGCTCAATCAGGTCGGGCTCCTGGAAAACACAGGACGGCGCCCGGTCGTTCTTGATCTTCTCCTGCACCAATTTCCATTCCTCGATGAGCAGCGCGAGGTCGCGGATAAAATAGCGCTTCAGCTTACCTTCCCCGGCAGTGCGGATGATGACGCCCATGCCGTCGGGAAGGGTCAGCTCCCGAAGGATTTTTTTGAGGCGTTGGCGCTCCGACGGGTCCTCGATTTTCCGGCTGATGCCACACTGGTCGGAGTTGGGGAGGAGGACC
>JBGAPN010000541.1:0-3227 GCA_044221235.1 Limisphaerales bacterium
GACCTTGCACGACGCTGCGCCGCGTTGCCGGAACCGTGGATGACGGATACACGTTCATGGTCGGTCAGAAGCCGATCTGCAGCCGGGTGAAGAAGACACTTTCCGGCTGCGTGGTGACCGTGTTGGGCGGCTCCGCGGTCGCGGGAGCTGTCGGGTTAAAGGGCGCCCCGCCCCCGTCAAACATGGTGTACGAGAAACTCGTCATTAGGCGGATGTTCCGGTTCAACCACCAGTTGAGTCCGATGGACCAGGCCTGGGCGCCACTGGCAGACAACGCCGGATTGGAGAAGCTCGGAAAGGCATCATCGTCGATGTCGAGCTGCCCGTATCGGGCGACCAGCTGCCACGCACCCCACCCATGGGAATGGAGGTCGAAGGGACGCTTCGGAACCAATGCGCCGAATGTGGCGTCCTCCCCGGTCAACACCCACTGTCCTGCGATGTTCCAAGCCCGGTTATGAAGCTCCGCGCTTCGAAAGGTGGAGCTGTTGTAAACGCCCTGGTGCGAGATGCTGTATTCGCCCATGAGTCCAAAGGGCCCCCAGTAATGGGACAGCTGCGGCTCCATCCGCCAGTGAACGCCATCCGCCACCACCGGGCCGGCCAGCGGATTGTAGGCGAAGAACTGCTGCTGACCGGCGGTCCAGTATCCCGGGAGGGTACCGCCGATGTTATTGGGCAGTCCTGCCGCGTTGGAGCTGACCATCGTAAACGTACCCGCGATGCCAAAGCCGAGTCCCTTGAGGGGCTTCAGGTCGGTCGCCTTGAACGGCTGGGCGAAAACACGCCCAGCGAACTCTGGGTTGTTGTCGAAGGGTTCGTTGGAGGCGATTTCGCCGTCGCCGGATCCGTTGAAGAGACCCGCAGCGTACACCAGACCGTGCTCTTCGACCTGTCCCCAGAACTGGATTCCCACATCGCGGTTCGGAAGCAGATCCGTCGCGAGCGAACGCTCATTGAATTCGAGGTGCGCCGCCGATTGCAGCATTTCCAGCCCCACCGGGGACTTGAACTTGCCAGCCCGGATCTGGATCTCGGGTCGGTTCCGGTAGTTCAGATAGGCGTCATAGAGCTGCGTCTGGCCCGATCCAAAGTCGGGCACAATCGCGAAATCAAAGTCGCGATAGAGCGTGCCCTCGAAAATGGGACGCGCGCGGCGGAGAATGAAGCCGTCATTGCCCTCGTTGAAGGGGTTGTCATCAAAAAAGGTCCGGGTGTCCATTTGCACCAGACCACGAAGCCGGAATGCATAATTGCCATCACCGGAAGTGAAGCTCACTCCCGTCTGTCCCACGGAGAGCTTCGGTGCCTCCTTGGCTTTCGCGGCCGCCTCTTCCGCCGCCAGCTCCGAATTGCGCTCGAGGATTCGGATCTTCTGGTCGAGCTCCGCGGTCGACGGGCCCTCCTCCGCCGGCACTTCGATCTCCGGGAGAACACGGGCCCCTTCGATCGAACCCACCTTTCCTTCCAACTGCGCGATGCGGTCCATCAGCTGGCGCACCTGTTCCCGATGCGCCTTATCGGTTTCCTGATTCTGAACCGACTGCTGCTTCTCAACCGCTTCCAGTCGCTGGGACAATTGCTGTATGAGCTCCGCCTGACGTCGCAAGACATCCGACATCGCCTGGGATTCCACGGTCAGAGAATTGGGTCCAGCACTGCCAGCCGCTGCAGGCGCGGACGCGGGCGCCGGAGTCTGCGCCGAAGCGACTGGGGTCAGGGCAGCACCCAAAATGGCCAGCGAAAGCCCCAAGGCAGCAGCAATTCGGAATGGGAAATGTTGAAACGTCACGGGGATGAGGCGGAAAAGCTTCATGAGGGGTGGCGAGGGTGGCGAAAGAGCCGCTTGCGGGCTCTTCACTCCGGAAATCGCTGCATCACGAACGAACTGGTCGGACCGTGAAACCTCGTCCGGCCCGGGCGAACCGTATCGCCCAGTCCCTGCCCATTCCTTGGGTTTACCGGATACGAAGAACGTCCGGCGCCTGTGGAATTACCCCGGTGCCAGGCCCTGTCGAAGGGAACGGCAGATTCAACACTGTGTCGCAGTTCAGCATGGTAGAGGAAAACGCAATCCCCCGGTCCGCCCCAGTGATCCGGTTGCAGCGCCGAGCATGTTGTATCTCCCTCCAGTGAACTGGTCGGAATCGGGCACCAAGGACAGCCCCGGCGCCTGCAGGTTGTTCTCTAAGACCAAGCGGTCCCACAGGGTCAACCTGACACCCTTCGCCGAATCCGGTTCCTGCCTTAGAGGCACGGTGACCGATCCCGCGAATCGCGTTTCATCCGGCAGCCTCCCTAACGAGAGAAGCGTTTACCTTCTGAAATGCGCCGTGAGTATTACTGTAATTTCTATTAAGTCAATAGAGATTTTAGTATTTTAAAAATCTCAGGGTCCGACAGCCACCGCCAGCTGCCATTCCCTCGTCAGGAACTCAGCGGCGATTGGCCTCGCTTGGCCATAAAACCTCACTAATTGGCACCCATTTGGACTAATCTGCCACCCGGGCAATCGCCTAAATCCGACTAAGGAATTTCGCATCAACCACAACAACTATAATCTCACTTGACTCAGTAGACTTTAATTGGCAGACCTTGGGCCGTGCGGTCGCCGTTGTCCCGACAGGTTGAAACTTCGAAGCCAATGCTCACCCGGAACGGTGGCGTTCAATCGAAGCGCCGGGAACACGGTGGCGACTTGCCACACACTCCCCTCGAGGATCCCGGGTTTGGCATCCCGGTGTCGTCGGGCTCAGGAATGACGCAAGTTCCGAAGACCTCACACAATCCATACACGCTTCATGTCCTCCGGATCTTGGAAGCGGCCACTACCGTCCGAATCCATCGGATGGCGGACCGCTTTGATCGTCTCAGGAAGCCTGACACTGGCTTCCACCTCAATGGCTGGCACCGACTTCAAACCCGTTGTGACACGGGCGGTCGGTGCTGATCGTATTGCCGACCGCCCCAATTACGTCCACTCCCTCCAGGAGGTTGGAAAAAGTTACGACTGGAGCGCACTCGATTCGGTGGACTGGCTGGATGCCGGCATCCAATCGCGGCTTCGCTATGAAATCCGCGACAATGACTACCGGACTCCGGGCCTGATCAGCGACGAGGCGTTGGTGACTCAAAACCTCGTTTACCTGGGAGTCCGGAATATCATCGACCCGCTTCGTCTGGCGGGGGAGTTTGAGGATTCCCGGCGCCTGCTCGACGACCGTCTG
>JBGAPN010000542.1:0-3222 GCA_044221235.1 Limisphaerales bacterium
CCATTGATGGCGGTGATGACATCACCAACGTGGATGTCCACCTCGGGTCGTCGGAAGGGTGCCAACTGCTCGGGGTAATCGGGATCGCTCTGGAAAACCCGCGTGACCCGCCAACCTCCTGCGGCCGGATCCCGTTGGAAGCGGGCGCCAAACGAAGCTGGGTTCACTTGATCGGGTCCGTCCCGTTCATCACCAAAACGCACGAAGATGTGGAGCGTCGAGAGTTCCCCGACCATCTCGGCGATGATGGTGCTGAGTTCTGACCGGTCACTGACCCGGTCCACCAGCGGCAGATACTTGTTGCGGACGGATACCCAGTCCAGCTGGTGCATTCCCCGGTCGTAGAAATAATCGCGAAGCATGCGCCAGGATTCGTGAAAAATCTGGCGCCACTCCTCCTGCGGAATGAGCGAGAACGTCCATCCGCCGAGTTCGAATGTATCGTCTAGTTTCGCTGGAGCCCCGGCGTCACTGGCGATGACGTGAAAGGAATCGCCCTTTCGGACCAGGACCTTTTTCCGGTCCGCGGAAAGTTCGTAGCCCCGGACGTCTTCGACCAGCGTCTTCGGTTTCGGTTCCTTATGGGTGATCTCCAATTGCCGAAGGTGGGTCTTGGTCTCAAATCCCGTGTCGCGGGCGAGCCAGAGAAGGTGTTTTTGTGTGGCGTCCAATTGCTGGAAATTCCCGGCTGGGACGGGAACCTCATAGAGGCGTGACTCAATACCCGGCAGGTCGATTGCCACCGGCGTCTCGGCGGGCTTGTTCGCCGGTTCACTGGAAGGCGCCTCCTTGGTTTCGGGCTTCTTTTCCACCGCGGCCTGCGAGGTGGCCTCGGGACGCTTCTCGTCCTTGGTCTTTTGGTCCTTGGACTTTTCCTCCGTTAGAGGCTTCTCCTCAGTCAACTCGGTTTTGTCCTGGAACGGCCATTTCGCATCCTTCTGGAGGGCGAGGGCGAAAATCTGGGTGGTGTCGGTGAAATAAGGTTCGGGCTGCCGGGGCCCCCAGGGGCTCGATACCAGCGATCGAAGCTTCCGATCACTCAGGAAATACAACCAGTGGCCGTCGGGTGACCAGGTGGGGCTGTAGCTTTCGACCCGATCCGACGTCACCACGGCCCGGGATCCGTCCAGGACCTGATGCAAATGGATCTGCGGGTAGCTGTTGGTGGCGGATTGTACATAGGCCAGCCATCGACTGTCCGGCGACCAGGCGAAGTCGGTGATGGAGTCCTCCGCACTCTCCGCGATGAGCGTCGTGGTGTGGGTTGCGTATTCAAAGACCCAGAATTTCTGGTCCTTGTCCCCCCAGGCGACCCGTTTGCCGTCCGGCGAGGGGACTCCGGCGTAACGGAAGACCGTGCCATTGGTTGTCCACTGCTCCGGAGCGCCGACACCGTTGGCCGGAAGCGACCAGAGCTCGAGTTGGTCGGTTTCATCAGACAGAGCCAGAAGGTTCGTGCCGCCCGGGAGGAAACGGGCCTCCCGGTAGCGGACTCCGCTTTTTCGGGGCACTTCCACCAGCCGACCCTGCTCCAGTGGGGCCACGAAGACCTGACCGCGTGCTGTGAGCGCCAGCCGGTCGCCATTCGGTGACAGGTGGGCCGAGGTCAGGAAGTCGATCGGGCGCTTCACCCACTTTTCCCGACGCTGGTCAAAATCCGTGACCAGGGTGACGTCCAGCATCCGATCGTTGCCGGCAGCAATGTCAAAAAGGAACAGGTCACCGGCACGCGAATACACGATGCGGCCTCCCTGGAGGGCTGCGGTCTGAATATCAAATTGGGTGTGCCGAGTGTGCTGGGTCAATTCCGTGCCGTCGGGCTTCATGGACCACATGTTCATGGTGCCATCACGGTCGCTGATGAAATAAATTCGGTTGTTCCACCACATCGGGTTGCGGCTGGTCCCTTTGAAGTCCGGAGCCAAGGGGATGGCTTCGGCGTCGCCCGTCTTGAAGTGCCAGAGATTCTCGATCCACCCGCCCTGGTACCGCTTGGTGCTGCTCGACTGTTTGGGGAATCGGGTAAAGATCAGTGTAGCGTTGTCCGGGGCAAACACTCCTTCCGACGCCTGGGCGAGGGGCAGCAGTTCCTGATCCTCCGTGCCTGGGTCCAGCAGGACGAGCTGGGAATTGGGAAGCGTGGAATGTTTGGTGGTTCGAAATAGGATCTTGCCGTCCGGAGTCCATCCCGCGATGCGCGGTTCACTGCCGTCGAACGTGTGGCGCGTGGGCAAGCCCCCGGTCACCGGCATCGTATACACTTCGCTTGGGCCTTCGTATTCGGCGGTGAAGGCCAGCGTGGAACCGTCCGGCGACAAGGACGCGTAGTGTTCTGTCCCCGGATGAGAGGTCAGGCGCTGGGCCGCGCC
Organism: Limisphaerales bacterium; assembly: GCA_044221235.1. Taxonomy (GTDB): domain Bacteria; phylum Verrucomicrobiota; class Verrucomicrobiia; order Limisphaerales; family UBA9464; genus UBA9464. Next base: position 2,370 of record JBGAPN010000542.1, read on the forward strand.
TCCCGAACTGCTCACCTTCCAGAGATCACCCTCTGCGGTGAAGACTACGGTGTCGCCATGCAGTGTGGGATATTGATAGAAACCACGGGGCGCCTGGGCACAGGCGACGGCGATCACCATTGGAACGATCAAAAATCGGCGCATCACATCCGCGAGAATACTGTGTGGCGTCGCGGGAAGAAAGCGGTCCGCGTGATCGGCGGAAGGATCCTTTGTTCCGTCCCCCACTCCTGGATCGAGTGCGGGAAACGATATGGGGGTCGGCCTGGATTCCAATTTCGGGATGAGCGGCTCGCGAATCCGGTTGACCTGATCGCCAACAGGACCGGAACTCTCCCGGATGATGCCGTGCCGATGCTTGTTCGCCCGCCTTTTGGGGTTGATCCTCGTCTGGAGTGCACCCGCTGCGGCGGAGGCCCCTTCACTTCCGGCACGGAAATCAGGACCCTGGCCGGATGAAACCATCGACCAGTGGCGGGGCTTTGTCCGACATCGATTTCCTGTGGCCGGCTGCACGGCCTGGGTGATCGAACCCAAGCAGTCCGCTGCTGGAAACCCGTGGACTTGGTGCATGGAGTTTCCCGATGCATTCACGGAACGCACGGGTGTCCCTGAATTGTTAAATCGCGGCTTCCACCACCTGTATCTGGAGGTGGGAAACACGTTCGGCTCTCCGCCAGCCCTCAAACGTTTCGATGCATTTTATCAGGTCATCACCAACGCGGGACTGGCGCGGAGGGGCGCACTGATCGGGATCAGCCGCGGCGGTTTGTACGCATACAACTGGGCCGTCCAAGGGCCGGATCGCGTCGCGTGCATTTATGGAGATGCACCCGTCTGCGACTTCAAAAGC
>JBGAPN010000030.1:0-22142 GCA_044221235.1 Limisphaerales bacterium
GTCCGGAACAGGGTTCCCTTCACTCCGATGAAGTCGGCCAGGTCGAGGTGTTTGAAGATGTCGTATCCCTCGTCGCCCAGCGTCTGCTTCTGGGCATAAATCTGGATCCGCCCGGAGACGTCCTTGAGGTCCAGAAACTGGCTCTTGCCCATGTCGCGGTGGGCCGTGATGCGTCCGGCGATGGCCACCGGATGACCCTCGGCAAACTCTCCCTGTTCAAACCGGACCCGAGCCTCGCCGCAACCGATGTCCGGACGGAATTTGTTACGGAACGGGAAGATTCCGCGGGAATTCAAGGCGGCGAGCTTGGATCGGCGCTGCTCGATCAATGCATTCGTGTCATCCATTTCGGAACCCGGAGTGAAGCACGACCGGAGGGGAAGCGGCAAGGTGGGGCTGTCGTCCCGCGGCGGCGGGACCCGCCGAGACGCGTCGAGACGCGTCGAGAGATTCGAATCTGGAAGGCCGGAAGGCAGGAAAGGGCCCAGCAAGTGGGAGAGTGGGAGAGCGGCACGGCCACTCAAGACGTGGACTTCCTTGAGCCGAGCCCCAGGCGCTGGGCGACCTCGGTGGCGAGGACTTCGTAGGCGGCGGCGCCGGCACTGTACGGATCGTAGGTGACAATCGGTTTGCCGAAACTGGGTGCTTCCGCGAGCCGGGTGGTTCGGGGGATCAGGGTCTCAAACACCTTGTCTCCGAAATGCTGTCGCACCTCTCCCACCACGTTCTGGGACAGGCGGGTCCGTCCATCATACATGGTCATGACGATTCCCATCAGTTCCAGCCCGGGATTGATGCCGGTTTCGCGGACCTGGTTGAGAATCCGGGTGATCATCGCCACGCCCTCGAGCGCGAAATACTCGCACTGGAGCGGGACGAGCAGGCGGTCGGCTGCGGAAAAGGCGTTGAGCGTGAGAATCCCCAGGGAAGGTGGGCAGTCCAAAAGGATCAGGTCGAAGCGCCCTTCGTTGCGCAGGGGTTCCAGGGTGGCGCGCAAACGATTGAGGTAATCGCTGGACCGGGCCAGTTCGACTTCCGCGCCGCAGAGGTCCAGCTCGCTGGCGATGATCGACAGGCCCGGGATCTGGGTGGCTTTGATCCGTTCCGCGAGGGTTCCATCGCCCAAAAGTGGACGGTACACGCTGCCGCCCTCGGTCTTTTCCAGACCCAGCCCGCTGGTGGCGTTGGCCTGGGCATCAAGGTCGATCAACAGAATGGAGTGGCCCTGCCGGGCGAGGCAGGCGGACAAATTGACGGAGGTGGTGGTCTTGCCAACGCCACCCTTTTGGTTGGCGACGGCCAGCACGGGAGATGGCACGCGCGAAGAATCAGGGGAGGCGGGCCGGTCCTGAAAGCGAAAACGTCAGGGGAGGCGGGTGGGTCGAAATTCCTTCCCGGCCGGAGTGGGAGATCCCGACCGGGAAACATTGATCCGGAACCCGAGGTCGCCTATCCCAGCGCGGACGCCATGAGCGAGATCCTGGTCATCGGCCACAAGAATCCTGACACAGACGCCATCTGTTCGGCCATTGCCTACGCCGAATTCAAACGGCGAACCGGCACCCAAAACGTCGTGGCGGCCCGGTGTGGCGAGATCAATGAGCGCATCGATTTTGTCCTGCGCACCTTCGGAGTGCCGCCACCGATGTTCGTCGCCGACGTCTCCCCCCGGGTGAGTGACGTGATGCAGGCCAACGTGATTTCCGTTCCGCCGCGGACCAGTGTGGTGGAGGCCCTGGCCACCATGGACCAGCGCAATATCCGGGTACTTCCGGTGCTGGATGCCGAGAGGCGCTGCCTGGGATTGCTCTCGGTGTTCAAGGCCAGCAAATTCTTTTTCCCCGCCCCCAATCGGATCTTTGACTCGCGTCGCGTCGTGTCGTCGCTGCGCGCGCTATCCCGGACCCTTGGGGCGAAGATGATCTGCGCGTTCGAGCCGGACCGCGAGGAAGATTTGGTTCTTATGGTGGCGGCCATGAAGGCGTCATCCTTCGCGGCACGCCTGCCCAATTACGCGGCGGAGAAGTTGGTGGTGGTGGTGGGCGACCGCGAGGACATCCAGCGCCTGGCGGTGGAGGGCCGGGTCCGGGTGGTGGTGGTCACCGGCGGGCTGGAAGTGACCCACGAACTGCACCATCTCGCCCGAAGCAACGAGGTGACGCTCATGATCTCGCCGCACGATTCCGCCACGACGGCCATGCTGTGTCGGGCGTCCATCGCGGTGGAACGCCTGTTGCGGGAGGATTTTCTCCGATTCCGTCATGACGAACGCCTGGCAGAGATCCAGCCCGTGGCGGCGGCGTCCCAGTTCCAGGCGTTTCCGGTGGAGGACGAGGACCGACGGGTGGTGGGAATCCTGTCCAAATCCGACTTCCTGAAACCCGTTGGGCGGAAGCTGATCCTGGTGGATCACAACGAACTGACGCAGGCGGTGCAGGGGGCGGAACAATTGGAGATCCTTGAAGTGATCGATCACCACCGCCTGGGAGCGTTCAGCACCGCGCAACCGATCCTGTTCCGCAACGAACCGGTGGGTTCGACCTGCACCATCGTGGCGGACAGCTTCATGCGCTACGGGGTGGAATTGCCCCGGAGCATCGCCGGTTTGTTGCTGGCGGGCCTGGTCACGGACACGCTGAACCTGACCTCACCCACGACCACGCGCCGGGACTCCGAGATCCTGGCCTGGCTGGAGCAGAAGGCCGAAGTGAAGGCGGGCGAGTTCACAGAAAAGGTCTTCAGTTCGGGCTCGGTGCTGGTGTCCCTGCCACCGGAGAAGGCGGTGTCTGCCGATTGCAAGGAGTACGAGGAGGCGGGACACAAGTTCAGCGTGGCCCAGATTGAGGAGCTCGGATTTGGCACCTTCTGGAAGCGCGCGGACGAGGTCCGGAAAGCTCTCAACGACTTCCGCGAGTCCCGCGAGTTGTTGTTCTCGGCCCTGTTCATCACCGATGTGGTCCAGCAGACCTCGCTGCTGCTGGTGGCGGGTCCGCCCAAGCTGGTGGATGCCATCGCGTATCCGGAAGTGACCCCGGGGGTGTTTCAGATGGAAGGGGTCGTGTCGCGAAAGAAGCAGCTCCTCCCATATTTGACGGGTCTCCTGCGGGAACACCCGAATGCGACCAAGTCGTGACCGTTCTGCCGCGCCGCACATGGGGCAGAGGATGGTCGTCCGTGTGTGGGCGTCTCGATCTTCCGTAAATATACCTGTTGCGGTATATACTCTGTTGGTTATATATCGTGGCCATGCCGCAGGCTGTCGCACGCTTCTTCCGCTGTTTGTCCGACCCGACCCGGCTTCGAATCTTCTGCCTGTTGTCCCAGGGGCCCCTGTGCGTGTGCCATTTTCAGGAGATTCTCGATCAGCCGCAGGTGTCCGTCTCCAAGCATCTGGCCTATCTCCGGGAGCGGGGCCTGGTGAGGGCGGAGCGTCAAGGACAGTGGATGATCTACCGGATGTCGGGGTCCCTTCCAGAGGCGCAGGCCCGACTGCTGCGAGAAATCCCTGGGTGGCTTGACCTGGATCCGGTAGTTCGGAAGGACCTGTCCCGTCTGAAGTCTGTTCGCTGCGAGGATGCGGTGGCCCGGGAGTTGGCGTCGGTCGGGGCACCGATGTCGGTTGCCGGACGGACTTCAGCACGAACGCGTTCCTCTGGATCACGAAAGGCGGCGATTCTCCGATGAACTCGGCGTGCAAACCCATCGTGTTGATCCTGTGCACAGGAAACTCCTGCAGAAGCCACATCGCGGAGGGCATCCTGCGGTCCGCGGCCGGCGACCTCCTGGATGTCCAAAGCGCGGGTTCCCAACCGGCGGGTTACGTGCATCCCATAGCCGTTCAAGTAATGGCGGAGCTGGGCATTGACCTCTCCTCCCACCGGTCCAAGTCGATGACCGAGTTTCTAGACCGCCCTGTGGAGACGGTGATCACGGTTTGCGGCCGCGCAGACCAGGCCTGTCCGGTGTTCCCGGGACAGCGGAACCGGCATCACTGGCCGTTCGAGGATCCCGCCCACGCCGTGGGAACCGAAGACGAGCGCCTGGCCGTCTTCCGCGCAGTGCGGGATGATATTCTTCGGGTTTTCACCGCCTACGCCGACGGCAGGCGGGACGCTTTCCAACATCTCAACCATCGTTGAAAGGAACAGTCATGGACATAATCGAACAGGACTCGGTGCGGGCGACAGTGCGGGAACGGTACGGCGCCGTGGCGCGGGAAGGACGGATGGAGGCTTCCGACTGCTGCAGCGACGTGGGGTGCTGCTCCTCCGTGGTGACTCCCACCAAGGCGGTGCGCCTCGGCTATTCCAAGGACGACACGGAGGCGGTGCCAGACGGTGCGGATATGGGGTTGGGTTGCGGGAATCCGCTGGCCATTGCCTCCATCCAGCCCGGTGAAACAGTTGTGGACCTCGGGAGTGGGGCCGGATTCGATGCATTTCTGGCGGCCCGGCGTGTGGGGCCGGAAGGGCGAGTGATTGGAGTGGACATGACGCCGGACATGATCACGAAGGCCCGGGCGAATGCGGCGCGCGGTGGGTTTGCCACTGTCGAATTCCGGCTCGGGGAGATCGAGCACCTGCCTGTGGCCGATCAGACGGCCGACCTGATCATCTCCAACTGCGTGATCAACCTGTCACCCAACAAGCCCCAGGTGTTCCGCGAGGCCTTTCGCGTGCTCAAACCCGGCGGACGCCTGGCGATCTCCGATGTGGTGGCGACCACGGTGCTGCCCAAGGAATTGAAGGAAGACCTCGCCGCCTACTGTGGGTGTGTGGCCGGAGCGGCCCTGATCGATGAACTGCAGGCCATGCTCACGGCCGCTGGCTTTGTGGATGTCCGGATCCAGCCCAAGGATTCGAGCCGGCAGTTCATTCGGGAGTGGATCCCGGGCAGTGCCGCGGCGGATTATGTCGTGTCCGCCACCATCGAGGCGCGGCGCCTGTGAGGAAGCTTGCCTCGGTCTTGGTATCCCGGATTCTCGTCGAACCGGGCGAAGGCCCGGTCCGTCCGGCAAGGTGACGTCTGTGACGGATCACGTTCGAACCACCAGCACCGGACGATGGCTGCGGGCGATGACGCCTTCCGCCACGGATCCGAGCAAGGCTTTCGACAATCCGGAGCGACCGTGAGAGCCGATGGAAATCCAATGGGCCCCGAATCGTTCGGCCGCCTGCTGGATGCCGTCAGCCACCTCCCGGCACTGGACCACTTCCACTTCGGTCTGGATTCCTCGGGCCTCGGAATCCGCGGGAACTCGGTCTTTAAGCTTTTTGAGGCAATCCTTTTCCAGTTGCTGGTGCTGCCTTCGGTTGAGACGCCGGGGCTGATAGTGGGGGACCAGGGGACCCGGAAGTTCCCAGGGCGGGATCACGGTGATCAGTTTGACCGCGCCTCCCTGGGGAAGACTGGCATAACCTTGCGGAATGGCGCGGTCCCCCAGTTCCGAGAAGTCCGTCGCCACCAACACCCGCTGAATCCGCGGGATTTCACCGCGTCCACTCCCCACCAGGGACTCCGGCACCACCAGGACATTGGTGGGTGCGTGGAGTAGAATGCCCCGGGAAGTGGAGGCGTGCCAGAGCCGGTTCAGACCCTGATACTGGTGAGTGCCGGTCAGAATCAGGTCCGCCTGCTCGGCTCGGGCCAGCTCGACGAGGCGCAGGTCGGGACGCCCCCAACCCGGTTCCACGCGAATCCGCACGGAATTGCGGCCCAGCAGGGAATCCACGTGTTCACGCAGGTCGCGCTCGAGGACTCCCTGAACTTCCGGAAGGTTGGATTCAAGGTGGAGGGGACCCCGCAATCCGAGCCGATGTTTGTCCATGGCCGGCCAATTGACCTGAGCGACGGTCACTTCGCAGGGACCGATGCGCCGGAGCTCGCGCAGGTGGAGCAGGGCCGCCTCGGCCGGTCCCGAATGGTCGAAGGCGCAAAAGACCCGGAGAGGTCGCTTGCCTTGGGCCCAATCGATGAGGCTGGACTGGTCGCGAACGACGAGCGTCGGAATGGGTGAACCCTCGGCCACCCGCTCGGCGATGCTTCCAATGAGCCAGCGGCCCGGTTTGCTCCGGCCCAGTGATGAGACCACGGCCATGCGGGTACCCGGCACCTGCGCCTTCTGGATGAGGATTTCGTCGGGCCCCCCGGTCAACAGCTCGGATTGAACCTTCAATCCGGACTTGGTCAGGCGGGTGGCTTCCGCCTGGAGCCGGCCTTCAAGATCGGACTGGATCGCCGCCAGGGCGGACCGGGACAACGGCTCGAGTCCGTACGGCTCGACCGCGTGGACAATCCAAAGAGTATCTCCCAGACGGGAGGCGAGGGCAGCGGCGGCCGTTCCTGCTGCTGCTGACGATTCCGAGAAATCGGTGCCGAAGATGAGGTTCATGGGATAGGAACACCCTCGCTGGTGGAATGCCGCGTCTCCACCGAAAAGTAAGGAATTTCCCTAAGTGGACTGGGCGGAGTTCCTGTTGATGACGGGTGACACCGCTGATTGTTGGGGAACCGGGAAGCCGCAAAGTCCTCTTCGTCGACACCAACGTGCGAAGAGACTTCGAAAATAGGACGCCACCATGAATCCCGTGCTCCATCCCGGAACCGTCACTTCTGCCACCCATACCTATCCGACGAACCCACCGAAGAGGGATCGGGAGGGCAATTTTCTATTTGTCCAGGCGGCGTCGGTCGTCCGGCAGTCGCCTCGTCGTCCGGCAGCCAGTACCCAGATCGGCTTCTTTTCCGGACGCATCCTCCGCCATGATGCCAATTCGTCCCATACGGTGCTTTGAACCTCCGGGCCACCAGGTCAGGTCGCTCCCGTCGGGCGTTCTCGCTGATCGAGATGATCGGCGTTCTGTCGATCATCGCCATCCTGGCCGCACTGCTGGTGCCCAAAATGTTTGATGTGATTTCACAGGCCCAGCTGACGACGGCGGTTTCCATCATCCTTGGGATCAAGAACACGACCATGAGCTACTACGGACGATTCGGTCGGTTCGGGGATGCGAGCGGAAACGTGATCACCTCCACCAACGATCCCGCGGCCCTCAACTGGGGGAACGAAGTATTGTTCAAGGCGGGATACTTGGAGAGTCCACTGAGGACTCCGATTGCCAGTTCTGCCGTGGTCCGACTCCGGTCGGTCGCGAGTTCGACAACGGCACCCACGACCTCCAACACCGCGTACAACATTGATGGATACGACCCGTCGCTCAACGACGCGAAGGATGGTCGATGGGTCGTGGAGGTGTTTTTGACGGATGTGGCCGTGGAACAGGCCGAGGAGCTCAATCTGCGGATCGACCGCGAGCCGGTCACCGTGGGCACCACGGGTGACACCCAGGGACGGGTCAAGATCGTCCCCAAGGCGGGCGTCTGTGACGTCCTGATCTACATCGCGCACCGATGAAGACCCTTTCGAAGCACAACACCCCACCGACCTCGCCTTGGGATCGAGACCGGATGGAAAAACAACATTCCCAAGAAGCAACTCCTGCAGAGACAATCCAATGAACTACACCAAGAAAAACAACCCGGCGAAGCGCGCTGGATTCACCCTGATAGAAATGATCGGCGTGCTGGCGATCATCGCCGCTCTCGCCGGTCTCCTCCTGCCGCGCATCTTCGAGTCCATCAACGAGGCCCGCATCAACAGCGCCGCGCTGGGCTACAACACCGCCAAGTCGGCGGCGATGGGCTACTTCGGCAAGTTCGGTCGCTTCGGTGACGCGACCGGCAAGGCGTACACTCCGTCCGGCTACAGTGGCGGCGGCTCCACCAACAGCATTCCGACTGACGGCGACTGGGGACAGGTGCTCCTGCAGGCCGGATTCATGGAGAAGCCCTTCACCACCCGCCTCGGTGACAGCGTGATCCAGATTGCGGCGGTGACCCCCGGAACGACCACCGCTCCGGCGGATGGCAACACGGCCTACAACCTTGACGGCCAGGACCCCGTGAATGACGCGGCCACCGGCATGTTTGTTGTGCAGGTCAAGATCCAGAACGTCTCGCTCGACGATGCGAAGTCCCTGAATCTCAAAATCGACGGCGACAAGCTCGCGGCTGCGAACGACACGTCGGACGACAACAAGGGCAAGGTTCGTTACGCCTACGACTCGAGTGGCAACACCACCGTGTACATGTACGTCGCCCACAAGTGACCCCGCCGGGTCGCTTCGACGGCCCGGCACCGCCAGAGAATCCCTGCGGTGCCTGGAGCTGATCTCATCCAACCATCCACGTCTCGCCCCCAAACCGATGCGTCGATGAACCCAGTTTGAGAGACGGGTCCGGCTTAAAGTCCGGACCCGTCTTCCCCTAATGGCCGGCTCCTGAGTGAGGCGGACCGCACGGGGCACTGAGCAACCATGCCCAACTTCACTCCCAACGCCAGAAGCCGCAGCTGAACGTTATCCATTCATGATCCAGGCCACTCCCAGCGTAAACCACGGCGTCGGTTCCGGCATTGCAGACCGACTGGTGGCCTGTGGCCTGGTAAGCGCCACTCAGCTGGAGTTGGTGTACAATGAACAGCGTCGACGCGGCGGTTCCTTCCTGAAGGCGCTGACGGATCTCGGATTTGTCGCTCCTGAAAAGATCTCTGACTTCATCGCTGCGGAGGCCGGGACTCGAAGGGTGGACCTGATTCGAAACCTCCCTGAGCGTGAGGTTGTCGAAATGATCCCTGCCGAGATGGCCCGGCGGCTCAAGGCGCTCCCGGTGGGCCGGAGTCAGGGAAGCCTGACGGTGGCGCTCGCGGACCCGTTCAACGTTCTCGCCATTGATGAATTGCAGCAGGCCACAGGCCTGAACATCGACGTGGTGGTGGCCACGGAGCGGGACATCCTCAACGCGCTCGACCGTTTCGGCGCCTCCCTTCCGTCCATTCAGGAATCGATCGAGAAGATCATCGATGGCGAGGTCGACCTTCCCAAGGGGGACACCCGGCCCGAGATCGACACCCCGGACGCCACCGCGGAGGACGCGCCGATCATCCAACTGGTCAACCAGGTGATCCAGCGCGCGGCTCTGAACGGGGCCAGCGACATCCATTTTGAGCCGCAGGAGAAGATGATGCGCATCCGCGTCCGCATGGACGGCGCGCTGCATCCCGACGTTCTCATTCCCAAGGCCCTCCAGTCCGCGGTCATTGCGCGCGTCAAGATTCTCTCGGAACTCGACGTCACCGAAAGCCGCATCCCGCAGGACGGCCGAGCGTCCACAATCGTCAACCGGCGGAGAATCAATCTCCGTGTCTCAAGTCTTCCCACCCAGTTTGGCGAAAGCGTGGTCATCCGGATTCTGGATACCGGCGGCCAGGTCCAGCGGCTGAGTCAGCTTGGACTTGGCCCTGCGGCGGACGCCTCCCTCCGGAGGGCGATCGACGCCCCCTATGGAGTCGTGATCGTCACGGGCCCGACCGGCAGCGGAAAGACCACGACGCTGTATGCGGTGCTGAACGAGATCAACAGTCCCGACATGAGCATCTTCACACTGGAGGATCCGGTGGAGATGCCGCTCGCGGGAATCCGGCAGACCCAGATCAAGGAGGATGTCGGCCTCACCTTCAGTGCCGCCCTCCGGTCCCTGCTGCGGCAGGACCCTGATGTGATTCTGGTGGGCGAGACCCGTGACACGGAGACGGCCACATTGATGATCCGCGCCGCGCTGACGGGACACCTCGTCTTCTCGACCCTTCACACCAATGACGCCCCGGGGGCGATTCCCCGCCTTCTCGACATGGGGGTGGAGCCCTACCTGCTGCCCAGCAGCCTGGTGGCCGTGGTGGCACAACGCCTCGTCCGCCGCCTGTGTCCGAGATGCCGCCAGCCGGTCGAGGATCCGGAGGCTCTTCTCGAACGACTTCAAGTGGAGCCTCCGAGGAACAATCCGCTTCAGCTCTGGAAGTCCGTGGGGTGTCCGGAATGCTATAACAACGGTTTTAAGGGACGGCAGGCCATCTTCGAGATCATGACGCTGAACGAGCAGTTCCACAGTCCGATCATCCGGCGGGCGGCGCATTCCGAATTCGCGGAACTGGCCAGGGCCTCCGGCATGGAAACCATGTTTGAGGACGGCATACGTCGTGCACTGGACGGTGCCACGACCGTGGAGGAACTGCTGCGTGTCACCCGGAGCCACTGAGAAACATGCCCACGTACATCTACACTGGAGTCGACGGCCGCGGGCGAACCTCCAAGGGCCGGCTGCAGGCGGACAGCGAGGCTGATCTCGAGGAGAAGCTGCGTGGAAACGGGGTGTGGCTGGTGGAGGCCAGGCCCGAGGCTGCCAACGTGGGAGCCGCCGACAAGGTGGGAAAGGTTGCCCGGCGTGAAATCATCAACTTCTGCACGCTCATGGGATTTCTGACGAAAGTGGGAATTCCCCTTGTCCAGGCGCTGGAGATTGCGGCCAACGATTGCGAGAACCCGGCGTTCAACATCGTCCTGCTCGATCTGAAGCGGAACATCGAGTCGGGATTCCAGCTGGCGGAGGCGATGGAGCGCTATCCGCGCGTCTTCAACCTGAACTTCACCAATCTGGTCCGTGCCGGAGAACAGAGCGGTTCGCTGCCGGAGGCATTCGCGGAATTGAAGCGCTATCTCGAATGGGTGGAGCAGATGACGGCTGACGTGAAGCAGGCGACCATTTACCCGGCCGTGGTGATGGTCGCGACCATCCTGTTCGTCCTGGTGCTGTTCACCTTTGTGGTCCCGAAATTCGTGGTCCTGTTGTCGGTGACCAAGGTTCCGCTGCCCCTCCCGACCAAAATTGTGTTTGGGGCCAGCGACTTCATGAAGTCCTGGTGGTGGGTGGTGATTGGGACGCTGGTCGGGGTTCCCTCTATCGTGGGATTCTTCCGCCGGAAATCCGATGCGTTTGCCTGCGCCTGGGACCGGTACTGGTTCAAGCTTCCCGTGGCCGGGCCCTTGAGCCACATGCTGGTCATGGCGCGCTTTTCCCAGAACCTGGCCATCCTCTACCGGAATGGCGTGCCGTTGATCTCGGCGCTCAAGCTGGTCGAGGGGTTGGTGGGCAGCCGGCTCGCTGGAAAGGCGACCCTCGACATCTGCCGGCGCATTGAGGAGGGCGAATCGTTCAGCGAGGCCATGCGAAGCCACGAGGTGTTCCCGATGCTGCTCCTTCGCATGACGCTCATCGGCGAACGGACCGGCCAGCTCGACAGTTCGCTGGAGAATGTCGCCACCTATTACAACCAACAGGTTCCCCAACGGCTGAAGCGTCTGTTCAGCCTCATGGAGCCGGCCCTCATCATCTTCCTGGTCAGCATCGTCGGCTTCGTGGCCCTCGCCGTCTTCCTGCCGATCCTGTCCCTCATGCAAAGCATCAAATGAACGCCCGCCCTCGCCAGATTGAGCCGACGCCGGAGCGGCGCCGCTCCGCGGCATTCACGCTCATCGAACTGATCGGTGTGCTTGCCGTCGTCTCGATTCTGAGCGTGCTCGCGGTGGAGAGTGTGATGAAGCGCATCCGGGAGGCCCACCGGACCAGTGAGGTGGGAAGTTCCAAAACCCTCGGTAACGCATTCAAGTCCGCTGTGGCCCGGGGCCGGTCGATCCCCAGTGTCGGGAATGCCCTCTCCCTCATGGCGAGGGAACTGGCGGTGCCAACCAACCAGGTCAACGTAAACCTGGTGGGGCAGACCCGGGTCGTGCTCTACGATCCGAATCTTAATCTCGGCGGGGGAACAGTTCCACCCTACACGCAGGGCGTCGCCGGAGCGTCGGAAGTCAACAATCTGCGCGCCGTCATCGTGTCCAGCCTCAGCGATTCGCTGCCGTCGCTGTCTTCGGGATCTGACTTCGCCAACCTCTGGGCCGCGGCGCCGGAAACGCTTCCCAGCGGCTGGCCCACGAGTTGGAACGGGTCTGGCAGGGACTTGGTGATTGAGCGGCTGGATCTCCGCCAGCAGTTCTGCCGGGTCCATCTCAACAATCTCGACCAGGTCCTCCTGGCCCGGTACGCGATCGACACCACGAACCTCAATTCCACCGTCTCTGCGAGCACCGTCCGAAGCGGCTGGTTCTTCGTGGGGACCACGCTGCTCCTCCTCAACACCGACGGGTCCATCCAGGCCAGCGAGGTGCTCATGGAGGACATCAGCTATGTCTACGAAAAGGGACGCTGGGGCCGGTATCTGGTTTCCGGAAAGTCGAAGCCGGCGGGGACCTTTGGCCAGCTGGTGGACCAGTTCCTGGCCGCAGGCCCGCCGCCACCCGACCCCAACCAGTTTGGAGCCAATCAGCAGGCCATCGTGGACGAGATGTATTATTACATGTGGGCCTATGCTCAATGGGCCACGGATGGATTTCCCAAAGGCGGAAGCTCGTCGTCACAACAGGTGCCGGAGCTCCGGTTCATCCAGGATTCATCGGCCCGCTTGAGCTCGTTCACCGGCAATATCGTCAAGAAATAGACCCGGAATGAACCTCGTGGCCGTCCAGACAATTGCAGTCCGAAATCGACGATTTCGGCGGGACGGTTTCACGCTGATCGAACTGATCGGGACCCTGACGATCATCTCGATCCTGGCGATGATGCTCACCCCGATGTTGATGCTGGAAGTGGACCGGGCGACCCGACGGGATGAGGAGGATCGGCTGAAGCGCATGGCGACGGCCTATGAGCAGGCCGTCTCCCGGAATCGCTCGATTCCGAGCTCCACAAATTGGGCCACCGTTGTGGCGAATCAGATCGGGTGGAGGGACGGGGAAGTCCAGGCCAATGCTCGGGGAAATGCCCGCGTGTACCTGATTGATCCGGCCTTGCGGGTGGGAACCACATCGTCCTCGGTGCTTCCGTACAGCCAGACGTGGCAGGGGTCCCTGCCACCCACAAGCGCCCGCGTGGTGTTCGTATCCAGTCTTGGGGAGCCACTGCCGGACACCTTAACCAGCGGAGTTGCGAGCAGTACCAACGTCTTCAACAACATCTGGGCCGCTTCCACCGAGGAAATGCCGTCCGGATGGACCTGGACTGGGCGTGCCGCAGATCTCCGGATCCAGCGGGTCCTTCTGGAGCCGCTGCTCGTGCCGGTGGTTCTCAACAGTTTCGATGCCGCCATGGGCCGGTTCGGCCTGGACGCCGGCGCGACCAACCTGATGACGACGAATGTCTTTTCCACCTGGTATCTGAAAGGCACGGCCCTGCGGTTGCATGGAAATGACGGCACCCTCCAGAGCACCGAAGTCATCCAGGATGCGGTGTCGTATGTCTACGAGAATGGAATCTGGCGTGGCCGGGCCTTCATGAGCATGGGGTCCAAGCGCCTTTCAGGGCAGGACCTCCAGGACGCCCTCGATCTGTTCCTCGCTTCGCCCTGGAACGCCAACGCCAAAACAGCGTGACGCAACAGGACGTGGTCAATGCGCTGACCGCCTACATGCAGCAATACCTGACGTGGGCCAGCGGTGGATTCACCTATACGACGACGGCCCTCAAGCCCCTCGGCGATGCCCAGGCAATCCTGGGCAGCCGTGTCACCGACCTGATCTTCAAACCGTGAACTCGAACCCATCCAGCCATGCTTAAACTGGCGCCAGTAGAACGCTCCGCTGGTTCTGCGGAACCGGTGGAGCCCTCATCGCCTGCCGTTGCTGAACTACCGGCAGCGCCGACGACACCTCCGTCTGGCTCAGGGGTGGGAGTGGCGGAAGGACCCATGGTGGAGATTCCCAAGATGGCGATCCCCCCGGCCGAGACTCCGAAGGCAGCGGTGGACGAACCGGCCGCCGGGATTCCGAAGATTCAGATCCCCCGGGTGAGCATTCCGAAGATTGAAGCGCCCAAGCCGGAACCGCCCAAGGCGGCGTCGCCGAAGCCGGAGGTTTCCAAGCCCCAGGTGTCCAGACCGGTGGCGACCAGTGTGGAGCCGTCTGGGGCATCGGTGACAAAAACGGAATCGAACAAGACCAAGGCCGAGGCCGCCTTGCGGGCGTCCCTCAAGGCCATCGGCTCCGCAGGGTCGTCGTCCTCTTCGGGAACCGTGTTGGGCATCGCGTGGATCAATGGCGAGTTTTCCGCCGTCGCCACGAATCGCAATTCGAAGTCGGGAAGTTGGATCAATCCCGAGGCCGTGAATGACACCTCCGCATTTGGGACGGCCTTGCGAATGGCGGCGGCCCAGTCCGGATTCACCGGCAACCAGGTGTCCTTGGTTCTGGCCCATCCGCGCTTGACGCACCGGTTCATCGAAGTTCCGCAGCAGAAAAGTGCGCAATCGCAAAAGGCACTTGAACGTCAGGTCGACCAGGGAAAGGCCTTCCAAGGTCCGGCCCGCTGGGTGACCCAGGAGACTCTTCCCACCAAGACGTCAGGGGGAGCGATCGTTCATGTTGCGCCGGTTGAATTGGTGCATGAACTGGTCACCGCGGCGGAGCGGGCGGGATTTGTCCTGAGTTGCATCATCCCGGTGACCGAGGCGATTCGAGGGCTGGTCAAGGCCACCGGGTCGGGCAAGGACGATACGGTCCTGATTGCGACGGCGCTGCCAACCTCCACGCAGCTGGTTTTGGCGGACGGGAAAGGGACACCTCTGCTGGTCCGCAGTGTCTCGGAGAGCTGGCAGAAGGATCCGGGCCGGGTGGTCCTCGATCTCAACCGAACCCAGCAGTTCGTCCAGCAGCAGTTCGAACGGAGAGTGAGCGCAGTCTGGCTCCACGGGCCCGATGCCGTGGCGAAAAGCCTGGAAATGGCGCCCCAGCTCCAGATTCCGGTCCGGACCTTCCCCCAGGAGCATGATCCACTGTTCTTCGCGTCGGCGGCAGCCCAGGCAGCCGGCGGAAATGAGCTTAATCTGGTCAGCCGGGAACAGACGCAGGCGCCCCAGCGGCGGGTGATGGTGAAGTTCAGCCTGATCCTGGCGACGATCCTCCTCCTGGCCGCCGGCGGCGTTGCCGGCTACGTGCAGGTGATGCAGCGCCAGAGCAAGGCAATGCTGGCGCGATTGAAGAAGGACGAAGAGACCCTGAAGGCAAGATTTGCAGCGTTGCAGGCGTCCCACGACAAGCTCGCCCGGCACGAGACGTTTCTGAAAGTGATCGGCGACAATCGCCAATCGCCGGCTCATATCTGGTTTCTAGGTTACCTCAGTGAATCCTTACCCATGGAACTCCTGGTGACCAATGTCACGGCCAGGGTCCAGACCAATCGTTGGCATTTCGTGATCCATGGGCAGGCGCAACCGGCTTTGGTGCAGCGGGGAGATCGGAGTTTTCCGACGGCATTCGGAAAGTTCACGAATGCACTGGCGACGGGTCCCATCCCGCTGCAGCTCCATTCCGGTGTCCCGACCGTGCCCGCCGCCGCCGGGAGCGCGGGAGCTCCGGCGGACTGGGCCAGCCGACTCAAGCTGGCACCCAGTGCGCCCGTGGCATCCGCCAACCTGAATTTCACCCTGGAAGGAGTCCTACCATGACGTTGTTTTCCGCGGAACAGTTCCGGCCCTTCAGCCTCTTAATCGTCCGGCACCAGCGTATCGTCCTCCGGGTGGCGTTGGTCGTCCCCGTCGCCATCGCCGTCGGCGTCGTGACCTGGAGTCTTCAACGACTGCAACCCGTTCTGAAGGAGACCTCCAAAGCCACGGACCGTCTCACCCAGATCTCCTCGCAGGTCGACGAGATGGAGCGGTCGCAGATGCGCATGGAGAAGGACGGGGTTGAACAGAAGTTCAGCACCCTGGTTGCCGGCTACGCCAGCGGGGAGGAATCGGTCCGCGAGTGGCTCACGGACCTTCGGGAGAAGGCGGTTCCGCTGGCCTTCGAGCTCAACACCGACATCGGTGAGCCGGAGAAGCACGAGGTTTCCGGGGAGACGTTTACGCTGATCCCCATCCGCATCGAACTTCAGCCGAGCGGCGAGTTGACCTCGCCCCGGGGATCCTACCAAAGGCTGATGGAGTTCTGTCGATTCATCACCGCGCACCGGCTGCGTGCCGATGTCTCCGAGTTCACCGTGGCCGGAAACACCGGCGAGATCGGGCGAGCCATCCTGACCGTCCACCTTTGGGCACGAACCACTGAGTCATGAAAAAAGGCCTTCTGCAGAACCCGGTCGTGGTGGGCATCCTTGCCCTCACGGCGGTCGTCGTGGTTTCCCTCCAGTTTCGGAAGCCCAAACGGGGAGCGGCGCGCGCGCAGGCCACCGCCTCACAGAACGGTGGCAAGGACAAGAAGTCCGACTCCAAGCCATCGGACCCCAAGGCCGGGGCCAAGGGGGGGACGGCCGCAACGGCGTCGCCGAACAACCCGGGGCCGGTCGCGATTGCTGGAGGGCTGGTGGATCCGGTGACGGGAACTGTTGAACGCGCGGATCCTGCCGACCGCTCGCCGTTGGACGTCGCCTACTTCAACCAGCACCTGGCCAAGTGGGTTGAAAGTCCCAACCGCGACCCGTTCGGATATTATCCGAAGCCCAGCGACAAGGCGGTGACCACCACCCGCACCAACGCCTCGGATATTCTTCGGGTGACCGCGATCTGGCGACAGACCGGCCGACAACTGGCCGTGATCAATGGAATGGTGACCACCGAGCAGGCCGAAATCCAGGGCTACAAGGTGGACCAGATTGACGCGACCGTTGTGCGTCTGACGGGCCCCAGCGGTCCGGACCAGATTTTCCTGGCGGACTTCGACGCCGGTCCGGCGGTTCCAAAACGGACCAACGCGCCGCGCGGGGCCATCACCTCGACTGGCCCGCCACCCACGAAGCCGGGCGGCTGAGCGCCCGTATCCAACGTCGACCAACGCATTCCAAACCAAACCCATTTAACCCAAAGACCGAATGAAAACCTCATACCGCTTCCGACGAACCCGTTCGGAGTGGATCGTCCTGGCTGCGTGCCTTGGCGCCGGCCCCGTACTCGCGCAAAGCAGCGGCACGCCTTCAACCACCACAACCCCGACACCCGTGGCTTCCCCGCGTGCGGCCTCCACGGACAACAACAGTTGGAACCGTCGCTGGAACAATCAAAAACAGTGGAAGGAGGTTGAAAAGCAATTCGACAATCTCAACTGGCCGAGCGCGCAGGAGTTGTTTGGGGATCCCCCCAATCCCGCGGAACCACCGACGCCAGAATCGGCGGAGGACGGAAGCGGGCTCGCCGGTGCGGAGCACACCGCGGACAAGAAGCTGTATTCCTTCACGGCAAACGGTCTCGAACTCAAGGCGGCCCTGGCCCTGTTTGCCCAGGCCAACAGCCTGAACATCGTGCCCGACAACGACGTGACCGGTCAGGTCACGCTGTCCCTTCATGATCTGCCGCTGCCGGTGGTCATGCGGGCTCTCCTGGAAGCCAACGATTACACGTGGGTCGAGGACCGGGGACTCATCCGGGTCCAGTCTAATCAGACGCGCACCTTCCAGATCGACTACCTCCAGTTGCAGCGAACTGGAAGTGGTCAAAACAACGCGACGCTGGCCGCGGGCGGCGGTGGCGGTACCTCCCTTGCAGGGGGGGGTGGCGGCGGAGGGAGGGGCGGCGGCGGTGGTGGTGGCGGCAGCGTCGGGAGGGGGAGGTTCCGGGGATCTTCGATCAACCTCTCGGCGGAGAATACGGTCGATTTCTGGAAGCAGCTCCAGGAGGACCTCAACCGATTGCTCACACCAGGGGCAAGGAGACGATGGCCATCAATTCCATGGCGGGGCTGGTTCAGGTTTCGGATCGACCCAGTGCGATCCGCCGGATCGAACATTATCTCAAGGGACTCAAGACCGCAGTGAAACGCCAGGTCGACATCGAGGCCCGGTTGTACGATGTAACACTCAACGACCAGTTCCAGTTCGGCATCGACTGGGAACAGGTGATCATGACGTCGTCCGGCGCGGTCGGACTTGAGGGGATTCAGTCCATTTCCCGCCCGGTCGGCGGCTTCGACCTATCCCCGGATTCGTTCACCATGGTGTTCAAGAACGAGAATACCCGGGTGGTGGTCAAGGCCCTGCAGGAGCAGGGGGACGTGAAAGTCATTTCGAAGCCGCGCATCCGCACGCTCAACAACCAGACCGCCTTGATCAAGGTCGGCACTGAAATGCCGTTCTTCCAGAATACGTCGACCATTGTGCCGGGGGGAACGACGTCGGGCGCGTCGGCCGTCATCGAGCAGGATACCGTGACCACTGTGACCGTGGGGACGATCCTGGCCCTGACCCCGCAGGTCAGCGATGACGAATGGATCACCCTCGATGTATCCCCCGTTTTGACCAGCTTGCTGGAGACCAAGGTGTCGCCCAACCGGAGTACCACGGCACCCGTGCTGGACATCAAGCAGGCGTCGTCGCTGGTTCGCGTCCGCTCGGGTTCCACCATCGTGATGGGCGGCCTGATCCAGACGGAATCCGCGCGGAGCCGCCGGAAGATTCCTGGCTTTGGCGATATCCCCTGGCTGGGCCGGCTGTTCCAGGGCGACTTTGATGCGCGCCGCAAGAAGGAGCTCGTGATCTTCATCACGCCCACCATGATCCGGTAAGCGGAGGGTGGGGCGTCGCCCCGAAGGCACTCAGCCACTCAACCGCTTTCGCACTTCGTTGGCCCGCAGTTCCCACGCAGTCTTCTGGACCGGGAATTCGCGGGCCATTCGCTCATACAGGGCCGCCGCCTCCTTCCAACGTCCGCTGGATTCCAGCAGCCGACCGGACTCGCGGGCCGCCTCCTTGAGCCACCACGGATCGGCCGCCTCGCCCGGACGAAGCAGGGCGCCGTTGACCACGTCGAGGTAATGGTTGAGTGCGGAATTCAGGAGGGCTGCGGCTTCGGCCGGCGGCAGGCCCACGGCGGTCTTTTCCGCAATCAGGCCCAAGCCGACTGCGGCCTTGCAACGGCTGGACAGGTCGGCCCGCGGGGCGTTGAGCACCCGTTGGTACAGTTCGGCTGCCTTCCCGTAACTGTTGGTGCTGCGGGTGGCCAGCTGGAGGTGGCAATCCGCCATCTTTCCCAGGGCGGCGATGGAGACCGGTGAATTGGTGAATCCCGCGGCGGCGGTGAAGGCCTCGAGGGCGAGCTGGAAATTGGACAGGGGCGGGGCGTCGGAGACGGGAGGCAGCTCAAGATGAGTCTCGCCCAGTGCGAACAAGGCGGATGGCACCAGCGTGAGCGGAGTGGTGCGGTCGTTCAGCAGTTCGACCAGCTGGTCGCGGGCGCTGCCGAAACTTTGACGGCGTCGGGCGGACTCGGCGGCGAGGAGTCGCGCCTGATGCCAACCTTCGGAATCCTTCCAGGCGGTGTTGGTGAGGATCGTCACGCAGGCCTGGCCGGCCCGGGAGAATTCGCCCAGGGAAAAATGGTGATCCGCCACCCACAACAGGGCGGTTTGCGCGATCGCATTCGTCGGATACCGGGCGGCCAGGGCGGAGAACTGTTCCACGGCATTGGTCATGAGTCCCGCCTGGGCGGCAGCCCAGGCCCGGTCAAACTCCGCCTGCGGCAACAGCGCATGCTGGGGATGGATGTTCACCCATTGGTCCAGGGTGGCCACTGCCTGGGTCCATCGCCGGGCCCGCAACTCCACTCCGGCCATTGCCAGCTCGGCTTCCGCGGCCGCATCACTCTGGGGATAGGCGGACAGAAACTTCTGGAGCACGGAGCGCGCGTCGTCCGGCTTTCCCGCGCGTGCCACGGACTGCGCTGCAAAGAGTGCCACGGGAGCCGCCTCTGCGGCGGGAGGCTTGCGGGCCAGAAGGTCGTCCACGGCGCGGGTCACTTCGTCCAGGCGCCCGGAAGCGACCCCGGCATTGACCACTTGAATCAGCGCGGAAGGCACCAGTTCCTGCTGGACCGACGGAACATCGGCGTAGTCCTGGACCACCGCGAGATAGTTGGTCAGTGCCTCGGCCGGTAGACCAAGGCGCATCTTGACGTCCGCCAGTTTGAAGCGGGCCGAGGCCTGATCGGGTCCCCGTGGAAGAAGCACCAGGGCGGCGGAAAGATTGGTCGACGCCTCCCGGAAACGTTCCGTTCCGCCCCCGCCGAGTCCCTCCTGCCACAAGGCCCAACCCCGGCCCAGATGGAGGGGGCCGGCGAGGTCGGGGGATGGCGCGAGGACCAGTCCCTCGGCGAACTGGGCGGCGGACAGGGACAACAGCGCGAGGGTTTCCGGGGCGGCGTTGGTCAAACCGCCTACCGAGAGGAACTGACGCAGGAGAATCTGTCCCAGTCGCAGGCGAATGAGGGCATGGGCAGGATCCGATGGGCGCGAACTGAGAAACGACTGAAGCCGGTCCCGGGCGGCAGCGAGGTCATTGCGGGCGAGGGCGGCGTCGGCCAGGGCTAGGGCCGCCTCCCGCTGGCGGTCGAGAGGGATGCCTGCCGCCAGATTGCGGCTATACGCGGCGTCCGAAGCCGCGGTGTTGCCGGCGCGAGCCCAGAGGCGCCCGGCGAGCGCTGCGGCTTCGGCACGCCGTTCCACCGGGCTGCTGCCAGCGCCTGCAACCAGGCATCCGGCGGCCCGGGCGGCCGGTTCGGTTGTCCGGCATCTTCCTGCACACCCGCCAGCAGTTCGCCTGGAGCGCCTTCTCTTCGGGCGTCCAGGCCAGCGGCTCGGCTACGGTTGAGGATGTCGACCGCGGCCTGCCGGGTCTTCAGGGCGGCGCTGAGCCTCGGACTTGACCCGGAGTCCGCCCAGCAGGACGTCGGGAAGAGTGCCCGCGGCGAGCTGTCGGGCAAAGGGGCCGTCGGGGACGTCGAGCACGGCCACGGCACCGGCGGCGTCACCGAGTTTCAGGCGCGCCTGCGATTCCCGGATGGCGGCCATGCCCGCCCTGGGATCGGCGGGATACTGCCGGATGAATTCCGCAAAGGCATCGGCCGCCGTCTTGAATTCATTTTTGCCGAATTCGGCCTCCGCCCGGGCGAACAACCGCCGCAGCGCTGCTTCCGTTTTCAGGCTGGATTCCGGGTATTTCGATTCGAATGCCGTCAGACTCTGGAAGGCTCGCTCCCACTGCCCAAGATCGAAGTCCCGGACTGCCGCATCATAGGCGAGCTGCTCCGCGGGTTCCGCCGCCAACGCGGGAAGGCACAGGACGGCCAGTCCCAGTATGAGCCAGAATGTGGAAGCCGCCGAAGCCAAGCGACCCATCCAAGGCTCTGGCAGGGAGCCCCGGCGGATTTCAAGGTTCTGGCGATTCATCGGCGGCGGACAGTTTTCACTCCCAGTTGCCCCGGTGCGAGCCCGAAGAACAGGTGAGGATAGGCGAATCCCCAATGAGCACTGGCCCAAGCGGCAAGACTTACTCCGGTATGAGCCGGACCCGGTAAAACCGGCTTGATTCTGAAACGGGTGTCTGCAGCCGCTGCGGATCCTGGGCGAAGGGATGCCCCGTCACTCCGTCGGGCAGGGGTTCCCAGACGCCGTCGGGAGATGCAGCGGATTCCACGACGGCCCTTCGTCCCGGCATGCCCAGCCAGCGCAATTCCAGCGCTCCGCCCGGGGTTCTCACCCCACCGAGGCGACTCCCATCGTTCGATGCCGGCTGTTGAAGAACCCCGGCCAGGTGGGTGCCGTCCGCTGAAAAGTCCGATAGATTTGGATTCCGGCCATTCAACCATTCCCAGCCGTCGCTTCGTCCGTCTCCATCGGTGTCCGGATCGTCCGGACGGGTTCCCGCCAGCCGTTCCGCCCCCGGACCGAGACCATCGCCATCGGGATCGGGCGAGTCGGCGGAAGTGCGGCGGAACTCGAGGACATCGAAGACCGCGCCCTCCGAATCGATGGCCAAGAGACGCAGTTGGTCGCCACGCAGTTGCACCTCCGAAAAGTGCCAGCGGGACTGGAAGACGGCACTGTTGGGATCCTGCTCCACCATTCCATACAGGATGATGCCCCCGCCGCCGGTGACCACCGTGTGGGTGCCGTTGACCGGGTGAAAGCGTTCGTAGTTGTGGTCGTGCCCGGAGAAGATGAGCTGAACCCCGTACCGGGCTGCCAGGGGAAGGATGCGCGCCGCGACTTCGTTCCGGTCCGGAATTTTGTTGAGATTGTAGTCGTCGTTCCGGTGGCCGCCGGACGTGTTCAACGGATGATGCAGAAACAGGAACTTCCACGGCTTCTTCGACGCAGCCAAATCCGCCTCCAGCCACTTTAACTGCGGGCAGTTCTCCCGCATGTAGTACTGGTAGG
>JBGAPN010000543.1:0-3209 GCA_044221235.1 Limisphaerales bacterium
ATCAAGTTCAATCAAAACGTATCGATCAAGGCCAGTATCGGAACGCGCATTGACTGCCAGGGCGAACCCTATCGCCCGGTCACGCTGACCTCCCCGAACGACAATTCCAGCGGGGAAGAGGTCAACACCGGCTGGTATGTTCCTTCCCCGTCGGGAATCTATGCCTCCAAGGCTCTCGACCTCACCGGATCAGGCCTAATTTCGAAGGTCACATTGACAAACCTGGTGATCCGCAATGCCAACATCGGCATCCATGCGGAATACTTCAAGCCATCGGCGCCGCTGACAATCCGGCATGCTCAGCTCGCCAACTGCGTTTCGGGGTTTGAATTCCAGAAGGCGGTCACGGGCAACAACAGCTATTTCGTGCAGAACACCCTGCTATCCCAGAATGCGACTCCGATTCCGCCCGACAGCCGGGCATTCACGGACATCCTGAGCTCCAAGGTTCAAGGGGAGCACCTTACGGTGACTCGAGTCGCCACCTTGTTCAAACGCCACGCCCTGGATGCCCTGTCGACCCTCGACTTCGACCGCTCGATCTCCTCTGAAGTTTCAAATGACACCTGGGTCAACCGAATCAACTCGCCTCCGCCTCCTTCCCTCGGGACCGGGTCACCGTTCCAACGCGTTCTCGGCGGAGCGCACTATCTGAATTTGAGCACACCGGCGGTCGAGGAATGGTCTCGACTTCCTCCATCAGCCGCACCGGTGGCAGACGCCGAGTTCGCTTCTGAACTTCCCAAGACCACTGTCCTTTTCCCCGCCCAACTCCCGGTGTCCATCATCGCTGACACTGTCCTTCAACCCACGGTGGATCCGTGGGGGCTTCCGGCAGATCGGCGCATCGGGTACCACTACTGGCCGGTTCATTACCTGACGGCCGGACCGAGCCGGTTCAGCGGCGGCACACTTCTTCTTACCAACGGTGTCGTTATCGGCGCTCAGAATGCCGACGGCTTCCAACTGGGTGCGAATGCCCGTTTGTTGGCTCGAGGAAAACCGCACTCGATGGTCCGTCTCTGCTGGCCCGCCACGGTGATGGAATTTCCCATTCCCAGACTCAATCCCCCCGAGCGACGGCTGTTGAGTGTCCTGCCCTCGGTCGCCACAGGATATCCCATCATTGATCTGCAGTTTCTGCGTGCCGAGTTCCCCTCGGACAATTCTGTGAGGCGCCGCATCTATTGGGAGCCCGGGCTAGGCCGTGCGGCAACCAGCCGCCTACGAGACTGCCAGCTCTACGGTGCCGTTCACGGATTTCAACTGATCTCCTCGCCGCCGCTCCAATTCATCGATGGGCGTAACAACCTCTTTGTGAATTGTGACTTCGAATACCCATCAAGCGGCTCGGACCAGCGGTCGGTTACCTTTCGCTACAATCTGTTCCGAAACGGGAAGACGAAATGGGCGCTGCCGGTGAGCGCGGCTAACGCGTGGTTCTGTATCGGCAACCATTTCGACAATCACATCTTGGAGAACCGCCCCAACCCGGTTCCGAATGCCGACTTCAACGCATACAGTCCTTCGGCGCTCGTACTGGGCACCGGGGCGAACAACAAGCCGAACACGCCCTCCACGTTCGAAGCCGGACCCCTGGGGCGCTATTACCACAGCGCCGCCCAGGTCGCGCTCGAGAACGCCGGTCCCGACTTTGCCTCCGCCGTGGGACTTTTCCACTACACAACGCAGCCCAACCAGACCAAGGACGGGAATACCGTCGCGGCCATCGGCTTTCACTACGTGGCCACCACTGGATCCGGATCGTCCGACGCCGACCGAAGTCCGCAGGACTCGGACAAGGACGGTTTGGCGGACTTCGAGGAAGACCTCAACGGGAATGGAGAGGTGGACACTGGCGAAACGGATTGGAGGGATGCCGACACCGATCGCGATGGTAGCTTGGATGGGGAGGAACTGGCCGGCCATACCGACCCGCTCAACCGTGATGAGTGGATCCCAAAGCGACTGGCGTCGTGGACGTGGGATGGGGCCGGAGGCGTCTTCACCAAAGAGGGACAAAGCGACAAGGGGCCAATCAGCCCGGTGGCGAACACACCCAGCCCCCCTCAGGGCACCGCCAACACGATGGGTATCGTCGGAAACGCCATCCGCTTCGATCAGACCGGCGGGACCCTTCAGTATCCGGTCGTCGATTCCGACGGTTGGATGAATCTTCGTCTCGACTGCGGTACCGTGCGCCTCGGGTTCAAGCCGGACTGGACCAACAATCCTTGGCCGATTAGCGCCAACGCACTTCGTTTGCTCGAGATTGGAAGCTTTACCCAGAAGGGCTGGTGGACGTGGTTGCTAAGAAACGAGCCCGCCGCCGGTTTTTCGCTAAAGTTCGGTCAGAACGTTGGAGGATCCGCACCATATCCATACAGCTTGCCGTTCCTAAACACCCCGTGTCCCCCCCCTCCCATCCCCGGTTCCACCAATAGTTGTGAAGTCCAACACGAGTCCAGCTGGATATCATCTCACTGGCATCCGCTGCACCTGTGTTACGACGGCTACAACACAAGGGTCTACCACCATGGTGAAATTATCAAAGTTTTCACCGGGCTCGTGAATAATAAGTGCCAATATCAAACCTTAGGCGGTCCCGTTCTTGCCGCCGGAATTCCTCCCTCAGCGGACTGGCGAAACCTTGTGTTTGCTGTGGGAACCATGACCGACGGCTCAACGAACTTCCTCAACGGCAGCATTGATTCCCTGGAGACATTCAATTACTCGCAAGGAGAGGTGGAAATGTTTCATAATCAACAACTAACCATCGACATCGCGTCCACCCCGCTGGGTCAATGGAACTTACGCATCCGCCGCCCGACAGATCAGTATGTGGAAGACACTCCATTTCCGTTTCCCTTCAAATCAACCCCTTGGACGGTCACGCTTCAGCGAAGAGTGCCCGGTAGCGCCACTTGGACACTGATGCCGCCGGATGTCCCAAACCAGGTTTGGACGGATTCAGGTATATCCAGAGGCGTCGCCAACGAGTATCTGGCCTCGCTTAATTCTGGAGCGTGCTTTGGTACCGTGCCGCTTTTCCGAAGCTGGGAGGCGGGCGTCGAAATGCCACCGCAACACCGCCGGGGCCATGTCATGCTCCTGGTCGACGACACCCTTCTTCCGCAGCTTGCCCCGGAACTGGGTCAATTGCGCACCCTTTTGGTGGGCGACGGCTGGACCGTCACCCAGGGCGCGGC
>JBGAPN010000544.1:0-3166 GCA_044221235.1 Limisphaerales bacterium
ACATCGCATCCAAATCGGCGAGGGTCATGCCGGCGGACTTCAATGCCAAACGGGCAGCCCGGACGGCCAGGGTCAGCACGGTCTCACCGGGCGCCAGGAGTCGACGCGATTCGATTCCCGTCCGTTGAAGAATGTCGTGGCTGGATCGTCCGGCGAAGCGCTTCACCAACTCCTCATTGGTCACCACGCGTCCTGCGGGCGCTGCCGACACCGTGGAGATTCCCACCACGGCACGGGACAGACTGCGCAGGGATTCCCCAGGCGACGCGCCCAGGGAACGGACTGTCGACGGGGTCCGCTTCGAGCGCGGCTTTAAGAGGGGCTTGAGTTCGACCGGAACGCGCTTCGGCAGGACCGGAGCGGACCGGTTGGTGGCAATCTTTGCCAACGGTGTCCCGACCGGAACCTTCTCGTCGGTTGCAATCAATTCCCGGATGACGCCTCCCACAGGAGCGCGCAATTCGAAAGTCGCCTTGTCAGCCTCACAGTCTGCAATGAGATCCCCCGCGGAAATTCGGACCCCTTCCGTCACTTTCCAATCCACCACGGAAACCGACTGGTCCGCCGGACTCGATCCGACGGCCTCGAGGACAAAGATACCGGCGTCCGGCGCAATCTCCCCCGGCCAGCTCACCTCCACCCCGCACAGCTCCGCCGCCACGGTGAGGATTCGTTGAAAGCTGGGAAGCACCTCCAACTGGTTGACATAGTTGCAGGGAACGTAGGTGTTCGGCCGTGCAACCCGACGCATCTGAACCCCGGAAGCCACCCGTTCGCCCACCGTGGCCAGAATCTCCGAACCGAACCCGCAGGTGGAGTTATCCTCGTGGACCACCAGGAGCCGCCCGGTGCGCGCCACACTGGAACAAACCATCTCGGTGTCCCAGGGGCTCAGGGACCGAAGGTCGATGAAGTCCACTGTGATCCCAGCATCCTGAAGGGCGGCTGCAACCCGCTGGCACAATGGCACTGTCCCACCCCAACTGACGAGGGTCAGATGGTCTCCGGAGGTTACCCGTCGTGCCTTTCCAGGCAGGACCAGGTGTCGATCGAGATCACGGCTGGTCCCCTGAGCCGGATCGTTCAGGCACACCTTGGGATAGAGGAACACGGTGGGTCGCCCGCTGCGGAACGCCGCGTTGAGAAGGCCTGCGGCATCCCCTGCCGTGCTGGGCATCACCACGTCAATGCCCGGCACATGCGCCAGAGTGCTTTCAAAGGTCTGGGCGTGGAAGGGTCCGAGACCTGGGCGATAGCCGCCGCACGGGGCCATGACAATAACTGGAGCCTTCCAACCGCCGTCGGTCCGCCACCACATCGATCCCATCTCACTGGCGATCTGGTTGAAGGCGATCGGCAAAAAGTCCGCAAACTGGAGGCAGGATACTGGTCGCCCGCCGGCCAGCGCCCGGCCGATGCCCACGCCGGCGATGGTGCTCTCCGCAAGCGGCGAATTCATCACCCGTCCAGGAAAGGCCGTCGACAGTCCCCGCGTCAGCCCGAAGACGTCCCCTTTCGGATCCTCCAGGTCCTGGCCGTACAATGTCACCCGGGGATCCGAGGAAAGCCGTGATCGAAGCACCTCACGGAGAGCCTCGAGCATGGTATACCGCGGTCCTCCCGGTGAACCGCGGAATTCCATCGTGGTGGCCAGATCAGCGGGAAGCGGTGGCCGCGCGTCGACATTGGGTTTTGGGTTGGGAGAGGCCAGGGCGACCTCAGCCGCATGGCGGACCCTCCGCTCCACTTCGACGTCGAGGTCCTTGAGCTGACTTTCCTCGACGCCCGCGGCGCAGAGCTGGGACGCCAGCACCTGAATGGGATCGGACTCGTGGCGGACCCGTTTCAGCTCCGTTTCGCCGCGGTAGACCCGCTCGTCATCTGCGTTGGTGTGGTGAGTCAGTCGCTCAACTTCAAATACCACGATCGCCGGACCGCGGTCCTCGCGCAGGCGGGCAAAGACCGGCTCCAGACGGCGGCCGCAGTCCAGCGCGTCCCGTCCCTCCACCCGATGGATTGGAAGACCGTAAAACTCTGAGGCGGGACCTGAGGGAAGCCGATAGAATGTCCGTCCCGCCGTGGAAGTGGAAATGGCGAGGTGATTGTCCTCGATCCAGAACAGGACGGGCAGTCGCGCCCGCACCGCCTCGGCAACCGCTTCCAGGAATTCCCCCTGCTGGCTGGTGCCGTCTCCAACGGAACAGACCACCACCGGATGCCTGCGATGCCCCCCGTCTGGCATTGTTGCCCGCTGGCTCATTAATTCGTGGGCCACACCCACTGCCTGGAGTGCATTGTTTCCCACCGGCCCCACCAGGCTTAAAATCTTCAACTCAGGAGCACTCAGGTGGGCGCTCATCTGCCGTCCGGCGGAGTGGGAGTCCGCCGTGCACAGGAGGCTATGGAAGAACTGTTCCACTGGGATCCCGCGAGCCAACATCAAGGCCTTGTCCCGGTAATGCAGATGCAGCCAGTCGTCCGGAGTCAAAAACGAGTGCAGGATGGCCGAGGATTCATGCCCTGCCCCACCCACGTGGAAGAACCCTTCCCCCCGGTTGACCAGTTCCATCTCCACACGGTCCACCCAGCGGGCGGTTACCATGGTCCGGTACAACTCGAGCTGCGCAGACAGGTCAATGTGGCTGGCATTGGGCGACATCCCCAATCCAGCAGCAGGGGCTTTGGACGCAACCACAGCGGAATCCACGGCTCGAGAGTCTGCCGAAAACCCCCTGATTGCGGAAGTGCAAACCTCCGATGGAAGAGTGGCCGTTCAGCGACGACTGAGCTTGACGTCCATCCAGACCGCCAGGGCCAGAACGAGTCCGCGGACGATGAATTTCATCTCTGGCGCCACCGCCATCAAGGTCATGCCATTCAAAAGACTCGCCATGATCAAGGCCCCAAATAACGCCCCCAGGACCGTCCCCCGCCCTCCCTTAAGGCTGGTGCCCCCGATGACACAGGCCGCGATGGCATCCAGCTCCATGAGATCGCCAACGGTGGTGGTCGACGCGCCGGCATAGGCTGTCGCCATGAACCCGGTGATTCCAACCACCACGCCCAGCAGGGTGAATCCAAGGATCACCACCCGCCGGGTCGGCACTCCCGAGACCACCGCCGCCTCCTCATTGCCGCCGATGGCGTACAGATGACGCCCGAACGG
>JBGAPN010000545.1:0-3148 GCA_044221235.1 Limisphaerales bacterium
CGCCAAGATCAGCGCCGCCAAGGCCAACATTTCTGAACTCGAATCGGCCCTGGAACGGTTCTATGTCCAGATGGATCGCTATCCGACCACATCCGAGGGACTCCAGGTGCTCGTCGACCCGCCGTCGGGTGACGCCGCCAACTGGCGCGGACCGTACGTGAAGCAGGTCCGGCCGGATCCCTGGGGTCAGCCGTTCCAATACAAACGCCCCGGCACCCGGCACCCGAACAGCTACGATCTGTGGTCCCGAGGCGCCGACCGCGCCGAAGGCGGTGAAGGACCCGCGGCCGACATCGGAAACTGACACGACGATGCGGGTGGCCGGACCAACGTTGCGCCAACCGTCGGCTTTCACGCTGATGGAGCTGATGGTCGTGATTGCCCTGATGGCCATCCTTTCGGCCGCCATCGTTCCTGAGATGCGGGGCAGCTTCGAGGATGCCGTGCTCCGGGCCTCCGCCCGCCAAATGATCGACCTCTGCAACGTGGCCAACAGCCGCGCCGTGGCCCTGGGTCAGATCCATCGGATTCGGTACGACCGGTCCTCCCGGCACCTGATCGTCGAGACTCACCCGCAGCGGGAGTCGCGTTCCGCCACCTTTCGGCCCGTCCGGGACCTTCAGGGCAGTTCCGCCAGGCTGGATCCCCGGATCAATCTCAGCATCCGCACCGGCATTTCGTCGCCGGGATCGGTCGAACCGTTTTCGGGGCCCGTGCCGGATGCCGATACCATCACCTTCTATCCGGACGGAACGGCCGATCCGGCTGAGATGGATCTGTCCGACCGCGGGGGGGGCCGACTGGGTTTGAAGCTCAACCCGGTGACGGCTCGAATTCAGAAACTGGGGCGACCCCGCGGATGATCCTAACCCAGTCCCATCCGGCCCTCAGGGCCTTTTCGCTGGTGGAGGTCATGGTTGCCCTCCTGGTACTGGGGATTTCCATCGCCGGACTCACGCAAGGCATTACCCTGGCGCTCCGGTCTACCAAGGATTCCGAATGGCAGACGACCGCGGCGTTTCTGGCTGCAGGCCAGATCGAACTTCTGCGGGCCGATGGACTCCTCAAGGAAGGAACCTCGGAAGGGCGGGGATCCGGGACCTTATCTCCCTATGAATGGACTGAATCGATATCGAAAACCCCGATTACCGGTCTCTACGAAGTGGCTGTGACCATCCGGAGGCAGCCGGAGGCGGCCGTGTTGTATGAGCTCCGCACCTTGTTGTTTGAACCTCCGGCCGGTTCCTTGACCAACCGCCCCACGGATTCCCGGAACGCCCGGGAAAGGAGGAACCGGTGAACTTGAGTCGGCTTCACCCGGGTCAACACCCTTCCGTCGTACGTCCGACAGGTGCCCCTCGGGCCAACGTGTCGGCATTCACTCTCATTGAACTGATCATCAGCACCGCGCTGGCCGCAGTGGTTCTGGCCGGGGCGTATGCCTGTTTGAACGCGGGTATTTCCAGCCAAAGGGTGGTGGAACCCAGGACCGAGCTGCTGCAGACCGCCCGCGTCGTGCTGGCTTTAATCAGTGCCGATCTGCGATGCGCGACACCGCTTCCGAAAGGACCGGCGTTCCTCGGAACTCGCAAGCTCCTGGGCGAGGCCTCCGCCGACGTCGTTGATTTCGCCACGCGCAACAACACGCCCAAACAGCCCGGCGAAGGCGACTTCTGTGAGATGAGCCTCTTTGTGGAGCGCAATCCCCAGAACGGGAGGCTGGCGCTCTTTCGACGACGCAACCCCCGGATCGCGTTCGATCCGCTTTCCGGCGGAGCCCGTGAGGAACTGGCCAACGATATCGCCGGACTCCAGCTGGAATATTATGACGGCCTGAAATGGTATGACTCCTGGGGTGATCCGCAGGCGGGGTCCCTGAAATCCGAGGTCTCCACTCCCAAGCCCAATGGATCCGGCCTTCCGAATGCCGTCCGGATCACTCTGGCCTTCGATCCGGTTCCGGGTGCGTCCCGACCGGAGAGCGAGGCGCCCGTTGAAACGGCCGCGCCCTTGAATTTTCAGACCATCGTCATGATCAACGTGCCCCAGTCCTCGGTATCTGCCGGCTCCGCCTCCGCCACTCCCAGTCAGCCCGCCAATGGCGATCCGTCGTCCTCTCCAGCACTCAGCCGTTGAAATTCCCGATGCAATTCTCACGAAACAAAATGCCGGTAGTGAGTCCCGCGGACGGGAGCCCTGCAGCCGTGCCAGGGACTCCTGTTGGCCCCGACCGTCCGGCCCGCGGCTCCGTCCTCGTCGGAGTTTTGTGGTGCGTCGTCCTTCTGGCCGTCGTGGTGATCGGCACCCTTCACACCTCCCGACTGGACCTGACGGCCGGCAAATATCAGTTCGATCGCATCCAGGCCCATTATCTCGCCCTCGCCGGAATCGAGAAGGCCAAGGCCCTACTCTACCAGGATTCGCAGGAACGGAGTCGGTCCGGAATCCACCACGGTTCCGGACTTTTCAACTCGCCGGATAGGTTTCGGGACGTGCGACTCGGGAGGGGGCAGTTCCAAGTCATTCGCGCCGGATCCGCCGAGGAGGGAGGAGGGGTCGTCTTCGGCGTCTCGGATGAGGAGAGCCGGCTCAACATCAATGTCGCGGATCTGACTCAGCTGACGAATGTCGTCGGCCTGACGCCGGACATCGCCGCCGCCATCGTGGACTGGCGCGATGGGGACAATGCGGCGTCGCCCGGTGGAGCGGAGGAATCCTACTACGCTTCCCTTTCCCCGCCTTCGCTGCCCCGGAATGGTGAGATCCCAACCCTTCGGGAACTGCTGATGGTACGGGGGATCACACCGGCCCTGCTCGGAAACACGTCCGCACCCCGGGGTCCTCCCTCGGACTCCGAGGCCGCGGGGGGCGAGGAATTCTCCTCCCCCCCGGGATGGGCCTCCCTGTTTACGGCCCACTCCGGGGTGGAGGATGTCGATGCGTCCGGCAATCCGCGGATCAACATTCAAACGGCAACCGAGGCGGCCCTCACCGGGGTGAAGGGCATTACTCAGCCGATCGCACAGGCGATCATGGCGCACCGGGGTCGCCAGCGCTTCGAGAGTCTGACGGACCTTCTCGAAGTCCGGGCGGCCCAACCCGGCAATCAGAACCGGAATCAGAATCAGAACACTCAGCCATCCGGGCC
>JBGAPN010000546.1:0-3140 GCA_044221235.1 Limisphaerales bacterium
GGCGATTAGCCTTGTCGGACGTGAAACCGGTTCTCTTTCAGCTTGGCGATATCCAGATCCATACGTTCGGAATTCTGGTGGCGCTGGGCTTCCTGGCGGGCCTGGCGGCGGCGGCCTTCAACGCGCGGCGAGCCGGACTCAAGGGTGACGTCGTTTACGATCTGGCCCCGTGGCTGGTCGGTGCAGGGCTTCTGGGTGCCCGGTTGATGTATGTGGTCAGCTATTGGGACCGGGATTTCGCCAGCCGACCGTTCCAGGAGATTTTCGCCGTCTGGAATGGAGGACTGGTGTTCTACGGGGGATTGATCCTGGCGACCCTGACCGGAATCTGGCGGATCCGGGCCATGAAGCTGCCCTTGTGGACCATGGCCGATTGCCTCGCCCCGGGTGTGGCTTTGGGCCATGCCTTTGGCCGGATCGGCTGCCTCTTGAACGGATGTTGCTACGGCCGTCCGACAACCCTGCCGTGGGCCATCCATTTTCCAGCCAGCCACTCCAGCGGAGGGGTCGGCATCCACCCCAGCCAGATCTACGAATCGGGCCTGAATCTCGCTTTTTTCGGTCTCCTGATGTGGATGTTTCCCCGACGCCAGTTCTCTGGCCAGATCTTCGCCATTTACCTCATGGGATACTCCGTCCTGAGAAGTGTGACCGAATGGTTTCGAGGGGATTATGACGTCATTTCAAGGCCGGCGGCCGGAATACTGACCCCGGGCCAGTCGACCAGCGTCTTGATTCTTCTGGCGGGTGTCGCTTTATTCTTCGTGCTTCGGCCCAAACCCGGACTCCGTGGTACGGCTTGAAGTCCCGAATGCCCGAACTCGACGTCTTCACCGTGGAACATTCCCTACCAGGAGAGCGACTAGACCGCTTTCTCCAGGGACGTTACGAATCCAGTTCCCGTGGTGAAATCCAGAGGCTCCTATCTCAGGGATGTGTCCGGGTCAACGGACGGCCACCCAAGCCGTCCCAGACACCCCGCGCGGGCGACTTGGTCGAGGTCACCTGGCCGGACACCACCCCATCCGAGGTCGTTCCCCAGGAGATTCCGCTGAATGTCCTGTTTGAGGATTCCGACCTCCTGGTCCTCAACAAACAGCCGGATTTGGTGGTCCATCCGGCGGCGGGACATGAAGACGGCACCCTCGTCAACGCGCTCCTCCATCACTGTCAGGGCCAATTGAGCGGTGTTGGGGGCGTGGCCCGGCCGGGCATTGTTCATCGACTGGACCGCGACACATCTGGATGTCTAGTCGTGGCCAAGAATGACCTGACCCATCGAGCGCTCCAGGATGCGTTTGCGACACGGCAGGTGGAAAAGGTCTACCACTGCCTGGTGTGCGGCAGTCTCCAGCCTCCCCAGGGAGAGATTCGCGCCCGCATAGGGAGGCATCCGGTGCAGCGAAAAAAGATGGCGGTTACGGAAGGGGATGGGCGGGATGCCCGGACCTCCTTTCGACTTTTGGAACGCCTGACCGGGGCCACGTTTGTCGAGGCGCAGATCCATACGGGAAGAACCCACCAAGTGCGGGTCCATTTTCTCCACCTCGGATTTCCCCTCGTCGGCGACTCCGTCTATGGAGCGCGAGCGAACGCCCGCCTCGCGCAGGATTCGGGGTTCAAAGCCGCCCGTCAGATGCTCCACGCCCGCCGCCTCGCCTTTCGCCATCCGCGCACGGGCAAGTGGTGCGACTTCGACGCACCGCTTCCGGAAGATTTCAAAGCAGCTCTGGAACGTCTGCGCCCCCGGGCCCCCGCTCCGGAATAGGCCATCTCAAGGCGCACTGCGGCAAATCGACGCGTTGACGCCATGGCCACGCAACCGCATCTTGGCCTTTCTTGAAGGTCTGGATTCGCACCACCGCCGTTGCGCTCCTCGCGATTTCGCTGGGGCTGCACTGGATCGTGCTCCAAACGGCCGCCTGGACCGACATGTTGGTGACCAACTCCCGGTCGGATTCTCTGAAGGGGGCCATCGAACGAACCTTCGATGGCAAGCACCCCTGCAAACTGTGTCGTTTGGTCCAGGAAGGTCGATCCGGGGAGAAGGCAACGGAGACCCAGGCTCCCAGCGCAAAACTGGAGGCTCCCGTCCCGGCCGCGACCGGCATCCTGTTGTTCGCCCCACTCATGGCGGCATTGGATCCCGGGGCGTTTCCCTGTCCGGAGAGCCGAAGTCAGACCCCGCCATTGCCGCCCCCACGCGGCTCCTGATTCCGCCCCTGCCCCCGCTGATGAACTCCTGACTTGTCTAAGGCGAAGGAGCGGGTGGCACCTGGCATCCCAGGTACGGCGGAGAATCTCCTGCGTCCAGCCTCCGGGTCCTCAAGGAGTTCCCGGCTGCTGATACCCCTCGTCGGCCGCGTTCGCCGCGTGGGGTGCCTCCGCCAGTGTTTGTTGGGTCACGTCTTTCCATCATGGGAATCCCATCCATTGCCCGAATCGCCATTCCCGCACTGGGCGTGTTCACCAGTGTTGGTGCCGCCGTGGCGTCCCCCACCCATTTCGAGGGACGCCAAACCCACCCGATTGCCATTATCTCCAGCGAACGACAGGTCGTCTTGGTCGATTCAATCAGGGGACGACTTTCTGTTCTGCAAACCTCCACCAACGGGTCATCCCTGGGGTCATCCCTGCCCGTCCTCATTGCAGAGATTCCGGCGGGATTGGAGCCTGTTTCTGTTCGTGTCCGGACGGAAAACGAGGTGTGGGTGGTCAACGAGGTCTCGGACTCCATTTCCATTGTTTCCCTCTCCCAGCGTCAGGTCGTGGCAACCCTTCCCTGCCCAGACGAACCGGCAGATGTGGTCATCGCGGGTGACCTTGCATGGGCCAGCCGCGCCCGAAATGCCCTCCCTCGGATCTTCGACGTCGTTCAGAGGAAGGAGATTGGCACCGTTCCCCTCGTGGAAGTCCTCCCTAAACTCTCACCCCACGGAGTCGTGCGCACCGAATCATGTCGAGAGTCCCCGGCCGCATCCTGGCGGACAGCCGGGATCGATTCAGCGTCGGCGCCGCATCTCTTTTTCCCGGAACCGGTCGTCGGATCCGGATATTCATTTGGGAGCAGGGAGAATCGATTGCCGGGGGCCTAGCATCGTCTCCCGGATTCTCAATCGTTCTCGTGAAACCGCCCTGCT
>JBGAPN010000547.1:0-3134 GCA_044221235.1 Limisphaerales bacterium
GCCGGGCTTCAGCCTCCCGCATCTCCGATTCATCCACCCGACCGGACTGGCGTTTGGACTTTAGATGCACGGCGAACAGGGTGAACCGGGTCTTCGGGGAGACCGCGACGTCCAGTTCGGCGACCCCCCGGCTCGCATGCAGCCTCCGTCCCCCCAGCAGAAACGAATCGTTGCTATGCGAACGCCGAGCCGAAAAAGGGAACCGGCTGAGCACCGCGACGAAGATGTTGGTGTCCCAACCGGTGACCCACTCCGCATGCGGCAGATCCCATCCTCCCGCCTGAAGCCGGCGCTGAAGGTCCTCCAAGGCGCGGCCGGCGCCGATTTCCTGGAGCGCCAGCACATCCGGCCGGATCCGCAGGAGTTCCTTCACCACCTGTTCCCGCGCGGCCTCCGGTTTGGCGGCCCGGGTCCCCGACGGTTCCAGAAGGTAGTTTTCCACATTGAAGGTACAAACCGT
The DNA here is from genome assembly GCA_044221235.1 of Limisphaerales bacterium. GTDB lineage: Bacteria > Verrucomicrobiota > Verrucomicrobiia > Limisphaerales > UBA9464 > UBA9464. The sequence continues at coordinate 461 of JBGAPN010000547.1, forward strand.
GAACACCGGTGGCGTTGCCCCACGGGCGCCGAACCCTGGGAAAAGGCTGATCAGTAGAAGTGTCAGGATAAAAGACACGGCCTGCATCCGACAACCATGGCAAGCGCCAGAGCGGGCTCCTAGACGCGAGATTTGGGGAGTGATGCAGGTTTGCGCAACCGGAGGACAATGTTAGCGTGCCGCAGTCCGGGATGCCCTCGGTTTCCCGGTTGACGTCGCCATGAAATCCAACCTGCCCGAGACCGCCCAGAACACCTCCGCTCCCGTTCCTGTGGCCAAGCCTTTGACCGACAAGCAAAGCGAACCCGACCACCGTCAACTTCCCATCGACAAGGTGGGTGTCCGCGGGCTCCGTTTCCCAGTCCAGGTCCGGGACAAGTCGTCCGACACATTGCAGAGCACCGTGGCCATCCTGGGTCTCTTCGTCGACCTGCCCAAGGAATTCAAGGGCACCCACATGAGCCGGTTTGTCGAGGTGCTGAACGCGCATGGCGGAGTGGTTCACGTCGAGAGCATCCCTGAAATCCTGCGCGAGATGCAGCGCCGTCTCCATGCCCAGAATGCGCACCTGGAAATGGAGTTCCCCTTCTTCCTCACCAAGACGGCTCCGGTCTCCGGAAAACCTGGAGTCATGGATTACACGGTGAGATTCGACGCCGGAATGATCGGACGTGAGTACGACTTCGTGCTGACCGTGAAGTGCAACGTGACGACGTTGTGCCCGTGCTCCAAGGCCATCTCAAAATACGGGGCGCACAATCAGCGCGGCGAGGTGACGGTCCAGGTCCGCACCCGCGAAGTATTCTGGATTGAAGACCTCATTGCCCTCATCGAGGCCAGCGGCTCCAGCGAGATGTACTCCCTGCTCAAACGGGAGGATGAGAAGGCGGTCACCGAGCGGGCCTATGAAAACCCGGTGTTTGTGGAGGACTTGGTCCGCAATGTGGCGTTGAAACTCAACCAACGCCGCGATGTGTTGTGGTACAAGGTGGAGGCCGAGAATCAGGAGAGCATCCACAACCACAACGCCTACGCCTGCATCGAGAAGGGCTGAGTTTCCAGCCCCTCATCGGTCGTTGGTCACCGACGCCTTTAGGCGTTCCAAAACAGCCTCATCCATTTCCACCCAGTGTTCCCTCTCCGGGAACCGGCCTTCCCGGACGTCGGCGATGTACTCACCGAAGGCGTCAATCCGTTCCCGCTGAAGACGCCGGTATTCAGAGGCAAAATCCCGGTACACTTTCGCGTGTCGCGGCGGACGCTCGTCGTAGTCCCCGAGGATATCGTCGGAAAACAGGAATTGGGTGTCGCACCCGGAACCCGATCCCAGGGACATCATCAGCATCCGCGTCTGGGAGCAAAGGAACCGGGCCAGATTGTGCGGGACACATTCCAACTCGGCCGCATAGGCGCCGGCACTCTCCAGGGTTTTCATCTTTCGATGGAGGTCCCGGGCTTCCTCCTCGGTCTTGCCGATCGCCCGGTAGCCCGTCCAGGTCACATGACGGGGAACCATTCCCAGGTGCCCCACCACCGGCAGTCCTTCCCGGGCCATGGCCTCGATGAGGTACGGGCTTGCCGAGCAATAAACCGAACTCGCCCCCAGTTCGAGTGCGCGGAAGCCTACGCGAATCGCTTCTTCCGGTGAGGCAAGTCCATGGGGTGTCGCCGCGGAAAGGAAACTGTCTGGCGCCGCTGCCACCAGCCTGGGAAGCCGCGCCTGCGCCTCCGGTGAATCGAAACTGCAGCTCATCAGATCCACCCCGGCTGCAGCCGCTGCAGCGGCTTCCTCGGGAGATTTCACGTGGATGTGAGTCAGGCAGCGCTGGCCTTTGAGCAGCAGAAGATCCCGGACCGTGTACTTCTTTCGGGGGCGGAGCATGGACTCCATCATTCTTCAGGGACGACCCGGCTTCAATTTCGATCACGACCACGGGCTTTCTTGTTCCGTCACGGAGCGGAGACGGAATGGAGGGGGAAACCAGGCGCTGTCCGCCGGGATCAACCAGCTGGTGATTCTGGGCACCTACACCAACGAAGCGCTGTTTCACAACGCACAACAGAACGACACAATGATCTGCCTGCTGGAGCAGATCTCGAAAAACACCTGCGGTATCCTGAACGAGGCGGTCGTCCAGACCCGACTTCAGACCGCGATCAAGATCAACTCCCAGCTGTTGGCGGACCTGTATGCCGCCACCCATGCCGATGCCGCGTTGGAACGGCAGCGGCTGGAGCAATTGCAGGCGCAGATTGAACAATGCTGTCCGCCCACCCCGCTTCCGCCGGCCTGCACCGACAAACCCTGTGACAAGCCCAACCGATTGGGCAAGCCACCCAAGCCCCCGAAGCCCGGATCCGGCCCCCTGTTGTAGGGCGCGTCGGGTCCGCCTCAGGAAACCTGTGACCATGACGTTGAGCGACGACGCCCCATGAGCCTCTGGATTCTGTCTACCGCTGCGCTCCTTCTGGCCGCGGATCAGGCAAGCAAGTCATGGGTTATGGCCCACCAGACTCCGGGAACGGCCATGCCCCTGGTGGCCGGGCTAAAGCTCTGCTTGGTCCATCGCCGGGAATCCGGGATTGTGTGGCGACTATGGATCGCGCCGCTCACCTTGGTGTCCGTTGCCGGTACCCTGTTGTTGCTGCAGGTGCTCGGGGGGTTCTTTTCCAC
>JBGAPN010000031.1:0-20474 GCA_044221235.1 Limisphaerales bacterium
ACTCCTCCATACGCGCCATTGCGAACCGCGAGGGCGCGGTTCGCAGCACGCGAGGCGCATGCGCTCCCCTCTGCCGATGGAACTCTTCCATCTCCTGACGCCCACCCATCGTCAGCGCAGGCCACCGGTGGCTGTGGTCGTTTCCGTTCCCCACGCGGCATGACACGCACCCGGACAACGCTGGATGGGATGCCCTATGGAGTGCGGTGGCCCGCGCCACCGCTTTCTCAGCGCCCTGCGGATGGACTGATCCCGGCGTGGCAATTTCACCCTTCGCCCGGGGTCGCGGGTTGGAAAGCGGTGTCTCCGCTTCGCTCTGCCACCGCACTCCAAAGGACCTCTCCGCTCCCGCGACTCCCCCCGGGCTTGTTCAACCACGTGTGTAGGTGCTGGCTCCGCTTCGCTCCGCAGCAATACACTCTTTAATGTTGGGCAAGGTTCTCAGTGCAACAGTGGGGCCCATAAGGAAATGTAGCGCTCAAGTAAGGTCTCCACCCGGTCGCCACAAATTGTCATCGGCGCATAGAGTGTGCGCATCCAGTCGATCGGTGTGTCCATCCGACGCACGACACACCAAATTGGCCCACTGCTCGCGAGATAGACAAGAACCGCAACCATCACCCACATCAGCACGCGGGGAGCTTTCATCTGTGCAACGCCGCCCAACGATTTGCCTCACCGATGGCGGCCCCTTCGTGACTCCCGAATTTCCAAGCTGAGTGGCGGGGCCGCCATTCGGTGCAGCGCTTGTTGGGCCACAGGATCGTCATTTCTTCTTTAGCAATTTGTAGAGTTCGGCTCGCTGTTTCAGCTCAAGAACACGTCCTGGATAATCAGCCGTGACTACCGTGTTAGTGGAGGATTGCAGCAACCAAATCAGCGTCTGGTCTTTGTGTCCCCTATGCTCGACGCGGGGACAAATCAACCCGGTTGCGTTTGACCATTCCAGTCGCAACTTGTCCCCGTTCTTGCCACTGCCGCGAATAACTTCAGTAACCGTCAGAGTGCCTGAACCATAATCGACACTATTCGTGGTTACCTCGCTCACGTCAGTAAGACGCGCTACAACTATAAGATCGGTCTCCTTGAGCAACTCCTTCAACGAAACACTCGCCCACTTTGCGAATCCCGCAGGAACGAAACAGAACAGCATGGCCAAACATATTAGATATGGGCGTTTCATAGCGTGTGATGTGGCCCAACAGTTGATTCGCCGACAGACCATCTGTCGGTCGATGATTCGTACCGCAGGGTGGGACGTTTGTAAACGGCCTTTGGGCATGGGGTTGTGAAAAGGGACTGTCTGACGATGGTCGAATCGTCCGCACCTGGAGTCGGACGATGAATCGCAACGCAGATTCTGGTCTCGGGAACCTGTTGTAAGATTGAGGATTAGCAAAACCACTTGTCGGTCGATGGGTCAGTCGTCCGACAAAAGGCCATCCGTCTCTCCGCCGCCTTGTGATCGCCGGAAGCCAGGGAGCGCTGAATCCACAGAATGGCGCGCGCGTCGGCGGGGGTTCTCCCCGCCGGAATGTGGGCGCGATGAGGACTTGGAGAGGTTTCGGAGGTGTTCCACGGGCGGACCTTTCGCCAGCCGGCAGACTCGATGCCGGGGGGACGCCGGGCTAGACTGCCCGGGATGAAACGCCACGGATGGACTCCGGTCGCACCCCATCGAAAGAGTTGGGTCGGCCGGTGGCCACAAAGGTTCTGTAGTTGGAGGTTCCAGATCATGGCTCTGGGGGCCTGTATCCCCGTCCTGGCTATGGCAGGTCCCGAACCGGTGGTGGAGGGGCTCCCTCCGCTGGTGATCGACGGTGTCCCAGCCCACGCCCATACCCAGGGTTTGGAAGTGGTGAATGGCGTCTATTGGGTGACCGCGCGCTGGGAGGATCGACCGGAGAAGGTGCCACTGCTCCTCCGGTCGCATGTGGGTGCCGACCACTGGGAAGTTTGGATTCTTCCCGTATCGGATCCCGCGATGGATCATCCGGGAGGGTTACAGTCGGATGGACGGCGCCTGTGGATTCCGGTGGCGCAGAGTCGTCAGAAGGGAAGGAGTGTCGTTCAAGCCTATGTTCTGAAGGATCTTGTCCCGCGACGCCCGGCCCGGCCGGAACGGGAGTTCCCCGTGGACGATCACATCGGGGCGGTCGCCGTACGGGTCGACCCGCCGCGTCTCCTGGGTGCCAACTGGGATACCCTGACGGTGTATCAGTGGGACGAAACCGGACGGTTGGAACGCACCCTTTCCGGGCCTGACTTGCACGCCGTGGGGCTGGGTTTCGACGAAACCCGTGCCGGCCTGACCGTTCAGGATTGGAAGGGAGTCGGCGACCGGTTGCTGGCTTCCGGGCTGTGGAGGGGGCCTGGGTCGGTGCGTCCGAATCCAGCGAGCCGGCTGGTGTGGTTCGATGGCCGAGTGGAGTCCCCGGGCGTTCCCGTGATGGACGTTCCGGGACTGTGGCCGGGAGTGGAGTTGTCGCGCGAAGGCATGGCTGTGGCCAACGGCTGGATCCATTGGCTGCCGGAGGATCTGGGTCCGACAAACCGCGTCGTGCGGGTGTCGATTCCTTCCGTCGTGAAGTCGGGTTCCTCGAAACCTTGAGGCGGGGCGGCCGCGAAGGGAAGTCATCCATGGCCAACCGACACCGGCCCTGTCACCTTCCGGTCGATGGATTCACCAGATCAGGAACCTGACGACCCTTGGTATGCCACGGTCTTCCTTGTTTTCTTTGTGCTTCTGACCAGTGCGGTCGTCTGCGGGGGCGTCTTCGCGTATTGGAGCAGTTACCAGGTCGCGCGGAACTCCCGGGTGGGTCGACCGGATACCATGGAGGCGATCCAGAACCGGTTTTGGATCGGTGCGTTGGGTGGCGCACTCCTCGCGGGCGGCTGGATGGCAACTCACTGGCGGGAAAAGCCCTGATGACCCCGTCCCGCTCGGGGCATCGACGGATCCTGCGGTACGGGTGAGTTGAGGCGTTCCCGCGGCCGCGGGGAATGGGAACGGACGACGCCTGTGGAAACGGAAACACCCGGGCACAGGCCCGGGTGTTGTCCTCGATTTCCGGTCCGGTTACATGTGGGCGATCATGTTGTCTCCGAACTCGGAGCACTTGATTTGCGTCGCACCCTGCATGAGACGGGCAAAGTCGTAGGTGACGCGCTTGCTGCCAATGGCGCCGTTGAGGCCCTTCAGCACCAAGTCGGCCGCTTCGATCCACTTCATGTGGCGGAGCATCATTTCGCCGCTGAGGATGACCGATCCGGGGTTCACCATGTCCTTGCCGGCGTACTTTGGCGCCGTGCCGTGGGTGGCCTCGAAAATGGCGTGGCCGGTGATGTAATTGATGTTGCCTCCCGGCGCGATGCCGATGCCGCCCACCTGGGCCGCGAGGGCGTCACTCAGGTAGTCGCCGTTCAGGTTCAAGGTGGCAATGACGTCGAACTCCTCCGGCCGGGTGAGGACCTGCTGCAGCGTGATGTCCGCAATGCTGTCCTTGATGACAATGCCGGCGCCGGGCTTGCCTTCGGGGATCTTGCACCACGGCCCGCCGTCGATCTCCACGGCGCCGAAGTAGTCTTTGGCGGTCTTGTATCCCCAGTCGCGGAAGGCGCCCTCGGTGAACTTCATGATGTTCCCTTTGTGGACGAGCGTGACGGATTTCCGTTTGTTCTGAATGGCGTAGCTGATGGCGCTGTGGATCAGACGGACGCTGCCCGAGTAGGACACCGGCTTGATCCCCACGCCCACCTGGACGTCGGTCGGGAATCCGGCCGCGCCCACGGCCTTCCAGAACTCCTCCGCGGCGGGTTGGGTTCCAAAGCGGATTTTGGAGAACTGCTTGGGAAATTCCTTGGCGATAAAATCCAGCACCTTCTGCGCCTCGGGCGTCCCGGCGGCGTACTCGATGCCGGCGTAAATGTCCTCGGTGTTTTCGCGGAAGATCACCATGTCGACCTTCTCCGGGCTTTTCACCGGACTGGGGACGCCGGCGAAGTACTGGACCGGGCGAAGGCAGACGTAGAGGTCCAGCATCTGGCGCAGCGCCACATTCAGGGAGCGGATGCCGCCGCCGACCGGGGTGGTGAGGGGGCCTTTGATGCCCACCAGGAATTCCCGGAACGCATTGACCGTGTCATCCGGGAGCCAGTTGTTGAACCGCTTGAAGCTCTCCTCGCCGGCGAAAACCTCCATCCACGAGATCTTGCGCTTTCCGCCGTAGGCCTTTTCGACGGCGGCATCCATGACACGAACCGAGGCGGCCCAGATGTCGGGTCCGGTGCCGTCCCCGCGAATGAACGGAACGATCGGACGATCCGGGACATTCAACTTTCCATTCTGGATGGAGATCTTGTCGCCGGCGGGAACGGTGCAGGTGGTATAGGACATGGAGCGAACTCGGGAATACGGTTCTGGGGGCCAGGCTTTGGTCGAACCCCGGCCGATATTTAAGCGCCGGTGATGTTGGCGCGGCAAGTGCATTGAGGCTGGTAATCGTCCCGGGGCCTCCCCGTCCCAACCAGGGCCGGGGGGAAGGGGAAAGGGGCAAGCAGTAAGAGCCCGGATTGCAATTGGGGTTGGCGTTCGTTCGGGGGAGTCTGGTATTCCTCCTCAAAGATTCCCGGAGGCCGTCGCCCGGTCCCGTCCCGCCCATCCTTCCATGAAGAATTCCCGAACCCGTGGTTTCACCCTGATCGAACTTCTGGTGGTGATTGCGATCATCGCCATTCTCGCCGGGATGCTCCTGCCCGCCCTGGCCAAAGCCAAGGAGAAGGCCAAATCCACCAGTTGCATCAATGCGCTGAGGCAGATGGCCATTGCCCAGAATGTTTATGGAACCGACAGCGGCGGACGATTCACGCCGACGTTTGCGGTTCGTGGAGACAATGTGCAGCGCAAGGCGTGGTTCAATTTCCTGGCCCCCTACACCCAGACGACCAACCTCATCCTCTGCCCGAGCAAGACCAAGAAATTCAAGGAGTTGGTGGCGCTCTACCCCAGCGATCAGCAGGACAAGGCGGTGTCCAATTACGCGATGAATTTTGGGTTGGGCGGCTGTGACTGGCCCAACGTCTGGGATGCTTCGAAGTTTCCCCAACAGAAGGATTCGGCCATCCGCAGTCCCTCGCAGGCGGTTCATCTGACCGATGGCGCCAGTCAGCCGAAGGCCTCCAAGGACCCGCTGATCTGCGTGACCGTCAAGTCGGCGGAGAAGGCCGGCGCCTGGGTGTTGCACGATCCCGTCAACAGCACGCCCTGTGACGGATGTGTGGTGGCCCCGTCGACCCAGGATCCCAACTGGGGCGGCCCGCATCTGCGCCACAGTGCGAAGAGCAATGTAGCCTTCGCGGATTCCCATGTGGAATCGATGCTGTCGAGCAAATGGTATTATGGCGGGTCTCCCTGGCTGAAGGCGGATGGAGTCATCCAATAGGCCGGGAGTGGAACGGCGGTGGGCGCGGATCCGCGGCTGTTCGACAATTGGGGGGAGGGGCTGAAGGGGATCCGCCGGGAAGGCTCCGTTGCAACCATGGATATCGCGGATCTCACGGATCCTGAAATGGTTCAGGGAAAGCACGCATCCACCTGAACGGTGAACGAAGACTCAATCCAACAAGGACAGGACCGGGTCGGGCGACTTCGGGTGGCCTTCTGAGAATGGGGACCAAGTCGGGGCGGCGAATCCCCTGGCGCTGCGGGCGTTGAGAAAGCGGTGGCTCGGGCCCCCCGCACTCCATAAAGAAAAAGGCGCAGCTGCCGTGGGGCAACCGCGCCTGCTGATTGGAGGCGTTTTGAGCCGGAAGAGTGGACTTAGTAGTCCATCCCGCCGCCCGCGTGCGGGTCAGCAGCCGGCTTTTCCTTCTTCTCCGGAATCTCGGTGATGAGGCACTCCGTGGTGAGCATCAGGCCCGAGATGGACGAAGCGTTCTGGAGCGCGGAGCGGGTGACCTTCTTCGGATCCACCACGCCGGCCTTCACGAGGTCCTCGTAATCGCCGGTGGCGACATTGTAGCCGTCGTTGCCCTTGCGGCGCTTGACTTCCTGGACGATGAGGCTGCCCTCGACACCGGCGTTGAAGGCCAGCTCGCGGAGCGGCGACTCAACGGCGCGGCGAACGATGTCCACACCGGTCTGCTCGTCGACGTCTTCGAGCTTGAGTGCCTCGATGGCCGGGAGCGTACGGAGCAGGGCCACGCCGCCGCCGGCGACGATGCCTTCCTCGACGGCTGCGCGGGTCGCATGGAGGGCGTCCTCAACGCGGGCCTTCTTCTCCTTCATCTCGGTCTCGGTGGCGGCACCGACATGGATGACGGCCACGCCGCCAGCGAGCTTGGCGAGGCGCTCCTGGAGCTTCTCGCGGTCGTAGTCGCTGGTGGTCTCCTCGATCTGGCGGCGGATCTGGTTCACGCGGCCCTGGATCTCGGAGCTCTTGCCGTTGCCTTCGACGATGGTGGTGTTTTCCTTCTCCACCACGATGCTCTTGGCGCGGCCGAGGTCGGACAGGTCGAGGTTCTCGAGCTTGATGCCGAGGTCCTCGGTGAGGCACTTGCCACCGGTGAGGATGGCGATGTCTTCGAGCATGGCCTTACGGCGATCACCGAAGCCCGGCGCCTTGACGGCGCAGACGTTGATGGTGCCGCGGAGCTTGTTCACGACGAGGGTCGCGAGGGCTTCGCCTTCGACTTCCTCGGCGATGATCAGCAACGGCTTGCCGGTCTTGGCCACCTTCTCGAGCACCGGGAGCAGATCCTTGAGGTTCGAGATCTTCTTCTCGTAGATCAGGATGTAGGCGTCATCCTGCTTGGCTTCCATCGTCTCGGCATTGGTGACGAAGTACGGGGAGAGGTAGCCCTTGTCGAACTGCATGCCCTCGACGACGTCGAGGGTGGTTTCGATGGACTTGGCCTCTTCGACCGTGATCGTGCCGTCCTTGCCCACCTTGTCCATCGCGTCGGCGATGATCTCGCCGATCGTGGTGTCCCAGTTGGCGGAAACGGTGGCGACCTGCTTGATCTCCTCCTTGTCCTTGACCTTCTTGGAGATCTTGGCGAGCTGCTCGACGGCGGCGTCGACCGCCTTCTGGATGCCGCGCTGGAGCGAGATCGGGTTGGCACCGGCGGTCACGTGCTTGAGGCCTTCGCGGTAGATGGCCTCGGCGAGCACGGTGGCGGTGGTGGTGCCGTCGCCCGCGGTGTCGCTGGTCTTGCTGGCGACCTCGCGAACCATCTGGGCGCCCATGTTTTCATAGGGATCCTGGAGTTCGATCTCCTTGGCGACGGTGACGCCGTCCTTGGTCACGGTCGGGGAGCCGAATTTTTTGTCGATGACGACATTGCGTCCCTTGGGGCCGAGGGTGGCCTTGACGGCCTTGGCGAGGAGTTCGACGCCGCGGAGCAGGCGCTGCCGGGCGTTTTCGTCGAAAACGAGTTGTTTTGCAGCCATGGTACTAGATGGGAATTAAATGATGTGTTGAGAGTGGTGGTATCAGACGACTACGGCGATCAGGTCGTCGGCGCCAAAGATCTTGTATTCCTTGCCGTCGATCTTGATTTCGGTGCCGCCGTACTTGGAGACCAGAACGCGATCGCCGACCTTGACCTCGAAGGCCTGCTTCTTGCCGTCGTCGTCCGTCTTGCCGGTTCCGAGGGCGCGGACAACGCCTTCCGTCGGCTTTTCCTTGGCGGAATCGGGGATGATGATGCCGCCCTTTTTGACTTCCTTCTCTTCGACGAGTTCCACGAGGACGCGGTCGCCGAGGGGTTTCACGTTGAGTGCCATACTGGATGTATCGCGATTTGTTGCTATTGGTATTTACCGGTTAATCAATTCCCGCCGCACCCGCGGTCGGGATAAAAACAACCGTGGCGACGCGGATTGGGATCCGCGCGCCCCGGGGGGAAAACAGGGTCAGGACTTCTTCTCGTCCACGACCTCCGCATCAATGATGGGACCTTCGCCCTTCTTGTCGTCTGCGGCGGATTGCTGACCGCTCTTTGCGCCGGCGTCCGCGCCACCCTCTCCGGGTTGGGCTTTGGACTGCGCCTGCTTGTACAAGTCGGCGCTGGCGCCCTGCATGGTTTCGTTGAGCTTGTCCAAGGCGCTGCGGATGGCGGCCACATCGCCGCCCTTGAGGGACTCACGGACGGCCTTCGCGCCGTCCTCGATGGAGGACTTCGCCCCACCCAGCTTGTCGCCGTTGTCCTTGACGAATTTTTCGGCGCGGTAAGCGGTGTTGTCGGCCTCGTTCCGGACTTCCACTTCTTCGCGGCGTTTCTTGTCGTCATCGGCATGCGAATCCGCATCGCGGCGCATCCGCTCCACTTCGTCCTTGGAGAGGCCGCTGGATGCCGTGATGACGATCTTTTGCTCCTTGCCCGTGCCCAGGTCTTTGGCACTGACGTTCAGAATGCCGTTGGCATCGATGTCAAAGGTCACCTCGATCTGCGGCACACCGCGCGGGGCCGGCGGGATGTCGGTCAGCTGGAATTTGCCGAGCGACTTATTGTCGCGCGCCATCGATCGCTCGCCCTGGAGCACATGGATTTCAACCCCGGGCTGGCTGTCGCTGGCCGTCGAGAAAATCTCCGATTTGCGGGTCGGGATGGTGGTATTGCGCTCGATCAGTTTGGTGAGCACGCCGCCCATGGTCTCAATGCCGAGGGACAGCGGAGTGACGTCGAGGAGCAGCACGTCCTTGACGTCGCCCTTGAGCACGCCGCCCTGGATGGCGGCACCCACGGCCACGACCTCGTCGGGGTTCACGCCCTGGTGGGGCGGTTTGTTGACGAGCGTGCGTGCGGTTTCCACCACGCGAGGCATACGGGTCATGCCGCCCACCAGAACAAGTTCGTCGATCTGGTCGGAGCTCAATCCGGCGTCCTTGAGGCAGGCCCGGGTCGGGGTAATGGTGCGCTCGAAGAGGGAGTCGCAAAGCTGCTCCATCTTTGCCCGGGAAAGGGATTTCTGGATGTGCTTGGGACCGCTCGCATCCGCCGTGATGAACGGCAGGTTGATGTCGTACTGCTGAGATGAGCTGAGCGCGATCTTGGCTTTTTCAGCTTCCTCCTTGATGCGTTGCAACGCATCCGGCTGCTTGCGCAGATCCATTCCATTGTCGCGCTTGAACTCATCGAGCACCCAATCCATGAGGGTGTTGTCCCAATCATCGCCGCCGAGATGTGTGTCGCCGTTGGTGGCCTTCACCTCGAAAACACCGTCGCCAATTTCGAGAACCGAGATGTCGAAGGTGCCGCCGCCCAGGTCATAGACCGCGATCTTTTCGTCCTTCTTCTTGTCGAGACCGTAGGCCAGGGAGGCGGCCGTGGGCTCGTTGATGATGCGAAGCACCTCAAGACCCGCGATCTTTCCGGCGTCCTTGGTTGCCTGGCGCTGGGAATCGTTGAAATAGGCGGGAACCGTGATGACGGCCTGGGTGATTTTCTCTCCCAGGCGCATTTCGGCGTCCGCCTTCAGCTTGGCCAGAATCATCGCCGAGATTTCTGGCGGGCTGAACAGCTTGGGCTTGCCGTCGATGTCAATCTCCACCGCGGCATCTCCATTGGGCGCCTTGACCACCTTGTACGGAACCCGTTTCAGCTCCTCCTGGACCTCGTCGAATTTGCGGCCCATGAAGCGCTTGATGGAATAAACCGTATTGCGCGAATTGGTGATGGCCTGGCGCTTCGCGGCATCACCGACGAGCCGCTCGCCGTTCTTGGCAAATGCGACTACCGACGGTGTGGTGCGTTTTCCTTCGGAGTTCTCCAGCACCAGAGGTTCGCCGCCTTCCATGACAGCCATGCAGGAGTTCGTCGTGCCGAGGTCGATGCCAAGAATATGAGCCATATGCCAGTTTCTGCCGACCGCTCTGCAAGGAGGGTGCCGGTGAACGGGCTCGGACGATTTCAGCGGGATTCCGAAGAATTCCGATGTTTCCAAGGGCCTCCCGGTGACCCGCCTTCGGGTACGGATGTGCCATCGTTGGTCAGTCTGGCGCAGTTTCGCCCCATGGCTGGCCCACATGCCACCCCGGGGGTGGGGTGTGGGGTGGCTCAAAGCCCGTTTGCCGGATGGAGTTGCAACTTACAGGACGCCCAGTTGGGACGACCTGGGCGCAATTCAATGGTGCAATCGGGCGTGCATCCGGCTGGAAAGCTGTCGTACTGTTTCCAGACTTCTTTAAACCACGAATTCCATGAGCGAACGGATTGCAATTGTCGGTGTCGGTCGGATGGGAGCCAACATGGCGCGCCGTCTGAAGGACTGCGGATACAACGTCACGGCGGTCTTTGATGTCCGGCCGGAGGCGGCGGAAACCCTGGGCAAGGAACTGGGGTGTGCCAGCCCGAGGAAGCTGGCCGAGGTGACAGCTGCGGCGGACGTGATCATCACGGTGGTCACGGATGACAAGGCGATGGATCGGATCTATGCGAAGAAGGGCGACAGCCTGCTGACCGGTGCGAAGGGCCGGGTGTTCATCAACTGCGCCACGATCTCGCCGTCGGTGCATGTTGAAATCGAGAAACGCGCCAACAAGGCCGGAGCCGATTCGCTCGAAGCCTGCATGGCCTCCAGCATCAACCAGGCCCGCAATGGAACCCTGTATCTCATGGTGGGCGGCAAGCAGGCTGCCTTCGAGAAGGTCAAGGCGCTCCTCACCCAACTGTCCGACGAAGGCAAGCTGCTTCGCTTTATCGGCAAGGCCGGCCAGGCCGCCCAGGTCAAAGCACTGGTGAACATGGTGATGAACATCAACACCGCGGGACTCGCCGAAGGCCTGGGACTGGGCTCCGCTTTGGGCCTCGACTTGAAAACGCTGATGGAGGTGTTTTCGCAGACCGGGGCCAACAGCCGGGTGTTGGTGACCGACGGCGAGGACATGATGAACCGCGACCATTCGTGCTTCTTCAGCGCCGCCCATGCCGCCAAGGACAGCGGCATTGCCTACGCGCTGGCCCAGAAGGCCAAGCTCAACCTGCCCCTCGCCAAGGCGGCCCTGGGCCAGTATCGCAAGATGACGAAGCTGGGCCTGGGCGAATTGGACAAGTCCGGCATTGCCGAGCTCACCTTCAAGGGCCGCGGAACGAAGGCGAAGAAGAAGGGACGGAAGTAATCGCGTCCGCAGTTGGACTTTGCGCAAGTCCGGTTCCGAGGGTCAGGGATGACTGCTGGAGCCGGACTTTGCATTTCCGGGGGTAGCCGCTTTGTGGCGGGATGCCATTCTCATTTCTTGACGGTAAACCGGACTTGAACAGGTTTGGTTCGACTCGGGCCTGCCCCGGAACACGAATGGCTGAAGATCATCCAGCGGACCCCCGGTCCGTTCCGGAAGGCGCTCATTTTCGAACGACCCACTGGAGCTTGGTGGTGCAGGCGGGAGACCGCGAGTCGGAGGCGGCTCATCGCGCCCTGGAAACGCTGTGCCGGAGTTATTGGTATCCGCTGTTCGCCTACCTGCGCTGCCGCGGCTTTTCAGCCCACCAGGCGGAGGATCTGACCCAGGCCTTCTTTGCCCAGTTGCTGTCCAAAAACTACCTGGCCGGCGCGGATCGAAATCGCGGTCGGTTTCGAACCTTCCTGCTCAGCGCGATGAATCATTTCCTCTCCAACCAATGGGACCGGGACCACGCCCAGAAGCGGGGAGGGGACTGCGAGTTCGTGTCGCTGGATTCCGTTCCAGGTTCGGAGGAGGCGCCCATCGAACTGGGGCACCACCTGACGCCGGAACGATTGTTCGAAAAGCGCTGGGCCGAGGCGGTACTTGCCCGGGTTCTGGAACGCCTCCGCGCGGAGTTTGACGGAACCAGCGTCAAGCGTTTCGAGGTGCTCAAGCCGTTCCTGGTCGAAGTGAAAGGGGCGTTATCCTATCTGGAGGCCGCCCGAGGACTGGGCATGACGGAATCCGCCATCAAGTCCGCCGTCCACCGTCTGCGACACCGATGGCGTGAACTCATGCGGGAGGAAATCTCGCAAACCTTGAATGCGGCTACCTCAAACGAAGTGGATGAGGAAATCCATCATTTGATCCGGGCCCTGGAGTGAACACCCGCCGGATCCGGCAACGCATTCAACGCTCCAATGTCACCGCGAAGACCATGGGGCCGACCCCGGAATCGTCGAAGGCGGATTCGTAATCCAGAAGTGCCACCGGGCGGTCGGGGTGCGGATTGGTCCAGGTGATGCGGTAGAGTGCCTGGTGGGGATGACGTCCGGTGACCACGTGGGTCCAGGCGATCGCGCTGTTGGTGGCGGAAGGTTGCATTGCGGTCGGGGACGACAGACAGCCCAGTTCCACCCCAAATCGCACCGGCAGGGAATCGGTGCTGCCGTCCCGGTAGTGGAATGTGATCCGAGCCACGGGGTCTCCCATGTTGGCGATGGTGTCCGCCGCGTGCAGGAGATGAATCTTCCGGCAGTTGCCGGACAATCCGATACCCCGGAGGGAGCGCGGAAAGTTCATCTGAAACTGGCTGGTGGTCCTCCCAGCGAGCTGAACCACGCCTCGAATTTCAAAGGGAATCCCCTCCAGCTGGAGGACTCCGGTCGGAAGCGCGGCCAATCCCGGTTTGACCGATTCCACCACCGCGGCGTCACCACGGAACTGCCAGAGCCAGCCGGGGGTGAGCGGACCGGTGAAACAGGTCCCCAGATCGATCAGGTCCGGCCCGGCGTTGGGAGACCTCGGGGGCAAAGAAGGTCTTGGCGAGTTGCCGATTGTTACGACCCGCGGAAGCCGAAGGAGCCTTGCTGCGGTAAAATCCTCGGAGGCCTGGCTCCAGTTCTGCTGTCGGACCGCAGCCTCGGCCCGCAGTTCGAACAGGGCGGAGTTGTTGGGGGAAAGTGCGACCGCGCGGTCGAGGTCGTGGCTGGCGGACAACGCATCGCCATTGGCCAAGCGCACCCGGGCCCGCTGGTGCCAGTGGAGGGCATTATCCGGTTCAAGTTCGATGGCCCGCCCGGAGTCCTCCATCGCCCCTGCGAGGTCACCCCGCTCGTAGCTCACACGGCTGCGTTCCATCCAGAGCATGGCCTCCTTCGGGGACTGCTCCAATCGCGCGGAGAAGGATAGGTGGGCGTCATCCCAGTTGCACAGGCTTGCATGAAGCCGTCCACGCCATGTGCCAAGCGTTTCGTTGCGGGCGGGATCGAGAAGTCGGAAAAGGAGATTGGTCTGGGCCCGGCTTTCCAGCAGGAAGGCTTCACGCCATTGCCAGCGGGCCTCCTGGCCGGGCGTGGTCCTGAACTCGGGCGATGCCGAGGCGGCGAGCGTCAGGTATTGCGCCCGCAGATCCTCCGGTCCGACCTGCTCCACGTCTCCCGATTCCCGGAGGCGCCGCCCGGACATGACCTGGGAAAGTCGCTCCAATTCACGGATCGGCCGCGGGTCCGGTTCCAGGTTCCACGTATCGACCCCGGGTCCATTGCCGCAGATGGCGAGGCGGCGCCCGTCCGGGCTGAATTCCACCCGGTGCAGCCAGGACCGTCCACCGATCCGCGGGGTCAATGGATCGCCGGTGGCTACATCCCACACCCTCGCCCTGCGGTCGAATCCTGCCGTGGCCAGGAGGCGTCCGTCCTCGCTGAACGTCGCCGCCGAGATCTCCTCGCGGTGCCGCATCGGCGGCGTCAACTCCTGCTGGGTGGTGCGGTCCCGGATGACGGCACCGTCACTGATCACCAGCTCCCGGATCCCGTCGGGGTGTGGAATGCGTTTGGTTTGCAGCTGATTTCCCATCCGGGGGGGCGCCGTGCCGGGTTCGACTTCCGACAACGGGATTTCCTCTCCGCGGGCCACATCCCAGGCCCGCGTGTCCAACTCCGCGTCCACCGTGAGGATCTGTCGCCCGGACGTGGAGAACCCTAGTCCTTGTGGGGACTGCACATTGATGACAGGTCCGGCCAGAGCGTCGTGCGCCAGCGCCCAGATCCGCGCGGCAGTGCCATCGAACGTGAGAACTTTTCCGCCATCCCGGCTGATGGCGACCCGGGTGACGGGACCCGTGTGGTGAAGTTGGACGATCATCGACCCGGTGGGAACGTCCCAGATTCGGGCTGTGCGATCGCGGCAGCCCGTGACGATCCGGAGTCCGTCCGAGCTGATGGCGGCATCCTCCACGGAATGGTCGTGGCGCAGGTAGGGAAGCGCGGGAATATATCCTTCCATGCCCCAGAACCGGGCCAGCCCCTCCCGGCTCCACGACAGGATCGAGTTTTGGTCCGGCATCCAGCGGCACCCGTAAATCCAGTAGCCTTGGTGGGTCAACGGGGGTGTTAACAGTGTTCCTGAGCGGATGTCAGCGACCGTCAGGCTGAACCCGGTGTGTGCCGCCAGCCGCGTGGAGGAATCGTCAAACACCAGACCGCCAATGGGGCCGTTCCCGGGGAGAAACTTCGGGTCGATCTCGCCCACACGACGCCCACTGTCGACCTCCCACCAGGCGATCTTGTTCCGGCGCGCGACGGCGACCCAACGTCCATTGGGACTGAACGTCGGCAGTATGGCCTCCGCGGAATCAGGAAAGCGACGCACGAGCCGCCCTTCCCGGGCGTCCCACAGGGAAAGCCCATCCTCGGAGGAAGTGACGGCGATCCACCGGTCATCGGGTGAACACACCACCGCCGGTGATCCGCCGCGGAACGGGAACGGCGGCGTTGCTGCCACCGAGGTGTCTGTTCTCCAGACCTGGATCTGGCTGTCCAGGGTGGTCGTGACGATGAATTCCCCGCTGTGACTCAGGAATGCCTTGTCCAATCGGGACACCTTCAACGGATATCCTGCCCTCCGGCGTCCAGCCGAGACGCCCCAGACCTCGAACTGCTCCGTCGCGGGGGAGACCATCAGGACCGTGTCGTCATCGGCGCCCCATTCCACCTCGGTCACCGGAACTTCGGGAACCAGCATCTGCGACAAGCGGGGTAGTTGCCGGATGACCGAGCCAATCCGGACCCGGTGAACCTGTTCGCGATCCGGATGGCCTTGGTCGAGCCGCAGGGCCTGAATCAGCCAGGGCAGGGATCCCGCGAGGTCTCCCTGGTCCATGCGTTCCAGCCCTCGGGCGAGATTGAGGCGAACCAACCGTTGCCGGCTTTCCTCGGCGCGCTCGGCCGCCCGTCGGTTGGCCTGCTGGAGGCGCACGTTCAGGAAGGACGGAATGACGGCCGCCGCGAGGAGCGCGAGTGCCGTGACCCCGAGCAGGGCTGCCTGGCGGGGTTTCCGCCGCATCCACTTGAAGGCACGTTCCCCGATCCCGATCGGACGGGCCTGGATCGGCTCATGACGCAACCACCGGTCGAGGTCATCCGCCAGCGCTTCTGCGGAGCCGTAGCGACGGGACGGCTGCTTCTCGAGACACTTGAGGGCGATGACTTCCAGGTCGGGCGGGACATCCCGCCGGATTTGGGATAGTCGACGAGGTTCGTTGTCCAGCAGCAGCCGGACGGTCTCGAGCGGCGTTCCGCCGACGAAGGGCGGCCGCCCGGTCAGGAGCTCGTACAAAATGGCGCCCAGTCCATAGACGTCGGCAGCCGTGGTCAGGGCGCGGGATTTTCCCTGCGCCTGTTCTGGCGACATGTAGGACGGTGTACCCAACAGGACCTCGGTCTGCGTCACCGTGCTTTCCCGTTCGACCAGCTTGGCCAGGCCGAAATCGGTGATCATCGGCCCGACATGCGAATCCATCAGCACGTTTCCCGGCTTGAGGTCCCGGTGGAGGATTCCGCGCTGATGGGCGTAATGCACCGCGCGGGCGATGACGGATACCAGCGTGGCCGCGTCGCGACCGGACATGGGGCCGTGCTTTCGAACGCGGTCGGCCAAAGTCCCGCCTCCGATGAGGCGCATGGAGAAGAACGCCTGGCCGCTGACGGAACCCACCTCGTAGATGGGCACGATGTTCGGGTGGTCCAACGTAGCGGCCACCTCCGTTTCCGTCCGGAACCGCTCCAGGAATTCCTGCGACGCCATCGATCCGGCCGCCACGACCTTGAGCGCCACATTCCGGTTCAGCTGCACCTGCCGGGCCCGGTAGACGATGCCCATGCCGCCGCGGGCGAGTTCCTCCAGCAGTTCGTAGTCGCCGAAGTACCGCATCACGGGTTCCGGGCTTGACCCGTTCTCATCCGGCGGGACGTCGTCGTCGCCGGCCAAGGCCCGCTGGAGCAGGCATGGACCGCAGAGTCCTTCCGCCAGTCGCGCGTCCACAGGCCGGCCGCAACCGGGACATTGTGGGGCAGTCGGCGGAGGCATATGGAGAATCCGCGGAGGATGTCGCAGCCCGGCGGGAACGCCAAGGCCAGATCCCCGGGGAACCAGTGTCTGGGCCGCCCCCGGTCGCTCGAAATCGGGGCGCCATTGCAGCCCGCATCACCCCTCCGCGGGCAGGATGGCGAGGATGCTGAACCGGGCGCTGCCAGCCTGGTTTTCACAGGCCCGTCCTTCACGTCCGGGGAGGCCTGAACATTTTTCGAAACTTTCGAGACTCCTTTCTTAAGGAAGGGGCAGAGGTCTTGTGTCTGTCCCCTTCTCCAGCTTTGGGAGATCCTCCCTGCGATCCGCCGGTCGACCGGTGTCCTTGGTGCTTCTCGGCCTCGGCCTCGTGGCCGGATGTGGACGCGATTCGAAGTCCCGGGAGCTGGATGTCGTGGCGAAAGTGGGAGGCGTCGTCCTGACCCGTTCCGAAGTTGATGCGGAACTGGATCGCCGCGCCCGGGCCGGATTGCCCGCCCTGGATCCTGCGGAATGGGTTGAATCGTGGGTCCGACAACAGGTGCTTCTGACCCGCGCCCGGGAGGCGGGAGTCGAACGGGACCCGGAGGTTCGGCGGCGGATCGATCGGGTGCTCGTGGCGCGGATGGAAGAGCCGCTGGAGGAACAGTTGCGTTCCCTGGAATCCGTGAAGGACAGCGAGGTTGAGGCGTTTTATCGGACGCATGCGGGCGAGTTCATCCGTCCCGAGCAGATTCGCGTGGCCTGGATCTGGTTCCGGCTGCCGCCGCGTGCCACCTCTGAACAGCGGGCGGAATTGGCGAAACGGGTGGAGCACGTGCGAGCGGAGGCGGCGGCCGGGGGTGCCGGGGACGAGGCCTTTGCCCGGTTGGCCCGCCAGTATTCGGAGGACCGTGCGACCCGTTACACCGGCGGGGATTGTGGTTGGGTTTCCCGGACCGATGCCGGATTGAACTGGCCCGCAGCGGCGCGGACGGCCGTTTTGGCGTTGGAATCGCCCGGGGACGTCAGCCCGGTGACCGAGTCGGAGGACGGATTCCACTTGTTCCGTCTCCTTGCCCGGAGGGCTGCGGAACCGCGGAGGCTCGCCGAACTCCGTGAACAGATTGTCCACCGCCTCCAGCGGGAACGCCGTGAGTCGGCGGTCCGGCAGTTCCACGAATCCCTCCGGGCCGGCTTGGAGATCCAGGTCAACACGTCGGCCATCGCGGCGGTGAAGACGCCCGTCCCCATCCTGGCCCGACAGGCGACGCCACCCGTGCTTCCCGGGCATTGAACCTTTTCCGTGAACCCCATGATCACACCTTTCCGGAAGTGGGCCGCCGCTGGGCGGGTCCTTGGACTCTGGCTCGCGGTCGCTACCCGCGCATTCGCCGCCAATACGGTGACCCAGACGTTCCCATTGCAGAAGGGATGGAACGCCCTCTGGCTGGAGGTGCTCCCGGCGAATCCGGCGATCGAGCAGGTCTTCAGCGGCCTTCCTGTCGAGAGCGTCTGGACCTTTCGATCCCGGGAAGCGGCATTGGATTTCATTCAGGACGCCACCGAGCCCGTGTGGAATCGCGACCGGTGGCTCAGCTGGGTGCCGGCGGCCAATCCGGCCTCGCTCGCCAACTCCCTGTTCAGCGTCACCCGCCATCGCGCCTTTCTCGTCAAATTGAGCGATGCCGCGACCTTGTCCGTGACCGGGGTTCCCGTCCTGCGCTCCGCTTCTTGGGTTCCTGACGCCTACAATCTGCGGGGATTCCCCGTCGATCCGGGCCTGCCGCCGAGCTTTGAGGAGTTCTTTCGACCCTCGCCTGCACATTACGATGCTGCGAGCCATCAGCTTCAGCCGGTGTATCGGCTTTCGGCCGACGGCGCCTGGCGCCGGGTCCTGGCGAGCGACCCGATGGAGCCGGGAGTGGCTTACTGGGTCTTCTCCAAGGGGGGCTCGGACTTCACCGCGCCGTTCCGGGCGGATTCGGTGCTCGGAAACGGGGAACTGGATTTCGGAGTGGAAACCGGTGAGTTCACGGTCCGCCTCCAAAACCTGAGGTCGACGCCGGTGGCGGCCACGGTGACGGAACTGAGCGCGCCGGCGTCCACGGCGCTGGCGACCGCCGGGGCGTCCGCGGCCGGTGATCGACTCTGGAATCCGCTGCCGGCCCTGCTGACCCGCGCGGCGGAACCCGGCCAGGTGGACAGTCTTATCGTCGCAGCCCGGCGGCAGGCGATGTCCGGAATCCTTTATGAATCGGTGCTCGAAATCCGGGACAATGCGGGCACTCGGTTTCTGGCGCCGGTCCGGATCCGCCGGGCAGCGGCGAATGCCGGCCAGTACGCCGGTCTTTGGATGGGAGTGGCGGCGGTGGACCGGGTGAATGAGGCGCACTCCGGGACCCTGACGACCGTCCGGCAAGCCTCCGACGGAACCGCGCTCGAAGTGCAGCGGAGCGGAGTGAGCACTGCCACCACCCCCACACGGTCTCCGTTCAACCTGCGCGTTCTCCTGCACGTCGACGGATTGGGGAACGTGCGATTGCTGCGCGAAGTGACGCAGATGTGGCAGGACGGCACCTACCGGGTGAATGCCGACGGAAAACGCGAGGTGGACACACCGGGTCGCTATGTACTGGTGACCGATCCAGCGCGGTTCGGCGAATACAAGGGGATCGTGGCGAAGGACGATTCCCTCACGGGTCGCCGTTTGAGCAGCATCGGATTTGATTTCCCCCCGAGCGGTCCCGGTGGCCTGGACAATTTTCTGACGCTCTCGGGCACCTTTAGCACCGGGGGAACAGTGACCGGGACGATCCGATTGGATCCCGAGTTCTCCACCCATCCCTTCCGGCACAAATACCACCCCGACCACGACAACCTGGGACCGCTGACCGAACGACCGCCGCGCTTCAAGGAGGAGGCGTTCGCCATCACGCGGGACATCACCTTTGAATTTGCCGCGACGGATCCTGGAACCGGCGTTGCCGTGCCCGACTACGGCTACGGACACATTGCGGGAACCTACCGGGAGACGGTGACCGGATTGCACCGGGAACCCATCCGGGCTGCGGGAACCTTCCGTCTGAAGCGGATCGCCGGTGTCGCTGAACTGAATCCCTGACCCTGTCTTCCATGAATCGTTTCCATTGGGTTCGACTTCTTTGGTGTGGGATCGTGTCCGGCCTTCTGGCCGGGGCCGCGACACGTGCCCAAGCTCAGGCCGAGCGGGTGTGGCTCGAGACCTGGGTTGGCGGGACTGCGACACCCTCGAATGTGGCACTGTACTCCACCGCCACCACGATCGGTGCATCGCCGTGGTCGTTCTTCATGACCCGCGGCAACGCGACCGTGGACCAAACGGGGACCGTAATCGTGAGCCGCCCCAGCACGGTACCCCAGGAGGCCTATCCCTACTTCCGCGCTTCCTTTGAGTTCACCATGTATGGCGGAAATGGGACCCCTGGAGAGGGTTTGAGTTTCAGTTTTGGACCGGTGACCGATGGAAACAATTCGCGGGGATTTTCCGGTCTCTCCACCGGATTGGCAGTCCGGATCGAACCAGGTAACACGGGTGATGGCCGGATCGAAGTTCTGCACAACGGGAATAGGTTAGAGGGAGAAATCATCCCTCGGGAGCAGGGGCTCTGGGCCCAGTTGCCCCAGGACTTTTTTCATCGGCTGACCCTGACCCAGGGCAACAATGGCATCTCCGTGAGATTGGAGCGCTTGGCCGGTGATGGGACAGTGCAACGGACCGATACGCTGTTCACGGATCTCGAGATCAGGGATTGGAACCCGGCCAACACCTGGCGCTTCGTCTTTGGCGGCAGCGCGAAAGTGGATCGCCGCATGACCCTGCTCGTCAAAAACCCGAGGATCACAGTCTCGCCCGTTCCCTACTTCAGCGTCCTGCCGTCGTCGGTGGAGGGTATTGAGGATACCAACGTGTCGTTTGATGTCACCACGGTGGCCGATTCGGCCTTTGGCGCCGTGACCGTGACCGCGGCCTCCTCGGATCAGTCGCTGATTCCCAACAGTGCCTTGTCGGTCGCGGCCCAGGGCAACGGCGTCTACCGGATCTCTTTCCGGCCGGCTTTGAACATGGCCGGAACGGGCAACATTCAGTTGACTGTCACCCAGTCCGGAAGGTCCTCCACTTCCGTTCTTCCGGTGACCGTGGCCCCGGTGAATGACCCGCCGTGGTTGTCGATATCCCCGCAGTCCTTGTCCGAGGACAATCCGGTGGATGTGGGAATC
>JBGAPN010000032.1:0-21063 GCA_044221235.1 Limisphaerales bacterium
CCGATCCTCCGGCTGGAACTTTCCCTACCTGGTCGATGAATCCCAGGCCGTCGCCCGATCATACCGGGCGGCATGCACCCCGGATTTCTTCCTCTTCGACGGACACCGTCACCTGGTCTACCGGGGGCAGTTCGACGATTCACGGCCTGGAAACGGAAAGCCCGTGACTGGCGCCGATCTCCGGGGCGCCGTGGATGCATTGCTGGCCAGTCGGCCAATCTCTCCCCGCCAGATGCCCAGCATGGGATGCAACATCAAGTGGAAGCCCGGTCGTGAACCGGAGTATTCCGGCAAACTGATCTCCTGAATCCCAATCCCACTCGGAGAATGAACGTGCTCGGCGTCGAGATTGGTGGCACCAAGCTGCAGGTCGTGGCCGGTGATTCCAGCGGCCAGATCATCGACCGCCAGCGGTTCCTGGTGGACCGCACAGCCGGTGGCGAAGGGATCCGGTCACAACTGGCTTCCATCCTGCCGGTATTGATGGCCCGACATCAACCCGCCGGTATTGGCGTCGGATTTGGAGGACCGGTGGATTGGAGGACCGGTCGGATCGCGTGCTCGCACCAGATCGCCGGCTGGCACGATTTCGAGCTGGGTGAATGGATGCACGAGCAGACTGGGTTACCCGTCCGGATCGACAACGACGCGAACGTTGCCGCACTGGGGGAGGCCCGATGTGGTGCCGGTCGCGAATTGAATCCGGTCTTTTGGATCAACATGGGCAGCGGGGTGGGTGGCGGCCTGGTGGTCGATGGCCGGATCTACCACGGTGCCGTCCCCGGAGAGGCCGAGATCGGGCACGTACGGCTCGACAAGTCCGGAACCCTCGTTGAACACCGTTGTTCCGGCTGGGCGGTGGACCGTCGAATCCGGGAGGCCGTTGCCCTCCACCCGGCCGGTCCCCTGGGCCAGTTGGCCGGTCAACAGGAGGGGGGTGAAGCCCGGTTCCTCGGCCCCGCTCTGACGGCCGGCGATGAACTGGCGCACGCCATCCTGAGCGAATTGGCCGATAATCTGGCGTTTGCACTGTCCCACGTCGTCCAACTGTTCCACCCACAGGTCATCGTGGTGGGGGGTGGTTTGTCCCTGATCGGTGATCCCTTGCGGGACGCCATTGCTGCCGCCCTTCCTCCCTACGTCATGGACTCCTTTCAACCCGGTCCTCCGATCGTTTTGGCCGGGCTCAAGGAGGACTCAGTTCCTGTGGGCGCCCTCGTACTGGCCTCGGAGCCCGCACGTTGAATGGGAACCCCGGATGTCACCACTCTCCAGAGGGCCCGGCACAACGATACCGACGCGGGATTCAGGCCTAAATTTGTCCATTGAGCTTTGGCCGCGACAGCTGAACAGTCTCAGCCATGATTGATTGGATTGCCGGTTACCTCTCCGCCCAACAGCGTGTCCTTGCAAGCCTCAAGCCCGCCGAACTTGCCCCCTTGGTGGCCACCCTTCAGGAGGCTCACCGCAATGACAGCCAAATCTTCGTGATCGGAAACGGCGGGAGCGCTGCCAACGCGAGCCATTTTGCCGTCGACCTCGGCAAAGGCGCCTCCGACGTGCTGCCCCGCCGATTCCGGGTGCTATCCCTGACGGACAATGTTCCGTGGATCACCGCCATCGGAAACGACTACAGCTATGAGGACATCTTTGTCCGGCAATTGATGAACTATGCCCGGCCGGGCGATGTGTTGATCGGCATCAGTGTCAGCGGCAATTCCCCGAACTGCGTCCGAGCCTTTGACTGGGCCAAGGCCACCGGCGTGAAAACCATCGCCCTGGTGGGCATGAAGCGCGGTCAAATGGCGGAATTGGCGGACCAGCTTGTCGTCGTCTCCGACACCCACTACGGCCGCGTCGAGGACATCCAGATGAACATTCTTCATCTGCTGGCCTATGCGTTCTGGGAAAATCCGGACTTGGCCAGCTAATCGGCCGTCCGATTCGGCCCTTGGCGGCACCGAAAAGAATGGGAACCCAGCGGACTCCCCATTGACAGGGTGGGGGGACCGGGTTGAAAGATTCTCAGCATGAACGCCCCACTCCCCAGCCTCGGCGCCGTCGCGCGGCCAGGTCGACGCCTCGGCGCCGTCGCGCGGCCAGGTCGACGGGCGTTCACGTTGGTCGAATTGCTGGTGGTGGTGGGTGTGGTGGCTCTTCTGGCAGGAATGCTCCTGCCGGTGCTCTCGCGGGTCAGAGCCCGGGCCACGGGGTTGATGTGTCTGGCCAATGTCCGCCAGCTTCAGCAAGCACTGGTCCTGTATTCCAACGACAACCGCGAACGACTGGTGGTGAACCTCGACACCGGCCGCCCCTATCGGATTTCCGGGCTCAACCTGAACCAGAATTGGGTGAACAATTACCTGAACTGGGATCTGGACCCGGGGAATACCAACCTCAATTTTCTCACCCTCTCGCCCCTCGGAACCTATCTGGCCGGTGGAACGCCCCTATTTCAATGTCCGGCGGACCGGGTTGTCAGCGAGGAGCAGCGGCAGGCCGGCTGGACCCGCCGGGTCAGAAGCATGTCCCTGAACGCCATGGTCGGGGACTCCGTGGGGAGCCGCACCAATCTCTTCAACCCGTGGAACCCAGGATATCGGCAGTATCTCCGGCTTTCCGACATTTCCTTTCCCAGCAGCGTGTTCACGTTTCTCGACGAGAACGCGGACACCTTGGGAGACGGCTACTTCCTCAATGAAGTTGACGAAGTCCGCTGGCTGCACCTGCCCGCGTCATATCACGGTGGCGCCGGAAACCTGGCCTTCGCCGATGGTCACGGAGAGACCCATCGTTGGGATTCCTCCTCCACGCGCCGTTCGGCACGTCCGAACGCCGGTCCCATTCCATTCCCCGTCCCGAGCTCGAATCCCGAGGACTTCGAGTGGTTGAAGGAACGGATGGGCGAACGGAAATAGGGCGCGCGTCGAAGGTCCCTCGGTTGTCGCGTGGGTTGGGTCACGCTAGTCTGTACGAAGCGCCTGCCCATGCCGGTCACCGAGCACATCCGAAACAAGCTGTCCCAGGTTCCCCACCGGCCCGGTGTGTACCTGCACAAGGACCGATTCGGGACCGTGATCTACGTCGGCAAGGCCCGGGATCTTCGCAAGCGGGTTTCCCAATATTTCCATCCGTCCCGACGCCTGGGCTGGGATCTCAAGTTCAACGCCTTGGTCGAGGCCATCCATGATTTCGACTGGCATGTGGTGAAGTCCGAACCGGAATCCCTGCTGCTCGAAGGCCGCCTGATCAAGGATTTCCAGCCCCGGTTCAATATCGACTTCAAGGACGACAAACGGTTTCTCCTGCTCAAGGTCAACCTGAACGATCCCATCCCTCGGTTCACCCTGACCCGCCTGCGCAAGGACGACGGCTGCCACTACTTCGGTCCGTTCGCCCATTCCGGAAGTGTCCGTCGGGCCCTCACCCTGATGCGGCGCCGATTTCACCTACGAGGCTGCCGTCCCCTCACCCCGGGTGAGGCCGACTACAAGCATTGCCTGTACGGGAATCTTAAGAACTGCACCGCCCCGTGCATTGGGAACGTCACCCGCGAGCAGTATCTCGCGCAGGTGAAGGCCGGGATTGAATTCCTCGAGGGCCAGACCGAGGAACTGCGCAAGGAACTGGAGGAGGAAATGCGCAAGGCGGCCGTGAACCTCGAATTCGAAAAGGCCGCCCAGCTCCGGGACGCCCTCGAGGACCTGAAGCGGACCACCCAGAAAACCGAAAAATTCGAGCGCATCCCGTACAAGCTTCCGGTCGCCATCAATCCTGAATCCGACCTCCGGGAGCTCGCCCGCGTGCTGGGCCTTCAAAACCCGCCTGCCCGCATTGAGGGTTTCGACATCTCCAACATCAGCGGGACCTTCGTCGTCGCGTCGATGGTCAGCTTCTGGCAGGGGCGACCGGATCGCGCCAACTACCGGCGCTTTCGTATGAAATCCGTCACCCAGCAGGACGATTTTGCCAGCATGGCGGAAACCATCCGGCGTCGATATTCCCGCCTCCTTCGCGAGGTGGCCACCGGACGCCGGGAATCACGGGATGGCACGGGCGGCGACGGCGGGGAGGCCAGCCCACAGGAACTCCAGCGGGCGGTGGACGATGTGAGCCGGGCAGTCCGGGGGCAGCCGCCGCAAATCGGCACGGACGCCGCCGCAATCCCGCATGGGCCACGCCTGCCCCCCCTCCCGAGTGCCGTGGATGAGGAATCCCTGCCGGCCTCGGAGAACGTCCTGGAGGATCCCCGGGTGCCGCCCGTCGATCAGACGCGCCCCCGGCTTCCCGACCTGATTCTCATCGACGGAGGCAAGGGCCAGCTGAATGCCGCCTGCGTCGAGCTGGCCCGGTTGGGGCTGCGGAACATTCCCATCCTGGGCCTCGCCAAGGAATACGAGGAAATCCACCTCCCCGGCCGCGAGGAACCGCTGCGGTTGGGACTCGACAGCCAGGCGGTGAAACTGCTGCAGCGGGTGCGCGACGAGGCACACCGGTTCGCCAACACCTACAACGCGCAGCTGCGACTCAAGAAAATCTCCGAAAGCCTCCTCGACGAATTCCCGGGGATTGGAGAGGGCCGGAAACAGGCGCTGCTAAAACGGTTTGGATCGGTCCAGCGGCTGCGCCTCGCCCGCATCGAGGAAATCGAACAGGTCCCCGGGTTCGGCGGAACCATGGCTTCGGAGCTGAAACGATTCCTCGAGGCGAGAACCTGAATGGTTACGAGTTCGGATCCGGAATGCGGCGCCATCAGGAGGCGTCGTCCAGCGACTTGCGGTGCTTCTGCCAGGCACGGATGACCGGGTATGCGACGGCCGCCAGCTTGACCAGGCCGGAAACGCGGCCGACCAGGGTTCCCCGTTTCAACAGGGCGCCCGCCGCAAGGAACCCGGCGACCGGCGCCGCAACCCTCAACCACGGCATGCCCGGAGCCGGGGCGCTGCTGCGAAACTCGGAGACCCAGCGGGTCTGTTCCCGCAGGTCTCCAAGGTGCTGATGCAGCGTAAGCCGGTTCAGCTCGCTTTCGGCGATCCTGAGAAGGCTTCGTGTCCGAACAGGCCCCGGGCCTTCCGGGCCGTCATCCAAGCTCCCCCCCCGTACACCGCACCCACCACGAGGAGGACCAGCACCGGGTGCGTGTGCCATAGGGCCACCACCACCGCCGCGGTCAGCGCAAAAATCGCCAGGAAGGCGAACGCCAGAGTCGCGAGGAGCAGAATCAGGATCTGGATGAAGCGGGCCCGCTCGAGCTGAAGCTCCACCAGAACCAGCTCCACCCGGTTCGCCATCGTTGCGGACAGGGTCGTGCCCAATCCACGCAACGTCGACAGAAGGCCGGGCGGCTCAGGGGAATCGCTCATGCCCGCTCAGCGACGTCCCACAAGAACCCCCACCACCAGGCCGACCGCAAAGGCCACCCCGACGGATTCCCAGGGGTGCGCACGCACCGTCGCATCCGTTTTCTCAATGCCCTGCCGAACTTGGGCCGCAGTTCGACCCTGGAGGTCGCGGCAAGTGGAACGGGCGTTCGAAAGCGCGGAGTTCAGGCGATTGCGAATCTCCACCAGCTTGGAGTCTGAGTGGCCGGAGGTCGCATGCAGAAGCGCCTCCGCATCCTGAACCAGCGCGTTCATGTCCCCGGCAATCTTATCAGCAGTCAGTTCAGCTTCGCTCATGGTCGTGTGTGATGTGAAGTTTTGGTCGACACAGCATCAATAGTCCTCTTGTCCCTCCCCATGCAACTTGTTCTGCACTCCGGAGACTCTTGGGAGCCTGTCCCTTCCCCGGCTGGCAGCATGAATGACTTTGACCCTCGCGGCGTCATGAGACAGCGTTGGGACGCTTTTCAGAATGAATCTGCACATGAAACACCTGTCGTTCGCCGTTTTCGCCGCCGTCTCTGCTGCTGCCCTCGCCATTGCGGCCCCGGATCTTTCCAAGTTGCCGCCCGCAGCCAAGAAACCAGGAGTGACCTTCGACAAGGACATCAAGCCCCTCTTCGAGAAGTCCTGCTTCAAGTGCCATGGTGCCGAGAAGCAAAAGGGGAAGCTCCGCCTCGATTCGTTGGAAGCCACGCTCAAGGGTGGGGAAAACGGTGAGTCCGTGATCAAAGGGGACAGCCTGAAGAGTCCCCTCACCCTGTCGGTGTCCCGCATTGATGAAGACACGGCGATGCCGCCCGAGGGCAAGGGGGAACCCCTGACCGCGGAACAGGTTGGCCTGGTCCGTGCCTGGATTGACCAAGGGGCCAAGTAACCGGAAGGCGCCTTTCAAGGCGCTTCAACTCTGCCCATGCCGGGGAACGCCCGGAGGAATCCCCCCTGCACCAGCCGCGGCCACCCCAAATCTGGCTGGAGCCTGCGGTCCGACCGAATTCCGGTCCGCTCAGCTCACGCGTTGACGCCCCCGGACCTCACCGTACGTTCGCCGCCCGATGGCGCGGGCTTCCCAAATCAATTCCCCTCCTGCGGCTTCCCCAAAGGAAGCCCCGCGGTGCATCCGGCTGCACAATGTCCGGCAGAACAATCTCAAGGGCTTCGATCTCGAACTTCCCCTGGGAAAACTGATCGTGGTCACCGGACTGAGCGGTTCCGGAAAGAGCTCGCTGGCGTTCGAGACGATCTACGCCGAAGGACAGCGTCGATACATCGAGACCTTCACTCCCTACGCCCGTCAGTTCTTCGACCGGATGGACAAGCCGGCCGTCGACCGCATCGAAAACATCCCACCGGCCATTGCCATCGAGCAGCGCAATGCCGTCCGAAGTTCGCGCAGCACGGTCGGAACAATGACCGAGATCTGCGACTACATGAAGGTCGTCTGGCCGCACTGGGCTACCCTTCATTGCCGCCAGTGCGCCCGCCCCGTGCGTCGTGAACCTCCCCAGGCGGTCTGGGAGCAAACCCTCGCCGAGGGTCCGCAATCCGGCGGACCCTCAGAATGTCTTATCACCTTCGACCTTCCCATGACGGACAAGCTGGAGGTGGCGGAACAACTCCAACTGCTCGGCCAGCAGGGATTCCGTCGGCTCTGGGTGGACGGAACGGTGGTCCGATTGGAGGAAGCGTCCACCGCGCTGCCGCCCCGGATGCCCCACCTGACCGTGGTGGCAGACCGGATCCGGCTGCAGCCGGACAACCGTTCGCGTTTCGTCGAAGCCTGCGAACAGGCGTATCATTTTGGGCGGAGCCGGCTGACGATCCGGTCGGTCGACCCCTCAACCCGGCCGCCGCGGAATTTTTCCTCCGGGTTTCATTGTGCCACCTGCGACCTCGCCTATCCGGAGCCCACCCCTGCACTGTTCAGTTTCAACAATCCTGTTGGTGCGTGCCCGGCCTGCAAAGGATTCGGCCGCATCATCACCATCGATCCGGACCTCGCTCTCCCGGATCGCTCCAAGACGCTCGCCGAGGGCGTCGTGAAACCCTGGCAATCCGGAATGAGTGCCGAATGTCAGGCGGATCTGCTTCGCATGGCCCGGAAACGGGGCGTCCCGGCACACGTTCCCTTCCGCGACCTCAGTCCGGAACACCAACGCTGGGTGATGGACGGAGACCCGGGACATGATCCCGACGTCCCCGAGCATTCCTGGCCCCATTCGTGGTACGGCGTCAAAGGCTACTTCCGCTGGCTGGAAAGCAAGGCGTACAAGATGCACGTCCGCGTGCTGCTGTCGCGCTACCGCAGCTACCGGAGCTGTCCCGACTGCGGGGGGCGCCGGTTCAATGCAGACTCGCTCCAGTACCGGCTCGGCCCGAAAGCCACGCCCGGGGTTCAGCCGACCCAACTCACCCTGGCCGACTTTTACACTCTGCCGATCCGCGACGCACTGGCCCGGGTGGACGACCTCGTCCGACTGCGGGGCTCGGCGAATGATCCCATTTCCATGGCGCTCACGGAGGTCCGAACGCGGCTTGGGTACCTGGATGAAGTCGGATTGGGGTATCTCACCTTGGATCGGGCAACGCGCACCCTTTCCGGCGGAGAAACCGAACGGGTCAACCTGACCACCTGTCTCGGGTCGCGCCTGACCCATGCATTGTTCGTCCTGGACGAACCCAGTGTCGGACTCCACCCGCGGGACACCGATCGCCTGATCCGGATCCTCCTGCGTTTGCGTGACGTCGGGAACACCGTTGTGGTGGTGGAACATGAGTCAAGCGTGATGCGGGCCGCGGACCTGCTGGTCGACTTGGGACCGGGACATGGCGAAGGCGGCGGGCGGCTGGTGTTTCGGGGAACTCCACGGGAGCTTACGCAATCAACGGGCTCGTTGACCGCTGAATATCTGACCGGCCGGCGACAGATCCAGGTGCCCCGGCGTCGAACGGTGGGTCCGTCCAACGCTTCAGGCGAGTGGGTGGAAGGCGTCGGTTTCGCCGCCGAACCCGCCGCCTCCTATAAGGCCAGTCCACGCGTCGCCTCACTGCGTCAGCTCAGCTCTCGACTCCGCACTGGAACGGAGCTTCTCGCGACCTCCACGTCCTCGGCTCCCACGGGAAATTCCCCGGCCGGCTGGCTGCGCCTCCGCGGCGCCACGGCCCATAATCTGAAGAACCTGTCGGCCGAGATTCCCCTCGGTCGTCTCGTCTGTCTGACCGGCGTCAGCGGATCCGGGAAGACCACACTCGTCCGCGAGGTTCTCCTTCCCCTGCTCCAGCAAAAGCTGTCCGGACGCGACGATGCATCGGCGGCAGCGCTCGAAGAGGAAGTCGACGGCGAATTCCGCGGCGAAGCCCTTGCAAATCTCGCGTCCGCCAGCCTGACGGGTGCGGAACCCCTGGGGTCCGTGGTCCTGGTGGACCAATCCCCCATTGGCCGGACCCCCCGGTCGAATCCGGCGGTTTATATCGGAGCCTTCGACGACATTCGGGAGGTCTTCGCCACCAGTCCAGCCGCACGAGAACGTGGGCTCACCGCTGGAGCCTTCAGCTTTAATTCCGCCCAGGGCCAGTGCGAGCGGTGCCGCGGTGCCGGGTTTGAGAAGATCGAGATGCAATTCCTCAGCGACGTGTTCGTGCGTTGCCCCGTCTGCCAGGGACGTCGGTACCAGGAACACATCCTGGAGGTAAAACTCGGGCGTCCACGAAGTCTCGCCGACTCCGCCATCGTCCAAGGACTGCCTGCAATTTCCATCGCCGACCTGCTCGAGGCGCCCGTGGAGGAAGTCCGGGACTTTCTGGCGGCCATGCCCGATTCGCGCCCAGCGCGGCGCGCGGCGTCCAATCTCAACCTTCTGTGTGACGTGGGGCTCGGCTATCTGCGGGTCGGCCAGCCGGTCAACACGCTCAGTGGTGGGGAAAGCCAGCGCCTCAAGCTGGTCAGTCACCTGGCCGGATCTGCCGCGGCCATCGGAGGAGCGGGGAACGGTGGATCGGATGAACGCACGATGCCGGCGCGTCGCACCCTGTTCCTGTTCGATGAACCGACAACGGGACTGCATTTCGACGATGTTCGGGTCCTGCTGGCGGTGTTCCAGCGACTGGTCAGCTCCGGTCACTCCGTCCTCGTGATCGAGCACAATCTCGATGTCATCAAATCCGCCGATTGGATTCTCGATCTTGGTCCCGAAGCCGGTACCGACGGCGGGGAACTCGTGGTGGCAGGCACACCGGAAACCGTGGCGTCGTGCGCCCGGAGCCACACTGGAGCGTTTCTCAAGGCAATCGGAATCCGGGATAGGGCCTCAGTGCTCTGAGGCCCCATCTCAATCCCACCTCTCGCCTGCGCACTCCAACAATCTGAGGTAACCTCCTAACGCCGTCCCTGTTCCCGTTCCCGTTTTCCGCCGTTGCCTCCAGATACGCTGGCGGAAACCTAGTCAGGGACCGACGCTGTCGGTCCCTACCGTGTCAGCGGGTCGGCGATGCAATACAAGGCCGCTTCGGTCCGGAGGAAAATGTCGCCGTTGGACAGTGCGAGGGTCGAATTGGAGAGTTCACCCACTGGATTGGACGCCAGCAGTTCGTACTTCGGTGCGGCCTTGAGCACGAGCGTATCGCCCGACTGGTTCACCACATACAGCCGGTCGCCCGTCAGCACCATGGATCCCCAGGTTTGCCCGCTCGCTCCGGACGTCGGAAGGCGCTCCTCCCACACCAGTTTGCCGGTAGCCAGCTCGAAGCATTGGCCAAACCCGTCGGTGGCGCTCTGGTAAATGTACCCTCCCTTCACCACCGGCGAGCCGATGGTGTGCTTCTTCAGTCGACGCTCGTAGAACAGGCGTTCGCCCGTACGGTCCCCTTTCCCACCCGGCTTGATGAAGATGCCACTGCCGAAGAATCCTCCGAACGCCACCAGGGTTCCCTCACCCAGCGTCGGCGAGGCGTACACCAGCGGATTCATTCCGTCGGCATGCCACAGCAGCTCCCCACTCGATGGTGAAAAGGCGCGCAGTTCGTTCACCACCGGCAGGACAATTTCGTCGCGACCCGCCGCCCGGACGACCAAGGGGGTGCTGAAGGTACCGACCATCCCGTCATTTTTTCCCGCAAACCCGTCGAACCGCTCCGGCGGATGCTGCTCCTTCAACCCGACCTTCCACTGGATCTGTCCCGTCTTCTTGTCCAAGGCATACAGGGTCGAGAACGCACCGGGACCATGGTAAACGAACACTTGGTCTCCATGAAGGACCGGGGACGAACCCTGCCCCCAGTCGTGGACCTGTTTCCCGAGGTCGGCTTTCCAAAGTTCCTTGCCGAAGCTGGCCACCACCCGTTCGCCATCGGTCACCGGCGTCGCAGAGCAATGGGGATTGGTCTTATGATGGGGATCCGTCCCTTCATATTTCACGCCCTTCTGCCACAGCAGCTTCCCGCTGGTTCGGTCGAAGGCCATCAGGGTGCGTTCCTGACCGTCTCGAAGGGCCTGGGTGACGAATACCGTGTCACCCCAAACGATCGGCGACGCATTGCCCGGTTCGGGCAATGCCGCCCGCCACTTCACGTTCTTGTCCCGGTTCCAATTCAGGGCAAAGCGGGTTTCCGGGGTCGTACCATCCTGATTGGGGCCACGCCAGGACGGCCAGTTCGCCCCGCTGGCCACCCAGGCGCAAACTCCCGACGCCACCGCAAACCATCCATGGATCTTCATGCGGCAATGGAAGCCCGAAGCAACTGCAGCGTCGAGCCTTGACCCGCGATCGCCACGACGAACGTCGCAAAAATCCCGACGTCCGCTCACTTCCTGAAATCTCCCCGCAAACTGGTTTGATTAAATTGCCCCGTCCGATAGTCCATCGGCCGCATGCGTTTCCCGCTTCTTGTGTTCGCCACCGCCGTTTTATCGGGGGTGGCCCTGGCTCAGCAGAACCAAACACCCACCACCGGCGCTGGCGCCACGACCGTTTTCAAGGGAGGGGATTTTCTCCCGCCCGAATCCGCCTTTCGCAAGGTCGTCCTCGATGAAGACCGTACCGTCAACGGGGAGTTAAAGGACACCTTGGTGGACCCAATGGAACTGGCGGTGGCCAAGGACGGCACGGTCTTTTTCGCGGAACGCAAGGGGGTCGTCAAAATGATCCGCCCGGGAGCCAAGGATCCGACGGTGATCGCCGAGATCCCGGTCTTTACGGGGCTGGAAGAGGGTATGCTGGGCATCACCCTGGATCCCAAGTTCGAGCAAAACGGCTGGGTGTACGTGAACCATTCCCTCCCGGAGACCACCACCGACAGCCGCGGCAAAGTGGGCATCATCCGGGTCTCCCGGTTCACCCTGAAGGGCGACCGGCTGGATCCGGAATCCCGCGTGACGATCTACGACAACACGGTTCAGCGGGAACAATGCTGTCACGTCGGGGGTTCACTGGCGTTTGACCCCCAGGGCAACCTGTATATTTCAGTGGGTGACAACACCAACCCCTTCGATTCCGACGGATACTCCCCGAACGATCCGCGCCCTGACGTTACCCCTGGGACGCCCAGGGTACCGCCGCCAACTCGAATGCCACCACCGGCAAGATCCTCCGCATCACTCCCAAGGCAGAAGGCGGCTACGCCATCCCCGCCGGCAATCTCTTTATGCCCGGCACGCCCAAAACCAAGCCTGAGATCTACGTAATGGGCAACGCGGCCCTTCCGCATCTCCATCGATCCGGCCAACGGCTACCTCTACTGGGGTGAGGTTGGGCCGGACGCAGGTGGACCGGATCCCAAACGCGGACCGGCGGGACACGACGAGATCAACCAGGCCCGGGGCCCTGGCTCTTTGGCTGGCCGCTGTTCGTGGCCAACACCGTCCCTACGCCCCGGTCGACTACGGCGCGCCAGAAATATGAGGATGCCAACCGTGTCTGAAGCGGCCCGCAAGAAGCAGAATGAGATCAAGAAGGAGAACGAAGAGGCCAGGAAGGCCGGGAAACCTGAAGCCCCGCTGCGGAGCTCCCGCCCAAGCCCGCTCCCTGATGGCGGACGATTTCAAGCCCACCCCTCTACGATCCGGCCCATCCGGTGAACACCTCACCCAACAACACCGGTGTGAAGGATCTTCCTCGGCCCAGCTGGCATTCATCTATTACCCCGCGTCGCCATCCACCAGCTCTGGTCGTCGGCAGCGGCGGCCGCACCGCGATGGCCGGACCGGTCTATCACTTCGACGAAAACCTGAAGTCCCCGCACAAGCTGCCCAAGTAGCTCGACCACACCCTCTTCATCTACGAATGGACCCGCGACTGGATCATTGCGGTGAAGCTGGATGAGAACAACCAGATCGCCAAGATGCAGCGGTTCATGCCCCAGACGAAGTTCAAGCGGCCGATGGACATGGAATTGGGATCCGACGGCTGCCTGTACCTGATCGAATTCGGCACCAATTGGGGCGACAACAAGGACTCCAAGATCGTGCGACTGGAGTACACCGGGGACGGCGCAACGGCTGAGTCCAAATAAGCTGGCCTGTATCCAATCGCGCGAAATGAAGCGCCCTCTCGTAGCCGCGGAGGGCACGACGCGCCATCTCAACTCCCTTCGCCCCACCCGCGACCTCAGCCCGTGGGGTCCGCTGGGAAAACCAGCCAGCGTCTCGTTCCCTCGTCGTCTACCCGTAGCCGCGGAGGGCGCGACGCGCCATCTCAACTCCCCTCGCCCTCTTCACTCCTTCAAATACTTCGCAATCGGCGGAGCCAGCAGTGCAGCCATTTCCGGCTGGTTCATGTTCTCCTTGGTGACCAGCGAGACGCCGGTATCAATGCGCTTCTCCACCGGCTTGCCTTCCAGGTGTTGCATCACGGTCATCACACCGAGATACCCCATCTTGAGCGGGTCCTGCACCACCAGCGCCTGGACGTCCCCATTCTTGAGGTCGAGGACGGACTGGGTTCCGGAATCAAACCCCACCAGCTTCACCTGGCCGCCGGCCCGGCCAATGTCCCGCAATGCCTTGGTCATGGCGATGGTCGCCGTCTCATTCGGGCAGAAAATTCCGTTCACTTCGCGGCCAAAGCGGTTCAGCAGGTTCTGCGAGGCCTGATAGGCCAGTTCCCGGGTCGCACCGGCATGCTGATCGGAGGAAACAATCTGGATGTCCGGGAACTTCTTGAGCGCGTCGAGGAATCCCGCCTCCCGGGCTTCGGTGCTGGCGCTGCCGACCTGGTAACGCAGCAGGATGACCTTGCCCTTGCTTCCCAATTGCCTGGCCAGGAACTCGCCGCCCAACTGTCCGCCCTTGAAATTGTCGGTGGCCACAAAGCTGATCTGCTTGTCGGACTTCAGGTCGGAATCGATCACCACCGTGGGAACACCCGCCTGGGCCGCGGTGGCCACCGGAGCCACCAGTGCCTGCGAATCCAACGGAGCCAGCACGATGCCGCTGACGTTCCGTGCCGTGAAATTCTCCACCACCTGGATTTGCTGATCCCGGTCGTCCTCCCGCAGTGGCCCCTTCCAGAACAGTTTGACCTTCACTCCCTTGGCTGCGAGTTCCTGCTCCGCCTTGACCGCACCCGCGTGGATGGACTTCCAAAACTCGTGGGTGGTGCCCTTGGGCACGACGGCAATGGTGTAGGTCTTGTCCGCGCCCAAGGCGCCAAACGACAAGACGGCGGCAAGAGCCAGACCGGCGAGGGATTTCATGACGTGGATCGTAAGCAGTTCGCCGTGCGTTGAAAAGGTTGGAGGCAACGGACCAACGCGACCAGTCCGCGGGGCGAGGAGCCAACCCGTGGTTTCTGCCGTCCATCGGCCGAAATCCCGGATTCCGTGCTCGACCCCGTCCACCGGGCAGCATCACTGTCCGACGACTCCTCCCATCGGTCCATGCACCCGAAGGTCATACCGCGACCGCCCGGTCCTGCGAAATCCGACGCCTTCACTCTCGTCGAACTCCTGGTGGTCATCGCCATCATCGCCGTTTTGGCGAGCCTGTTGCTTCCGGGCCTGGCGCGGGCCAAGGAAACCGCGCGGGCCGCGATCTGCGCCAGCAACATTCGCCAACTCGGCCTGGCGGCGACCCTGTATTCCAACGATTACCGCGGCCGGCTGCCTTCCTTCCGGAATTGGCTTTGCATCAAGACGGGCGACCTCACCACCGGGAAACTGTATCCCTTTGTCGGGGCGCGCAAAGCCTACCTCTGCCCGACGGACGCGAACGAACTGGCGTCGAACAAACGGATTACCGTTCCCACCACCGGCGGGCCGCAGGGACGGTCCGGCAAGCGCGACTACAGCTACGCGATGAACTGCTGTCTCTGCCACGAGGAGGAAACCAGCACGTTCATCGCCCCGACCCAGACCATGTTGTTCATGGAAGCGTTGATGTCCAAAACCGACTACTCGGGCCAGGCGGGACCCACTTTCGGCAGCCACACGCTGACCACGCGGCACAACCGTCGCGGCCACTACGTGATGACGGACGGCCACGTGGAACGGATGGACAGCAAGCAGAGCGTCGCCGCGGAGAAAAGGAAGCGGTTCTGGTTTCCCACCGATGACACCCGCGGCCCGGGCGGAAACAACCTCGCCACCGGTCTGCAGTAGTTGGCCGGCATCGAGCCCGGGCTGGCCTTCGATCGCATCGAACCCTTCACCGGGTTGGGATTGATTCACCCACCGCGGGGCGGTAGGTCGGAACGCGTCATGATCAATACCGACGGTGAGATTCTTCCGGCCTACGACCTCCCGCTCGCCGAACAGGCCGCCGTCTTTACCGCGGCGTTTCAAGATTATCTGGCGGGATCGTTCCAACCCAACGCCGAAGGGCTCGCCCGCATCCTGTTTCATCACGGCGCCCAGCTGTGGTTCAGTCGCTTCCTGCGCCTCGAAGGATCGTGGGCCGGATTCGGCTACATCGGACGGACCGGGGACATCTCGCGACTGGCCGGAATGGGATTCGTCCCCGCCGCCCGCGGGCGGGGCATGGGACAACGGTTGCTCCAACACCTGCTCGACGACGCGCGCCAGCGGGGCGACCGGCGGATGACGCTCGAGGTCTTCGAGCAGAATGCTCCGGCCGCGGCCCTGTATCGGAAGGCCGGATTCTGGGAGGTGGGCCGTCTGTTTGGATGGCAGCATCCCGGCGTGGGGGCTTCGCAGGCCGCCCCGCCGTCCCCTCCCGAAACCCTGACCGTGGCACGATTGCTCGCGACCTCCCACGCGCTGGAGTACCCCGAACTGCCGTGGCAAATCTCCCGGTTCGCCCTTGCGCATCTTCCCCCCAAAGCGCGTGCCTACCACCGGGACGACGCGGTGCTGGTGGTTTCCGATCCCGTCACGCCTGTCATTCGGATTCTGGCCGTGATGACCCTGGGTTCCGGCCCGATGAACTGGCGGGCGCTTGAGGATTTGGGCCGATCCGTGATGCGGTCGCATCCGGGTGCCCAATGGATGGTTCCCCAGATTTTTCCCGAGGAATTTGGATCAGGGTTCTTTGAACCGCTGGGGTTCAAACGCGAAACCCTCAACCAACTCCTGATGCACCACGATCTTTGACGTCAGACACCCGCCCTGGTCACGGCTGCGGATCCCGCGGGGTCGCCGTCGCCCCGGCGGATGCAGCGCCGGACAGGAACTGGGCGAAGGCCCGCCGTTCCACCCAGGTCAGGAACAGCGTCAGCGCAACCAGGACCAGGATCACGGGCGAAAACAACCCCTCGCCGCCCATCACAAACAGATGGTAGGCGATGATGTTGATGAGGATGGGGCCCAGTACCAGCAGGCCCGCACGTCGGGTCCGGGGAATGGCGACCAGGAGGCCACCGATCACCTCGAAACCCTTCACGAACTTGAGGTAGCCGGTGGTGGCGAAGGCGGCCATGAAGTGGGCCTGCGCGCTTCCCTCGGGCGGCGCCGGAGGCGTGGGGCCCAGGTTGAAGAGGATCATGACTCCGCCGGCAAAGAAAGGGAGGCCGAGCAGGAATCCGGCGACAAGTGCGGCAATTCTTTTCATGGATCGGGACTCATCTGGGACGGATCTCCGTCCCGGAACCCCTGGATTAGACGACGGCCGACCGTCCCCGGCGAGGCTTGGTTCGCAAATTTCCAGTCCGCAACCGGCTCAATGTGCGGGCGCCCGGTGGCCCAACCGTCCCGCAGTGTCGGGGTCGATCTTCGCCAAAGCCTCCAGGTGGGACTCCTTCAAATGGGCTTCCTCAGTGGGCAGGAGCTCAACGATCGCAGGCATGGCCGCCTTCGCCTGCGGACCCAAGTTCGCCAGGATGCGGATGGCTTCATCCCGAATCATCCACTCGGGATCGCGGAGCAGCGGAATTAGCTCCGGAACGAGCCCCGGATCCCACGCCTCGAAGCTCTCGATCGCATTCAGGGCCCGCAAACGGGGCAGGAACTGCGACGCCTTGAGCCTCGGCACCACAAGCGGGAGGGCGAACGCCGCATTAGTTCCATAGGTGGAAAGGCTGTAGACACAGCCATCCACCATCTCGCCATACGGGCTTTCGCCCGCTCCCACCCGGTCTCCGGCTGGAATGCATCCCGGATCAGGCGGGGAAATGAGCCCGGCGCCATGGCCGCGAACGCCTCCGCCTGCTCCACGTGGTTGTCGAAATGATACTCCGGGGAGTTCAGAAGGAGCCCACCCAACTCATCGGAGACCGCCAGGCTGACCAGCCATTGATCCAGGGTCCGGCCCCGATGGTGCGGCACGGACGCCCATCGGGCTCCCCCCACCGTTGCCAGGAGAAGCGCCGCGAACGCGGCGACCCCTTTCGTCCGACCATCGGTAGGGAACCGGGACTCCATGATGCCGGCACGTTGGGGAATCCATCCGCGGAAGACAGGAGAATCCTGACCGGGTCAGGAACAGCACAACCATCACGCTCCCTGCTTAATGTCCCCAAGCAGGGTCCCCAGGAGTCGACCGTAGGCCCTGCAGACATCCCTACACGACCTCCTCCCACGTCTCCGGACCCACGCCATCGGGTCGCCGGGGCCTCCCCCCATCCCCGGCCAGGTCAGTTTTGGCGCTGTGGGTCAGCTTCCCTTCAGCAGTTCAAACTCACTCACGGCGGTCTGGGTGCTGGCGATCAACCGTTCGATGTCCTGCGGTTGAAGATTCAGAATCGGGAGAATTTCCGGACGGGCACGTACCGCGAAGGCGAAGTGTCCAAAGCCGTATCCGGTCAGGTAGGCCAGCATGTCCGCCAGGAGGATCCCGGCGGCGAGACGCTGATGGGATCCCGCCTGGGTGGGATCATGATGGAACCGAATCGCTTGAGAGAGGTTTTCCGGAAAGTTCCAACGCTCCAGGAGGCGTCCTCCAACCCGGGCGTGGTCGGTTCCCAGCAGTTCCTGTTCGACCTCCAGGAAGGAACGTCCGGTGGCGTCGATGAGGGCGACAATCTCGTCGTATCGCCGGTGCAAGGTGGTGTTGAGCGCCAGTTTACCGAGGTCATGCAAGAGGGCGGCTGTGAAAAGGAGATTGGGGTCCAGTCCGACCTCCGGGGCCAAGACCTTGCCGGCAACCGCAGTGGCGGCCGAGTGCTTCCAGAGTTCGCCCTGGGCAATTCCATAGCCGGGCTGTGCTCCGCCGACCGTCTGTTTGCCGACCAGTCCAGCCACGATCTGGTAGAGTTGGTTGAATCCCAGGCGGAGGACGGCGCCTTCGAGGTCCTGAACGGGTTGATTCCCCCGAAAGCGGGCGCTGTTGCAGACCCTCAATGTCCGCGCGGTCAGCGCGGGGTCGTGGGCGATGAGCCGGGTGATGCGATCAGAATTGGAGTCAGCATCCATAAGGAGGCCGAGAAGCTCCGGAAGAATCTGCGGCGCCGGTGGCAGCGACTCGATGGAGTCAATGAACCGGTCGGCCAGGGAGTCGGGACGCAGCATGATCAGCTTTGGACCAGGATTTGGTCTACCTTTGCGCGGCGGAGTTTGAGCAGCAACTCACGGGTCGCAAGAAGAAGTGCCAGACCGCCGAACGACCCTCGGGTGGACGGGATACTCCGAGGACCCCCATGAGTGCAATGAACAACTATCAGGAAGCGAAACAGTTGTCCTATCCCCGCGTCACCATCTCGACCATTCTTCCTTCCTCGCCGGTGCAACCCTGGTTGGGCTGGACGGCTGGTTCACGCCTCCACCGCTCAGCCCCGGCGCCGCCATCATCACCACCGACAAACCGCACCAGGGCCGGCAGTCCGTCTAGGTGATTGGCGCCGTGCAGCCAGTAAGCCAATTCATGCGGCATTGCGGTGGAACAGGGTGCAGACCGAATCTATGTCGCTGACTCAGGCAACAACCGGATCCAGGTGTTCAGCGCCGCGCCGTCCTTGACCCTCCTGGTGGTCGACCATCTGACCCTGTTGCTTACCTGGCCGGCGTGGGCCAGCGGATACACGCCCCAACAAAACACTCACCCCGGAAAAGCGCCTGGGAAGACCGGCCCGGCAGCGTCACCCGGGCGGGCGGTGAAAACCGGCTGCCGGTCAAACCGGCGTCCGACGCGGTGCTGGTCCGACTGGTCCATCCCTAACCGGCCTTCTGCGGCCCATTGGGGTGGCCCGTTCGAAACCGTCGGCGAACTGAAGCAACTCGAAGCCGCGATGATACCGTCCCACCAACAGGGTCTCCGCGTGACGAATCCGCTCCACCACCACCGAATCCGCTGCGGGAAACTCGCTCTGAAACACGGTGGATCCCTGCGTGAAGGAAAACCCCACCGCCGGCCCCGTATCCTTGACCGCAAAGGGCAGGCCGTGAAAGGGACCGCAATCGCCCCGGCGCGCATCTTCGACAAAGGACAAAGCAAATCTTTCGATTCGAATTCCAATGGAGGTCCTGTTCCTTCAGCTCGTCCACCGGGTACCGGGTGGAGATTTGCAATTGCTCCCCCCCCAAAAAAAATGGCCCCGATCTGCGGTGCAAATCGGGGCCGACCGTCGCTGGTCAACAAAGAACGTGGACCTTAAGCGATCCGACGGCGGGCCAATACCAGACCGGACAAAGCGATTCCGAAGAGTGACACAGTTGTGCCAGTATCCGGAACGCTCACTCCGCCAACGCCATCCGCACCATTTGCCCTGATTCCGTTGTTCGCCACAAACGTTCCAACGCCGGTGGCCGTATTGATGCTGATGGTCTTTTCATCCAATGTGAACCCGTAGAGCGTCGACCCCTCGTAGTTGAGGCCATAGACCGTGTCGAAACCAATATTGCCCACCAAGCTTCCGGCTCCAGTGGTCGGATTGACGGAGACCAAACGATCCTGACCGGAAGGTCCACCAGTGGCGGACATGAAGAGCTGACCGCTCGAGTTGAAAGCCAGATCTCCGGAAGAATTGTATCCGATGTTTCCGATCAGTGTGGTCGCTCCTGTGGCCGTGTTGATCGTGTACAACGCGCTGTTTCCCGACCCATATAGCGTTCCGCTGCTGTCAAAAGTCAGACCATTGATGAAGCTACCAGGAGCCCCAATCACGGTTCCCGCACCGGTCGTTGTGTTGATCGAAGCGAGCCGCCCGTCCGAGGTGCGCCCATACAGCGTGCCGGAAATCGGATCCTGGGCGATATCATAGAAGCTCGTGCCGAGCCCGTTGGACCCGATGAAGGTCTTGGTGTTCGTAGTGACATCAAGGTTCCAGAGTCCTCCAGAATCATCGCCGATATAAGTGGCGTATGCGGGACTAAGTGTCGTGAGGATGGCGGAGGCCGCTATAAGTGATTTTGCTCGGACTTTCATTTCAAGATTCTCCTTGGTTGCGTGAGTTGTTGATTCTGCCTTCGACAATTATTTCGTCGATTCAGAGGCTTACAAAAAAGCTCTAGGGAGAAGGGAACCTTCAAAGAGCAGGAATAGGACCAAGGTATTGATTGTGTTTTAGCCGGTTGTTTTCTCGAGG
Organism: Limisphaerales bacterium; assembly: GCA_044221235.1. Lineage (GTDB taxonomy): Bacteria > Verrucomicrobiota > Verrucomicrobiia > Limisphaerales > UBA9464 > UBA9464. The sequence goes on from JBGAPN010000032.1 coordinate 20,288, forward strand.
ATTTGGGAAGGCTTTGCAGTCCAAACGTGCCGGCCACCTCAATAATGCCTCTGTAAAAGTGTCAGTTTTTCCAACATCCGACTGGAAGAGTTGACACTTCAGGTTTCACGGGCGGAAGCGGAACCCGCTCGCTAACCGACAGGAGGCCTATCCTGAGATTCCTTCGATCCCTCGGAGGTCCGGGGCATCCAATGTCACGGAACGCTGACGCGATAGAACCGCTGCGCGTTCCCGTGGGTATTGGCGTCGGTGAAGACAAAATGTCCGGGTTGAGTCTGGCTGGGAGGACCAAGAACCCGCCAATCTTCCAGGTTCGTGGAGGCCCAGACTCGATACGCCCAGTCCGTCAAGCCCGTGAATGTCAAAACGGTGATCCCGTCGGCGAGGTGAAGCTGCAGTACCGGAGGCGACAGAATGCCAAAGTGAAGATGGTCCAATCTCCCAAATGTTCCGAGAGCGGGCGGGACATATGCGACCGCCCACGCAATGTCAGCGGTCTCGCGGAAGATCATCATGGTTTCCGCGTGTCCGGCGGCCTGTGGAGCGGTGATGTAAGAAGCGACCTTTTGATTGGCTAAGTTGTAGCCGTCCAGTTGACCCGTTTCATTGGCAAAGTATTGGCCTCCCGCAAAGTCAACCATGACCCACGACACCGGCGACGCAAACTCCATCCGCATTCGATGGTCACTGTTCCAGAAGGGCACGTTGGCGCAGGCGAAAACGTTGGTGCCGGTGGTGGCGAAATCCAGCAGATCCCCGACCGCAGTCACCTCAAA
>JBGAPN010000548.1:0-3114 GCA_044221235.1 Limisphaerales bacterium
CCTCAACGGCGTCTACCTGATCCGCTCGGGATTCGCCCGGGTCACCCGCCGGTTTGGTTCGGGCGAGCGGACCCTGGATTACCTGGGTGCCGGTCGGTTCTTCGGACTCCGCGAGCTGGTGCACAATCGCCGGAACCCCAAGTCCCCCCTTCCCTACCATGCCTCGCTGCGGGTGATCGGATACGCCCACACGCTTTTCCTTCCGGCGCGGATGTTGGAGGAAGTCGTCCTTCCGGGCGCTCCCGAGCATCTCCTGCCGACGCCCTTCAGCCGGGAGGAACTCCAGGCGGACAACAACGATCCCCTGATGGAGCAGGGCGGCGTCGGCGCCCGGTTGGGGCCCGAGCTGATGGAATTCCTGGGGGAACACCGGTACTTCAACGGCACCGCCACCATGGTCATCGACCTCGAGCGGTGTACCCGTTGCGACGACTGCGTTCGTGCCTGCGCCAGCACGCACGACAACAACCCCCGCTTTCTCCGCCACGGTCCCACCGACGGCCGCATCATGGTCGCCCAGGCCTGCCTGCACTGTTCGGATCCCGTTTGCATGCTGGGTTGCCCGACCGGCGCCATCCACCGCGATGAGGCCGGAGGAAATGTAGTGATCAACCAGTCCACCTGCATCGGGTGCACGTCGTGCGCGACCAACTGTCCCTATGAGGCGATCCGGATGGTGGACGTGCGGGACGCGGATGGACATGAGGTGGTGGACCAGGAGGCCCGTCCGGTCCTGAAGGCCACCAAGTGCGACCTGTGCGTCGAGCAGTTTGGCGGTCCCGCCTGCCAGCGGGCGTGTCCCCACGATGCGTTGGTCCGGGTCAACCTCAACCAGCTCCAGAAGTTTGCTGATTGGTTCCTGCGACGATGAAGGACTTTGCCCAGCGTCGAATCGGAGCCGGCCTGATCCTGCTGATGGCGGTATTCGGGCTTGTCGGATTCCAGCTGCGCGTGGCTCCGGGCTGGCTGCATCCGGTGCGGTTTACCGGCTGGTGCCTCCTGGCGCTCATGCTGGTGCTGACGCTGTACAACGGGCGCAAAAAGCTGCCATTCCTTCCGCTGTTCAGCTCGCGCGCGTGGCTCCAGTTCCATGTGTACGCCGGATGTTTCTCCGCGGTCCTGTTTGGGACCCATGTTTCCTGGCGATGGCCCGATGGCGGATTCGAGAATCTCCTGGCGGCCCTGTTCCTGCTGACCGTGGTCAGTGGCGTCTTCGGCCTGTTTTGGTCGCGATTCGTCCCGCGTCGCCTCACGGCCCGTGGGGGCGAAGTCCTGTTTGAGCGGATCCCGGTGATCCGCCGGGACCTCGCCCTGCAGGCCGAGGCGCTGGCGGTGAAGTCGGTTTCCGACACGCGGTCCTCCGCCCTCGCGGACTTTCACCGCATCTTTGTGGATCCGTTTCTTCGCGGTCCACGGAACCTGATCCTCCACCTCGGGGGCAGCACCCGACCGCTGCTCCAGCTCCAGGGGAAACTCGACGATCTCGGCCGCTTCGTCAGTTCGGAACAGCAGCCGATTCTGGCCGAGTTCGGACGGATCATCCGTCAGAAGGACGGGCTCGACTTCCATTACGCGCAGCAGTTGAGCCTCAAGCTCTGGCTCTTCACCCACATTCCGCTGACCTATGGCCTGTTGCTGCTCACGGGCTGGCATGTGGTGTTGATCTACGCCTTCACCGGGGGCGCCCAAGCGCCCTGAACCGGGAGCGACTCCGACATGCGCGACCAGCTTCCAGCTCCCGACTTCGACGGCTCACGCTATGAACGGCCGCATTGTTCCTGGACCTGCGGGCGTCTGGAATCCGGTCAGCCGTGCCGGTCGGGCCCTTCGCCCGAGGGAAGGTGCCGGTCCGGTCCGGAATGTTCGCCCAAGCTGGAAACCCGGCCGGGGGAAGCCAAGGGAATCTGGAAATGCACTCGTTCGGCATCCGCTGGAGGCCCGTGCGCCGAGGGACCCCACTCCGATGGCCATTGCAGCCGGCAGCTTCCACCCTGCGCCCCGCGCCGCAGTCTGCGGAGTTGGCGAGGGAGAGTGACGGTGGGGTTTTGCGCCCTGCTTCTGGGCGTTCTGCTCCTGACGATGTCCGGTCCCGCTGGACTGCCGTTCATCAATCCGGGCCCCATCTCCACCCCCCATCAATCGGTTGCCTTCACCGCCCTGGCTGCCGGCCGGCTCCGCGCAGACTCCGAGTGCGCCGCGTGTCATCCGGCGGCCCGCCTGGGCATGGCAGGATGGTGGGAACTCGCGAAGCGATCGCAGCCTCCGATGCTCAGCGCCTCCCAGTTCGAGCATCCCGGTCCAGGACCGCTGCCGATGACGGTCCTCGACAGGCAGGCCTGTTCGGCCTGCCATGTGCAGCACGACTTCCACCAGCCCAACGTCTCCCGCGCGGCTTCCTGTTCCCAGTGTCACTCCGAACACCATGGCATCCACATGCCGGCGCCCCAGGACGCCCGGTGCGCGGATTGCCATGCTTCCGCGGTCATGATGACCGAGGCCTCATTGAGGGGCGCGGAGATGGAATCCCACCGGTTTGATCCGCACCTTCCGGCAACCGTCCGCCTGTTCAACCTGTCACGACCGGCCGGCGGCCGGACCAACCTCTTCGCCTCATTCTGGCAGGGGCATCCGGATTTCGGTCCGCTCCGACAGGGTGCAACCGAGCAGAACGGACTGAAGTTTAATCACGCCCTGCACCTGGGGAGCACGGTGCGGGACGACGGGAAGCCGCTCCAATGTGCGTCCTGCCACATTCCGAATCCGGACGGAGCCTATTTCGCCCGGGTGCGGTTTGAAGCGCACTGCCAGCGGTGCCATCAACTCCAGTTTGATCCGGTCCATCCTTCCCTCACGCTGCCGCATGGCAATGTGGCGGCGGCGCGGTCACGGCTCCGCGGCCTCCCGCTCGCCTACGTGGAGCTGGCGCAGCAACGGGGACTCACCCGGAAGGACGACGTCGACCGGTTCGCCCAGACCAATCTCGCCCGCCTTCGTGCTCTCCTGGGCAGCGGCGAAGCCCTGGAAGAGCGGGTTTTCTTCACGGCGGACTGGCGTCAGCCCAATGCCCCGACCGAATCGCGGGCCTTCTTTGCGGGCTGCGCCTTCTGTCATGAC
>JBGAPN010000033.1:0-20681 GCA_044221235.1 Limisphaerales bacterium
GAAAATGCCACGCCAACTGGCTCCTGCTGGGGAATCAGTCGTAGTTGGTCGGCGATTTCATTGGCGAGCGCTTCCATGTACCGCCGCCCAATGACATCCAGATCCGGGGGGAGGGCGTTCCGTTCCGGGGTGAAGAAACGCTGGTAGGTGGGATCGGGATCCGGGCACCCAATCAGCTGCAATTCCACCAGATGGTGTGCAGGAACCATCCGGGTATAGCTGGGATGAAACTGGTCGGCGAGACCCTCCCGCACGAGTTGCGCGTGAATCAGGTCGATGCGGTCCGCCACGATCAGTGCCGGGCCTTCCTGGCGCTTGGCGAGGAAGTAGCGCATGGGCCGGTCCAGGGATCGCGCCATCCGCACCGTCTTGCCTTGGCGGGCCAGCAAGGCGAAGGAACCCTCGATTTCAGCGACGGAATTCGGGTTGCCGGAGAGAACCTTGGCCCGGGCTTCCTCCACACTGAGGTTTACGAGGCGGTTGGCGGCGGGATCCAGAAGGTCCACGACGCGCTCCACATACAGGTCCGCGGGATTCATGAAGAAACCGTCGCGGGACCGTGGCCGGGAGGCAAGCCACATCGAGGCTCGAGGTAATTGCTGGACAGGGAGATTCCGGAGAGGCTAATGACCGTGTGCAGGTCGGTTGAAGTTCCCTCGTCGAATCAGAATCCGATGATCCGCTACATTCTTCGTTATGTGAATCAGCCCGTGGAGCACGAGCTGCATGCGGGACTGAACACCGTCGGGCGGAACCCCACCAACGAGTTCCGCGTCGGTGACGCCAGCGTTTCCAGTTTCCACGCCGAGGTGACGGTGCTGGAAGGGGGCAATGACGTGATTGTCAGAGATCTGCAGTCCACCAACGGCACTTTTATCAACGGCCAGCCGATTGAAGAGGCCCGGATTGTTCCTGGGCAGGTGCTTCAGCTGGGTTGCGTCGAACTTCGCCTGGATCGGGAAGAGTATAATATCCACATTCCATTGGGAAGCGGTCCCGAGGTCGCACAGCCTGCGGGCGGGCTCAATTCTTTGGCGGACGGTACCCTCGCCTGTTCGCGTAACCCCGAACTTCCCGCCACCCATCAGGCCATTGGAGGATGTCAGGCCGTTGTCCGATGCCCCGCCGTGTTCAACCGCGCCAGCTTGCGTTCCATGAAGCTGTCCGGGGGCAGCGGCGGGGAAATGCTGTTCTGCCCGGAATGCAACGCAAAGTGCGAACAGATCCCGGGTATCGACACGCAGCAGACCAAGAAAAGCAGTCTCCTCAGCCGGCTGACCCAGACCATTCAGCTGGGGTGGAAACGGAAATAGGGTTGGAAACGGGCTGGCTTCAAATCCGTTCCGGCCACCGGTCTACGGATGGGCAGAGGGCGGGACCAACTTCCACACCTTGCCCTTGCCTGGAGTCAGGCCATTGCTCTGGTTGGTGAGCAGATAGAGTTCTCCCTGATCGTCCTGTCCAAACCCCGTAATGTAGGCGCCGAATTTTTCCGGCTGGGAGACTTCCACCGTTTCAAGGGTCCATCGGGCGGAATTGTCCTTGGGGCGACGGGCGACCAAAAGGGTGCCTTGGGGAAGACCCCAGTTTCGGCTCCAGTCCCCAAACACGTAGTGGCCCACCAGTTCCGGAAAGGCCTTCCCGCGGTACACGTACCCTCCCGTAATGCTGATGCCGAGGGCCTCCGGGTCCTTCTTGGGTCCAGCCGGGTGCCTGTACTGCAGAATGGGGTCGATCAGCGGTTCACCTCGCGGCCCCTTCGAAGGAACCGAGGCCGGCGGCGTGTTCGGAGCCTTGGGGTCGAACGCGCCAAATCCCTCGCGCAAGCACCATCCGTAATTGCCGCCCTTCTGGATGATGTCGACCTCTTCAAAGAGATTCTGGCCCACGTCGGCGCCGAACAGTTCATGGGTGCCTCCGCGATCAAAGCTCAGGCCCCAAATGTTTCGCAGGCCGTACGCATAGATCTCCGGCAGTCCGTCCTGACCGTTGGCAAAGGGGTTGTCCCTGGGGATGCCGTAAGGCCGGCCGTTCTGCGGGTGATCGACATCCAACCGGAGGACCTTGCCCAGGTGGGTCTTGAGGTTTTGGCCGTTGCCGGTCTCGGGCCGCTTGCCTTGGTCATTGGCATTTCCGCCGTCTCCGGCACTGAGGTAAAGCAGACCGTCCGGTCCCATGGCAATTCGTCCGCTATTGTGGTTGGCGAACGGCTTGTCGATTTCGAACAGGACCTTTTCCGAGGCGGGATCGATCCGGAGCGGCTCCCCTGCGGGAAGGGTGAATTCAGAGAGACGCAAGGTGCAGTCCCAATCCTCGGGCGCCGAAGCCCGGCGTGGAGCGGTGTAGGTGACGAACACCCGGCGGTTGGAGGCAAATTTGGGGTGAAGCGCGAGATCGATCAGTCCTCGCTCATCGAAGGCCCCGAGGTTGATCGGACTGAGTTTGTTGGTGAATGAAAGTACGGGTTCCGGCCGGCGGGTACCGTCGCTTCCAATCAGCCATACATACCCGGGTTGATCCACCACCAGTGCCGTGCCGTCGGGAAGGGAAACGAAGCTCAAGGGCTGGGTGAGACCCTCAGTGACGAGTTTCAATGCGACCTTTGGAGACTCCGCCCGGAGCAGGGTCGAAGGCATCCCGGCGAGCAACGCGAGGGAGAGTACGGCAGCAATCTTCATGGAACACCGTTAGGATAGGTGGACCTGTTCCCGAATGGGAAGTCGCAATCCGAAACCGGGCAGCCTCCTCAGGAGCCGTCAACGTCGCCGCGGATGGGGGGACGCGCCATCAGAGCTCCTTTCGGTCCAAGCGCGGGCTCCGCGGGTGGATTCCCCTCGAGAGGAGTTAGCGTCTCGTTCCCTCGTCGGTTACGGCGAAGGGGCCCACTGCGCGATCTTCATCGGAACTGGCCCGTCTCAGGAGCCGGACGCTTTGGGCATGGGGGCCAGCAGGGTCTTCACCCGTTCAAGCAGTTCCTGGTACTGCTTCTGCACGGCGAAACCCATTTTTTTCTCCTCTTCCATGATCTTGTCGTCCTTGTTCTGGACGCGGAATGCATCCGCGGACAGGAGGAACGAATCCACCTCGCTGAGTCGGGTGATTTTGGTCACCACGCGGTCCCACAGGTGCGAGGTCCAATTGCCCCAAACCAGGTTCTTGGTGCTGCTGGAGGGCCGCTCGAAGATCAGCGTGTCATTGGACTTGCTCGCCAATTTGTACCCCTCGCGCTCGAAGACCTGCTCGGTGGCCATTTCCACCGCGGTCCGGGAGAAACCATTCAATTCCACTGCCGCGTATTTGCCGGTGCCGGCACCGCTGGGTGACGACGTGCATCCGCCGAGCAGGCCGACAGCGAGCACGGCAAACAGAAAGATGGCGCGAAAAGAACGCTTCATTTTTGGGAACTCTCTACAGAACGCACGCCAATCGGATCAATCGCCCGTCCAGGATCCCCAGGCATTGTTCCACTGGACCATGCTGTCGGTCCGCGCCTCCTGAAGTGATTCCTGCTCGGCTTGGTTGTCCAGGGCGGCGTTCCGCTCGATGTCCCGGCGCCGTTGGTAATCCTGATACTGGTCGAGCTTGCCCACGTAGAGCTGCTTCTGGGTGCGGTCAGGAAACACATAGTAATCGGTTCCCTGGCGGTTGACCCGCGTGACCTTTCCGGTCGGCAGGGTCTGAATCAGGTTCAATTGGTCCGGAGTGGTGGCTGGAATGACCCGGAATCCGGCCGCAGCAAGGACGCTTTCCTTGTGCGCCACGGAACTCAGGGTGTTGGGAGTGGAACATCCCGGTGTAGCGATGAGGATCGTACCCAGGAGAGCCAACAGGGAAAAACAACGGTGGAGGGACATGGCGTTGAGACGACAGTATGGAGAAGAGAATGTTTGGACTTCGAGGCGTCAGTACCAGACCGGGAAAACTCCCCAGGGATCATAGAATCCCAGCGGCTCCGAGGTAATGACGTTGGCTGCGGCATTCATGGCTTCCGCATTGCTTGCTGCCGCGGACGCCTGGAGCGAGTCCTGCATGGCCTGCCGGTTCAAGAGGAGATTCTGGTAGGCGTCATACTGGGCGTCCTTGCCGATGTAGAGCTGGTTCTGCTCGGGGTCAGGATAGACGAAGTAGACCTGACCGTTTCGCTTGACGACGGAAATGCGGTAGGCGGGCAGGGTGGCGATCTGCGTCTTCTGGGCATCGGTAGTCACCGGGATGACCCGAAATCCCGAGGCAGCCAGCATGCTTTCGGTCTGGTGTTTGCCGGGGGAATTGGCGCAGCCAGAGCCCAAGCCGAGCAGGGCCGTGAGGAGGACGAGCAAGAGGGAAGGGGTAAACTTCATGAAACGCACTGTTTTCAGGCGCGGGGCAGGCTACCGGGAACGGGCGGCGCGTCCAGTCTCACGATTTCTTTCGCAGGCCAACGCCGCTGGCCCGCTTGGCAATCTTGCGGCTGGTCATGACTTTGGTGACGGTCCCGGTGGCTAGATATTTGGCCCGAACAGTGTCCAGGATGGCATCCCGGCGATTGTATAGGCGTTTCAGTTTCCGCGGCTTCATTCGCGAAGTCACGTAAGCGGTCAGCAGGGGCAGGGCGATGGTGCTGTCCGTGTAACAGACCACGGAGTCGGGCAGCTTGTCCGGGTCCACTTTTCCCCAGCTGACCGCCTCGGCGGGCGTTGCACCGCTCAATCCGCCGGTGTCCGGTCGCGCATCAGTGCACTGCAGGAAATAGTCATGTCCCTTTTCCTGGATGCCCATCACTTCCTGGATCTGCGGCTCGGTCTGGAGCATGAAGTTCTTTGGACTGCCGCCTCCGAGGATCCAGACGCTGCTGGTATGGCCGGTGGACTTGGCGTGATAAACGATGCCTGCGGTCTGGTTGACGTCGCGATTGACGTCGAACATTAACCCGGAACCACGGAGCGCCATGGCCGCGACGTTCATTCCGATGCTCGAGTCGCCTGGGCTGCTGGTGAAAATCGGCACGCCGCATTCGTAGGCCGCGGCCAGCACCGAGCTGTCCTTCAGACCCAATTTCCGACCGCGTTCGCTGACGTAGCCGCCCAGGAGATAGTGGAACTCGTCCGTCCCCATGGGCCGCTGGAATTCGGGGCTTTGGATCACCTCACGGACAAACGCGTCGGTGTCGAGCAGCACATTGTAGTCGAAGAGGACGTCGTAAATGCGGATCACGCCCTCTTCATGCAATTCGACGTCGTCCAGAAACGGCGACCCGCTGTGGAGTCGCATATCCAGGCCGAAGTGCAGGTCGTGGTACAGATTCGCGCCGGTTGAAATGATCCAGTCGACAAAGCCGGCGCGAATCAGCGGAATCAGGCAGCTCTTTCCGAGACCGGCGGGTGTGAGGGCTCCGGTGAGGGAAAGCCCAATGAATCCATCGTCCGGCAGCATCTTCCGGGTCAACAGTTGCGCCGCCTCCCGAAGCCGGCCGCCGTTGTAGGCCAGCATCGACTGGTCGATCAGGTCGGCGGCGGAGATGTCCTTCCCCACGCCGAAGGGATTGAGCCGCGGGTAGGCGGCGAATTTCTTGGAAACGTGTGGGGACGATTTCGACTTCCGGCTCATGTTTCGCGCAGTGTGGGAAGGAGCGCGGAAAACTCCAGAGTCAAAGTTCCCGGTGCCTACGCAACGACCGGTGGAGGTGGTGAAGAAAGGGTTGCCCGCCCGAACGGGGAGGGATGTTTGGGTTCCGACAGGCGCTCAAGCCAAGATCCCCTGGATCGGAGCCGAACCTTCTTCGACCAGGCGCACGGGACGTCCGTTGATCTCCACCTCCATCTTATGGTGCTCCAGCCCCATCTGATGCAGAATGGTCGCCTGGAGATCACCGATGTAGGTGCGGTTTTCGACCGCCCGATATCCCACGTCGTCCGTTGCGCCGAAGACCACTCCCCCCTGGATGCCGCCACCCGCCAGCCACGACGTAAACCCCTTCGGATTGTGGTCCCGCCCGACCGTGTTCTGGGACCACGGCGTGCGTCCGAAGTCGGAGGTCCACACGATCAACGTTTCGTCCAGCAGGCCCCGCTGCCGGAGGTCACGGATCAGGCCGGCGATGGGTTGGTCGGTTTGCCGGCACAGCGGCGCATGACTGTCCATGGAATCGTGGGCATCCCAGGCGCCATTCCCTCCACCAGCGTGGCAAACCTGGATGAAGCGAACCCCACGTTCCACGAGGCGGCGGGCCAACAGCAGCTGCCGTCCGAAGTCGTCCGTTTCCTTCTGCCCGATCCCGTAGAGGGACTTCACAGAGTCTGGCTCCGCTGAAAAATCAACCGCCTCGGGTGCGGACAACTGCATACGGGCGGCGAGCTCGTAGGCCTTCATCCGGGCCGCTATGGTGGAATTGATCTCATAGGCTTCGCGGAACTCCCGGTTGATTGCCTCAAGGGCCTCCATTTGCCGATCCCGCTCGGTGGCGCTGACCCCGGTGGGCGGCTTGAGGTCCCGGACGGGGACTTCACCGCTAAGGAAGGGGGTGGCTGCTACCGTGGCTCCGAGGAAGCCTCCATTCACTTGCACCGAGGTGGTGGGCTTTCCCAGGTTGATGAACGCCGGCAGATTCTGGTTGGCGCTTCCGAGGGCGTGGGTAACCCAGCTTCCCAGGCAAGGATAGTCGAGCGTCTTGTCCCGATGACCGGTGGCCATCTCAATGACCGCGGGGAAGTGGTTGGACTCGTGGCACCACATCGAGCGGACCACCGCGATCTCGTCGATCACGCCGCCGACATGCGGAAACCAGTCCGAGACCGGGGTGCCCGATTTGCCATAGCGGGTAAAGGTCCGGTGGCAGGGGATGACTGGCCGCTTCATTTCGGCAAGGTTGTCCCCGAAACCCACCGCATCGATCATGGACCCGGCCCACTTGTTGTCCTTGGGATCGAAGGTGTCGATGTGGCTGACGCCGCCGCACATGAACAGGAAGATCACCGAGCGGGCCCGTGGCGCGCGCTGGGGAATCTTCGGCGGTTCCTTGAGGGTGCCGGCCCCGGCCCAGAGGGCACCCAAGGCCGTTCCAAGGAAACCAACACCGGCCTGATGAAGGAAACGTCGTCGGCCGATCCGACCACAGGGATACAGGTGTTCCGTGTTCATGATCCTGTGACCGTCAACGGATGTAGACAAACTCATCCAGGTTTAACATCAGCCAGGCAAAACCCTTGAGCCGTCCGGCATCACCTCCCAGGAATTCAATGGAGCGGCTCCGCTCCGATTCGGTGGGAGGTCTTCCCAGTGCCGCCAGGAATCCCAGCCGAACGGCGTTAGCCAGGTCGCCCCGGCTATCTTGGGTGAGGCGTTCGGCAAAGTGGGCGGCGGAAAAATCGACCAAATCGTTGTTCATCATGAACAGGGCTTGCGGGGGCGTGACGGTCTCATTGCGACGCGGACAGACCGCGCGTCCATCCTCGGCATCAAAGGTCTGGAGATAATCCGGCATGGCCTCCTGGTAGGTCTTGTAGCCCCGCAACATGTAGGCGGTCCGTCGGCGCGACTCGGATGCAGCCGGACCGGCCACGAACGATTTGCCGCCCACCGTCAGGTCCAGCGTCCCCGAAACTTGCAGCAGGGAATCGCGGATGGGTTCCGCTTCCAGCCGGCGCAGGGGAAAGCGCCAGAGCATCCGGTTGTCCGGGTCGATGCGTTGGTTGGCGAGTTCCACAGATTTGGGTCCGGCCGAAGCACGTCCGTAGGCCTCCGAGGTCAGGATCAAGCTGTGAAGCCATTTCTGGCTGTACCCGTGGGCGATAAACTCCGCCGCCAGGTAGTCGAGCAGTTCCGGATGAGTGGGCGTCCCGCCCAGGCTCCCGAAATCGTTGGATGACGGATGGAGGCCAACCCCAAAATGCCATTGCCAGATGCGATTCACCGCAACGCGCGCGAACAGCGGGTTGCGGGGCGCGGTCAGCCAATCCACAAACGTCTCCCGCCGTCCTTCCCGGAACTCGGGCTTCGTTGTGGCGAAGGGAAAGCCAGGCTCCGTGGGACGGGTCAGAATGGGGGTGGCGGGATTGCCGGTCTTGAGGACGTAATTGGTCTCGGTGGCACGCTTGGCGTCCTCGTACACGGTCCAAAACTGGGGCAGGGGTTCCGGGGCCTTCAGGTCCTTCAGCTGTTTGAGGAAGTCGTCATATTGGGGAATTAATTCCTTCGGCATGACTTCTTTGATCTTCGGTGGATCAATCCTAAGGATGGGATGGTAGTCATCCGCCAGCTTTTGCTCGGCCGCGGTGCGGGAGTCCTCGGGTTTCCGGATTGCCGTTTGCGCGTCGGACGGAAGGGCGGAAAGGCGCTCTTCGTACAGCTTGGAATGCCACGGTTGGATGAACTTTCGTATCGCATCCACCAACTCCTTCTGGCGGCGCGCATGCTCGGCCACCGCGGTGCCGTACTCAAAGATCTGCTGCGGCGTTGCCAGGTCGATCCGTCGGAGGGCCAGCGGATCGAATAGCGCCTTCATGGCATAAAAATCGGCCTCCTTGATCGGGTCGTAAAAGTGGTCGTGGCATTTGGCACATCCCACCGTCATTCCGAGGAAGGCGGAGGAAACCGTTTCGACGGCCGCAATGGCCAGCTGCTGATCCCCATTTGAATCGGAGGTTGCGCCGCGGGACAGGAAGCCCAGGGCGAAGACGTCTTCGGGACGCGGCTTGACCGTGTCGAGATGGCCCTCCGGCGACACGGTCCGGCGGCGGGCGGCCCGGTTGCCCAGGATTTGCGCCCGGGCAAAGTCGTCGAAGGGCAGGTCCTGGTTGAGGGCCCGGATGATCCAATCCCTCCAGAAGTGGATCCCGGGTGCCGCCGGCATGTCGTTGTCGAGGTCAGTGTACCGCAGCACGTCGAGCCAATGTCGCCCGTATCGAACTCCGTATTGTTCACTCGCCAGCAGCGAGTCGATGGCGGTCTGCCGGGCGTTGGCCGATTCGTCAGCCTGGAAGGCGTTCTGCTGCTCCAGGGTGGGCGGTAGGCCGGTCAGGTCGAGGCACATCCTTCGCAGCCAGGTCCCTTTGTCGGCGGGATCGAGGGGTGTCAGACCGCGATCCCGTTGCGGTCGATTTAGGAAAGCGTCAATGGGGTTTCCGGAAGTGGAGCCGCCGGGTGGCACTGCGGGAGACGCGATGGGACGGAGGGACCAAAGATCCTCCGCCTTTCTGGGTGAATCGGCGGAACCTGCAAGGCCGGTCCCGGTGATCAGACTCACGGCCAGCGCAAACAACGCCGTTAAGCCCCTGGAGCGGTCCAGCGTGCGGGATCGGGTTGTGACGAAGGTACCCATGACCGGGAATGGAAAGACCATCCCGAAGCCGGGCAGAGGCGTCAACCTGTTGAAGCGGCCGGCTCCAGATTTGGCTGCCCATTGAGGCCTGCTCCGCCCAAGCTCCCGAGAGGGCTCCCCCACGTCTCCATGCACTCCCGAATGCTCATGCTGTTCCTGCTCGCCTTCGAAGCGTCCCTGGAGGCACAGGGAAATCCAGGGGAACGGCCTGTCGCCGAAGGGGGACGCACTCGTCCCGAAACGGCCTCGGTCAACTTCATCCGGACCGGTGAACATATCCACGTCCCGGTTGTGGTGAATGGGCGATCGTTGGACCTGGTCCTGGACACCGGTGCATCGCACGTCGCTCTGTCCCCAAACGTGGCGGAGTCGGTGAAGCTTTCGAAGTCCGAAGCGGCCGTTTTCGATACGGTGGTGACCTCGGGCAATAAAACCTTCATGGGAAAGGCGGATACGGTCGCCGTCGGATCTGCCGTGCTGGCGGATGTCCCCACGTTTGTGATTCCCGTCCCGACCTTCCTGAAGGCCGATGGATTTCTGGGGCTCAGTTTTCTGAAGGCGTTTGTATTCCGCATCGACTATCCGGGAAGGACGCTCACGCTGTCATCCAGCCAGAAGCAGCTGGTGCCGGAAGGGAACCGGGGCGTTGCCCTGCGGGTGGAACGGAACTGGCTTTCTGTCTGGGCCGAAGTGGACGGGCACCCGGCGCAGTTGGTTGTCGACACCGGGGCTTCGCAGGGGCTGATGCTCAAATCCTGGTTCGTGGACCAGCATCGCCTCCGTAGCGCCTATCCACGACGCCTGAAGATCGCCACCGGTCTGGACGTTGCGGGACTGACCCGTGGGGAGCTCGTTCGGATGAAATCCCTCCGCGTCGGCGGAAACGAGTTCCGGGACCTGGTTGCGGAATGGGAGCTTTCAGAGGGAGCTGCAGAGGATGAATTTGCCGGTTACGTCGGTTCGGATGTCCTGAGCCGACTTGATCTGGTGTTCGACATTGGCGCCGCCCGACTCTGGGCAACACCCAACGCGGACTTCTCTCGACCGCCGGATACGTCTGCCACGATCCGGTCCGGGTTGATGTGTCTGCCCACCTGGGAAATTGTGGACGTCGCGGCCGACTCACCGGCGTCGGAGGCCGGGATCCGCGCTTCGGACCGGGTCCATTCCGTGGAGGGAAAACCGGTGTCCATGATTCCGTATATCGAGTTCCGGGAGTTGCTCCGTTCGAAGCCGGGGACCCGCGTTCGGCTGGAAGTAAGGACGGGGGAATTGCCGCCCCGTGAAGCAATCTTGATCCTGCGGGATCTCATTTGATGGAGGCTTTCCAGGCGGTTTGACTTTACCTCCCCGGGGCTGGGACCAAAGTTCGGCGCGCGAGAAAAACCGAATGCCCTACTCCGAATCGCAGCCAGACGGCCGAAAGCTATCTCACCAACAGATTCGACATCTTCTGCCCGGTGCCTGCCTCCTGACAGCAACCGCCGGTTACGTGAATTCCGCAGTCCTGGGATTCTACCGTACCCCAGTGAGCCATATGACTGGAGCGGTCACCAACCTCGGCATCGACATGGCACTCGGGCGATGGGCCGATGCCAAGATGCCACTGGCGATCATCCTGGGCTTTGCCACCGGGGCCCTCCTTGCGGGAGTCTTGATCGGCGCATGGAAGCTGATTCCCAGCCGGCGTTACGGAGTGGCGCTCATGATTGAAGGCGGAATGCTGGCGCTGGCAACGTGGTTGTTGGCGGACCAGTATTGGCTGGGATTGCCGGTCGTGGCCATGGCGTGCGGACTTCAGAATGCGATGGCGAGCAGTTATTGCGGGCTGATGATCCGAACGACCCACGTAACTGGGACCATCACCGACATGGGTGTCATGATCGGGCACTGGATCCGCTACCGGCAAATCCAGGGATGGAAGCTTCGTTTCTTTTCACTCCTGGTATTGTCATTTGCCGTCGGAGGGTGGGCCGGGGCGGTGGTGGGACTTCGTTACGGCCTTCGCTGCCTGGGGGTGGCCGCAGCCGGTACGACCGTGGCGGGTGGTTTGTTTTGGTTTGTGACCCATCGAGGTTTGTTAGAGTTGGTGCAAAGTGCCGCCCCCGCGCCTCCGCGAACTGGCACCTTTCCCGACTCGGGCACTCGTTGATCCGCCGCAGGCCGGGCTGGGGTGCCCAGTCAGCGGAGGTGTTCCGCCAGTTGTCCGTCGACCATCTCGACCACTCGCTGGGCGCGAGCTGCAACCGAGGCATCGTGGGTCGCGATCACCAGGGTCGTTCCTTTTTCGGCGCGGAGCTGAAGCAGCAGCTCAAAGACCTCCTGACCCGTATGGGAATCCAGGTTGCCGGTGGGTTCATCGGCGAGAATCAACGACGGGGAATTCACCAGGCATCGGGCGAGGGCCACACGCTGCTGTTCGCCTCCGGATAACTCGGGCGGCAGGTGCTCCATTCGCTCCCCGAGTCCGACCCGACGTAGCAGGGAGATGGCCCGTTCCTGGCATTCCGCCATCGGGATCCGGGCCATGCGCGCGGGCAACATGACGTTTTCCAGGGCGTCGAGTTCCGGAAGGAGATGGTAGGACTGGAATATGAATCCAACGTGCAGGTTTCGGAACCGGGTCAGGGCGGAGGCCGACAGGTCGGAAAGGCGTTGAGACCCCACGGTCACCGTTCCGCCATCCGGCCGGTCGAGGCCTCCGAGCAGGTGAAGCAGCGTGCTTTTTCCCGCACCGGAAGCCCCGCGCAGGGCAACGAATTCACCGCGTTGAACCGTGAGATCCACCGTGCGCAGGACCTCGAGCCGGCGGCGTCCGAGCGTGTAGGACTTGGTCAGGCCGGTGGCCTGGATGCCCGGTTCACTCATTCCGAAGCGCTTCCACGGGTTGAAGCCAGGCGGCCCGGATTGCCGGGACAACCCCGGCAAAGACACAGATGACCATTGAGACCGTGCAGATGATGGCCACATCGGACGGCACTACTTTCGCGGGAAGCGCAGTGAACTGGTAAATCGACGCGGGAAACAGGTCGTAACCGGTGAGGCGGTTCATCAGGTGCAGGAATTCGTTCCGATATCGAAGCGCAAGCATTCCACAGGCAAGCCCACTCAGGACTCCCAGCACACCCACCACCAGGGTCTGTCCCAGGAAGAGGATGGCCACAGAGGACGGCGTCGCCCCAATGGCCTTTAGAACACCAATTTCGCGGGTCTTTTGGACCACGAAGGTAATCAGGGCGCTCATGATGCCGAAGGCCGCAACGATCACGATGAAGAACAGGATGTAGAACATCACCCGTTTCTCGGTGGTGATCGCGTCCAGGTAGTCGGCATTGGTGGTCAGCCAGCTTCCCACGACGTAATTGGTGCCCAATTGACGTTGCAGATCGCGACTGGCGCGCAGGGTGGAGGAGTCATCGAAGGAGTGCAGCATCAGGTTCAATCCCTGGACACCGTCCCGGTTGCCCTGTCCCCAGAGGTCCTGGGCGTCGGCCAGGGAGGTCAGGACCAGGTTGGCATTCAGGTCATTCATGCCGAGGTCCACGATGCCGCGAACCGTGTAGTCCTCGGCCGTTCGCACCTCGTCGTCTCCGCGACGTTGTGCCTCCCGCATCTGTCGCAATGCGGGCACCGAGTACACCGCGACCCGATCCCCCACCCGGAGCCGGTGGGATCGGGCGACCACGAAGGGCAGGAGAAGACTGTTGGGACCGAGCCGGAACTCACCATTCACAAGCGTGTTTGTGAGCTTGGAGACCTTCAATTCCTGCTCGAGGTCGATTCCTCGGGCAATGGTTCCAAACACGGTGGAAGGGCTGGAATCCCTTGGCTGGGTCTCGATGACAATCTGGGTATTGATGTACGGCGTGACCCCTTTGACGACCGGATTCGTGGCAATCCGGGCGGCCAGTTCCCTCCAATTCCGGATTTCAGGATCGAGGGCATTCTCGACCGAGACGTGGGCGTTGAACCCGATCAACCGCTCCCGGATTTGGATGCCAAAACCTGTCATCACCGAGATGACGATGATCAGCACGGATACCCCGAGCGTGACACCGAGAATGCAGATGAGCGTGATGACGGAAACGAACGTCCGCTTGGGCCGCAGATAACGCAGCGCGAGCGCGAATTCGTAGGGAAGACCTGACATGCTGTGGCGGGCGGACGCTAATTGCTGAGCGTTTTCGGGCAAGACGGAACCTCGAGGAATTTCGGTGCGCGCCGGCCTCAGAAATCCGACGGCGGCATCTGCTGAAAGGGAAACGGGCAGGCCAGCCTGGCCTGCCCGCGGGAAATCTGAAACCGAACCTGCCGGCGTCAACGCCCGGTTTGTCCGACCGACAGAAGGAACATGATATTGTTCGGGGTCTTTTTGAGTCGCCCCAGCAACAGTTCCATGGACTCGACCGGCGGTACTCCCACCAGGGCCCGGCGGAGGACTGATATGCGGTTGTATTCGTCGGGATGGTAAAGGAGCTCTTCCTTGCGGGTTCCGGATCGCTCGATGTTGATGGAGGGGAAAATCCGGCGATCCACCAATGCACGGTCGAGATGGATCTCCATGTTGCCGGTTCCCTTGAACTCCTCGAAAATGACCTCGTCCATGCGGCTTCCCGTATCAATCAGGGCGGTGGCCATGATGGTGGGGATCCGCCTTCCTCGATTTTGCGGGCGGCGCCGAAGAAGCGCTTGGGCTTGTGGAGCGCATTGGCGTCCACACCGCCGGAAAGGATCTTCCCGGAGTGCGGCTGGACCGTGTTGTACGCACGCGCCAGCCGGGTGATCGAGTCGAGCAGGATGACGACGTCCCGCTTGTGTTCGACCATGCGGCGGGCCTTTTCGATGACCATTTCGGCGACCTGCACATGCCGTTCGGGCGGTTCATCGAAGGTCGAGCTGACCACTTCGGCTCCACGGCAGGTTCGCTCCATGTCGGTCACCTCCTCGGGCCGCTCGTCGATGAGAAGAATGATGAGATAGCTCTCGGGATTGTTCTTCAGGATCGCATTGGCGAGCTTCTGCATCAGCACTGTCTTTCCAGTGCGCGGTGGCGCCACGATGAGGCCGCGGGTGCCCTTGCCAATGGGACAGACCAGATCCACCACCCGGGTCGAGAGTTCGTTGGGATCGGTCTCGAGCAGAAAACGCTGGTTGGGGAACAGCGGCGTCAGATTCTCAAAATGGGTCTTCTCCTTGGCGACGTCGGGTTCGATGCCCGCCACCTTTTCGACCCGCAGCAGGGCGTAGAACTTCTCCTTGTCCTTCGGGGGACGGACCTGTCCCTCGACATCGTCGCCGCTCTGGAGGTCAAATCGGCGAATCTGCGAAGGCGAAACGTAGATGTCCTCCGGGCAGGGCAGGTAGTTGAATGCGGGGGACCGGAGGAATCCGAAACCCTCGGGCATCACTTCCAGAACGCCGCGGGTGTAAATGGTGCCGCCGACCTGCAGGTTCCGCTGGACGATCTGAAAGATGATCTCCTGCCGCTTCAGGGTGCCGTAATTCTCGATTCCGAAATCGCGAGCCAGCTCGCTGAGCTGGCTGATCGGCATCGGCTGCAGATCATGGAGTGAAATGGTGCGAGGCTGGACCACCACCTTGGGAGCGACCGGCTCAACATCGGAGTCGTCCGGGCGGGCCGGAGCCGGGGCAGGGGTCGGCACTTCGGCCCGCGGCGCGGGTGTCGAGGAGATGTTCTCAGCGACCCCGCCGACCGCCTCGGGCGCGGGAGATTCTTCAGAAGTCGGGGAAACAAAGAGTTCCTCAGCCGTCTCGGGGACGGCTTCCGACTTCTTGCGTGTCGTCCGGGGGCGCTTGGGCGCCGCCGGATCTTTCGGTGCTCGTGGCATAGTCAACGGTCAGGTCTCGGCCGGAAAACCGGTTCGCTCTTCACTGGAACGGTAAAACTCGAGACGAAAGCAAAAGGGGAGAACGGCGGGAGTTAAGAGGCTCCAAATGTGCTGCGCCGACCAAAATGAACCGTGAATCGGTGGGTGCAAGCGATTTTTCCGGAGACGGATGAATTGGTGGGAATCCGTTTCCAAACCGCTGCGAGGAAGAATCGCAACATCCCCATTGGAAACACGCATCGGATGTGAGGCAGGTGACGCCCGCCGTTGCGGACCTTCGACCTGGAGGAAAGTCCGCACGCTTGTGTCGGGCCGGAACTTCGAAGCCCGTGCGGGAGAGGCAGGCCGCGCGATCGCTCAGGTGATCCCGAGGCGGGAAAGCTGGTCGCGATACGTCCGGCTGAGGGTCAGGCGTGTTCCGTCACGGAGCGTGACGCTGTACTCACCGTGGAAGAGGGGTTGGAGTTCCTTGACCCGCTCGGAATTGACGATGGCGGTGCGGCTGATGCGAACGAACCGCTCATTCGGCAGCCGCTGCTCCATGGCGGTCATCGTTTCACGGATCAGATGGGCCTGGTTGCCCACATGGAGCTCCACATAGTTGTCGGCGGAACCGACCCAATCGATGTCGGTGACGTTGACAAAGATGACCTTGCCACCGGTCTTGACCGGGATTCGTTCAGGAGAGGTGGCACGCTGGGGTTGGAGTTGGGCAATCACGGCGGAAAGCTTGGAGGCCAGGTCGTCCGTGGAGGCGGAACGAAGGCGTTCGATGGCACGTTGAAGGGCGGTCTTGAATCGGGACCGATCGA
This sequence comes from Limisphaerales bacterium, assembly GCA_044221235.1. Classification (GTDB taxonomy): domain Bacteria; phylum Verrucomicrobiota; class Verrucomicrobiia; order Limisphaerales; family UBA9464; genus UBA9464. The sequence goes on from JBGAPN010000033.1 coordinate 15,957, forward strand.
AGGGCTTGAGAAGATAATCGACCGCCTGGACGTCAAAGGCCTGGAGGGCGAATTCGTCGTGGGCGGTGACGAAGACCACCGCCGGTGGGACATCATCCCCCAGTTTTTCCAGGACGTTGAATCCGGTGCAGCCTGGAAGCCGGATATCCAGAAACACAAGGTCCGGCCGGAGCGTCCGAATCTTGTCGATGGCCTCCTCCCCACTGCCGGCCTCGCCGACCAGCGTCACGTCCGACTCCTTCACCAACAAGTTTCGAAGCCGTTCGCGACCGAGGGGTTCGTCGTCGACGACGAGCACCCGGATGGGTTGGAGATTCGACATCATAAACTCACGTTGATGGAAGGCATTGTGCGTGCCAGTTCCAAGGGTGAAAGAATCGATCTCCTGTACCGGGATCCTTCACCGGGGTGAAAATGGGGTGGAATCGTATCTTAACTCGCTTAAAGAAAATGAATTACACGCACTGTAGGTTCAGCTCGTCGCAACTCTGTTGTGCGTCCCAGGAGTGCGAGGACTCCGGCCAATCTCCATTCAATATCGCGAAGGGCCGTAATTCGAACGGGTTGATTCTGGATGTTGGATTGCAGAAGAACGGCTGAGTTCCGGGGTGACGATCCGAATCCAAGTCGGACGCGAATCGGGTATTTGAACAGGGGTCGACGAGGGATCCACACGTTGATCCCCTCCTCAATGGACCCCACCCGCGGTGCTCAAAGATTGGGCGAAGGGATGCCGGATGGCCCGTCCTCCCGTCGGCGGCTTCCGCGACGGTTCATGGTGAGCGTTTACCCACGAGACGTTGGATGGCTTCGAGCAATACCAATTCGACCTCGGGTGCAACGAAGGAGGAATCGGGAGCCGTTTCATAGCCGCCCTCCGGATATGCGACCGCGGTCCCGATATAAGCCGGCCCGTAGTCACCGTAGGCCGCCATGGCAACATGGAGATCCGGTCGCATCCGTTGTGCGGCCAACTGATATTCGACAAACAGTTCCCCTGGGAGATGCAGGATCCGCACGGGGCCGATGCTGAGACAGGGAATCTCGATGGCGCGATTGCCGGCGCTCCGCTCCAGCCAGGCGAGCTTGGCGGCGTTCAAATTCCGGGCTGGCGTCGCAGCACCCAATTGGGCGCTGATGACCTTTTGATCGAGGTGTTTTCCCACGGGAAGCCGGACCGATTCCACACTCCAGCCGACTTCGGCGTCATTGACCGGGACCTTCTGTGTGGATTCCCAGGCGCGTTTCATCGCGTCCGCCATCCGGCCCGCCAGGACCGCCCGGTTCGTGGGGGCTCCGTCATTGTATTTGCCTGCGCCGATGTTACCGCCCGCGCCGTCGAAATGGATGTGCATCACTCCGGGAAGCGATTGGTCGCGGAGGAACCGGGCGATGCCTGGAAAGTCCGGATTGGCCAACCCTGTTCGATAATAGCTCTGGGGGTGAGTCGCATAGTACGTCAACGCCGTCACCGGCCGCTCCCCGCTCCAGAATGTGACCAGCGCCAGACGGGGGTCGATGACTCCTTCAGGTTCGGCACGCAACGCCGGGTCGGGGCAGGACGTATACCGGACCGCGCGAATCTTTCCATCCGGTCCGGGGATGCGGCGATTGGAGGCCACTTGATGGACCTCCGCCTGACCCCAGCCAATGTGGGTCACCGGCACCGTATTGGTCACGGCCACCCGGACGGCATTGCTGGCGCGTTCCAGCGTGGGGAGGGTCCAGGCGGAGTTGAAGGCGCCCGGGTCCAGGCCACGGTCGCGCAGAATCCGTTCCGACGTGAAATCGCAGATGGGGGCGTCGTGCTGGTGCAGGGAGTGGACAGCCACACGCGACCGCGAGGTTCCGGCGGCGGCGGCGAGGACGGCCCGGAAGGCGTCATGTCCCTCATTGGCGATGCCGATCCAATCGACTGCGCAGAGAACAATCGGTTCGCCGGCCCCGGTGAGAACCAGGCCCCGACAACGAAGGCTCAGCTCTCCGGTGGCCTTCATGGGGTCGTACATTAGCAGACTGCCGGCGGGGGGGGTGGCGTCGACGTCGAAGGTGCCGACTTGGAGGCCGGCGCGAACGGTCCAAGCCAGCATGAGGAGACACAGAAGCGTCGAAGACCGGAACATGGGCAAAGAGTGTAAGGCTCTGCCATGAACGCAATGGGGGAATTGTTGCCACCGTGTCCCGGGGCTCCCATGCTCACCGCCATGTTTTTGCCGTTCGCCGGGCTGGTTGCCGGGTTTCTTCACGTGTTGTCGGGTCCGGACCATCTGGCAGCAGTGGCTCCCCTGGCGGCGCGGGCCCACCGGGGGGCGTGGCGATGCGGATTTCGCTGGGGCGTGGGGCACTCGGCCGGCGTGGCGTTGGTGGGATTGCTGGCGCTGGGACTCCGTGAAGCCCTGCCGCTGGAAGCGTTGTCCAACTGGGGGGAGCGATTGGTCGGGGTGATGCTGATCGGAATCGGGTTCTGGGGATTTCGTCAGGCGGCGCGGATCCAGATTCATTCCCACACGCACACGCACGACGGCGAGACTCACGCGCACGTGCATTTCCATTCCGCGGAGCACGGCACTGCAAAGTCCCACGAGGGTGCGGGCCATTCCCATGGCCACGCCGCGGTCGGCATTGGGGCGCTTCACGGACTGGCAGGAAGCTCCCATTTCCTCGGGGTACTTCCGGCGCTCGCCCTGCCATCGACTCGGGCAGCGGTGGCCTACCTGCTCGCCTTCGCGGTGGGAACCATCCTGGCCATGGCGGGCTTTTCTTCGGTCCTGGGATGGATGGGGGCCCGGTTGGGTGGCGGCGGCCGCGCCTATCGTGGATTGATTCAGGCGTGCGCGGTGGCCGCCATCGCGATTGGCATGTGGTGGCTGGTGGAGGCGGTCTGACCGATTGGATCCGGGGCCCGTCAGACCCGACGGGAGCAATCGTCCCGGGCCGGTTTCCCACTACCTTCGGAATGAAACCGTGCCGCTACTGTTTCGCCGGCAGCGACTCGAGGTAATCCAGCAGGGACGCAAACTCCCGGACGGTCAGGCCTGAGACCAGTCCTTCCGGCATCAGGGACTTCTCCAGTTTTTCCCGGCGGCTGATTTGGTTCACGGGAAGGGTCTGCTCCTGGGCGGTTATCGTTCGAATGGTGACAGCATCGGCGGCTTCCCGAACCACGAAGCCATCCACCTCCGTGCCATCCTTGAGCTCGAAATGATTCGCCACGAATCCTTGGGCGAGGGTTTTGTTGGGAAAGAGCACTGATTCCGCCAGGGCAGGCCGGCGGTAGGTGGTGGCAATGGTTCCGAGGAATGGACCCTTTAACGGCTCGTCTTTCCGGACCGTGTGACAGCCGTTGCATCCCACCTGGGTGAAGAGTTGTTCGCCGCGAAGAACCTCACCTCGTTGATTGACCACGGATCGAATCACGTCGTCGACGGGCAGGTCTCCGACCTTGGGGGACGTCGCCTCGGCTCGGAATTTTTGTGGGTCGATCTGTAGCTGTTTGACGGTGTCGCGGGCGGCTTTGGCCACCTCGGGGTTGGAATCCTCCAGGGCCGCGACGAACAGCGCGGCGCGGCTGGCATCGCGGGAGCGGGCGGCGGCCCGGAGCATCTGGATGCGACGGGCCGAAACCGTCCAGCCGTCGTCCAGTGTCTTGGAGGCAGAGTCTCGCGCCTCGGGGGAGCCCACCTTTCGGGAGGCCAGCTTCAGCAGCAGCACGTCCGCCAGAAGCGAGGTCTCCCCATCCACCTTGGCGGCGCGTTCCTCGAGCACGGAATGCGCCTGGTCCAAGGCCGGCGCATTGACCACCGCATTGCGCGCCTTCTCAGCCAGATTGTTCTCGCTGCGGGTTTGCTGGACCCGGGGCATTGCGGTCAGAATCGCCTCCCAGGCCGCGGGGTTCCCGGTCCGCGCCAGGGCAATGACCGCCTGGGCACGCGCCGCATCCCCAGTTGAATCCCCGGTTGCGACTTCGGCCAGCAGGGGAATGGCGGCCGGCGGAATGGATTCCGATTCGGCAAGCTGGGCGGCAATCGCGGGCCGGAGCTGCGGATCCGTCGCCGCCCGCCTGACCAGGGAGTCCAGGGCATCCCCTGCGGGGATGCGATGCCGCGCCATCTCGCGGCCAATCCAGGCGGCTTCCTGGGAATCGGCCTTCGCCAGCGCGGCGCGGAGGGCGTCGGCGATCCTCTGGGTCTCCGACCACGACTCCGGCTGATAGTAGGGCCCACGGGTGTCGGGCCGTGTTCCCCAGGAGTCTCCTTTCCATTCGCCTTCCTGAAATTCCAACCGGCAAAGCGCGGTGATGAGACCGGCGCGACGTTCCGGGTCCTTTTCCCGGCCCAACCGGTCGAGGAGGGCTTGGACCACGGCGGGATCATGACGGACTTGGAGCACCCGCAGAGCGCCGGCGCGCTGAGTGGACGGAGCGTCGCCGTTGTCCAGGATCGCGAGGCAGGCCTGGTCAGCTTTCAACGCGTAGAGCGACGCTGCCGCGGCCTGCGCGACCACCGGGTCCATATCCCCGAGCAGCGGAGTCAACGCGGGTCCATGCGTCCCATCGCGCAATTGGCCCAACGCCAGCGCCGTTTCCTTGCGGACACGGGCATCCGACGATCGAAGCCCGCCCAGAATTGGAGCCACCGGAACGCCGGCCAGCTCACCCGTGCGGTCTGTCAATGCCCGGATGGCCCAGGCCCCGAGCGTGTCGTCCTTGACCCATGCGGAGAGAAG
>JBGAPN010000034.1:0-20857 GCA_044221235.1 Limisphaerales bacterium
GGCGAGCACCAGCGTGACCGACTGCGGACAGAAGGCTTCCTCAATCCGGCCGTCATAGGTCCAGATCTCCTTCACCGTGGTCCGATGCCCTGTCGGAAGAATCAGGACCGGCTGGCCAACTCGGACTGTTCCGCCAGCGATCTGGCCACTGAGTCCCCGGAAATCATGAAGGCTGGGATCGCGCGGGTTATTCGGCCGGTTCACCCACTGAATCGGCAGACGGAATCCATGCAGGTTCCAATCGCTGGCGATGTGCACGGTCTCCAAGTGCCCAAGCAACGACGGCCCCACATACCACGGGGTCTGGGCTGACGGATCGACCACATTGTCTCCATTCAGCGCGCTGAGGGGAATGAATTTGACGTCCTTGATGTCGAGCAAGGGGAGGAATTGCTCGAACGCCTCGCGGATCTCGCGGAACTTTTCCTCCGACCATCCCACCAGGTCCATCTTGTTGATGGCGATGACCAGGTGCGGAATGCGAAGGAGGGAGGCGATGTACGTATGACGCCGGGATTGCTCGATGACGCCCTGTCGGGCATCCACCAGAACGATCGACAGATTCGCCGTCGAGGCGCCCGTCACCATGTTCCGGGTGTATTGGACGTGTCCCGGCGTGTCGGCGACGATGAACTTGCGCCGGGGCGTGGCAAAGTATCGGTAGGCCACATCAATGGTAATTCCCTGTTCCCGCTCGGCCCGAAGTCCGTCGGTCAGGTTGGCCAGGTTGATCTGGCCGCCACCGGTGATGTCGGCGGAGCGTTCCAGCGCCTCCAGTTGGTCCTCCATGAGGGACTTGGAGTCGTACAACAGCCGGCCAATCAGGGTGGACTTGCCGTCATCGACGGAACCGCAGGTATTGAAGCGAAGAATCTCAATGGGATGACTCATGGTCGGAAGCGAACGAAATGGGCGAATGCTGGGTGACGCAGGTTCCCTGTCTTTCAGAAGTAACCCTGCTTCTTGCGGTCCTCCATGGCCGCCTCACTGGCTTTGTCGTCGGCCCGGGATCCACGTTCCGTCACACGTGCCGCGGCAATCTCATTGATGATGTCATCCACCGTGTTGGCGGGACTCTCCACCATGCCGGTGCTGATGATGTCACCGATGGTCCGGACCCGGACGACCAGCTCCTTGACCTCGTCGTTTGGCTTGGGAACGAGGAATTCGCTCACAGGCAGCCATTGGCCGCGTCCACCGATGCGGACGCAGGTTCGATGGTGGCTGAAATAGATGGTGGGAACCTCCAGTTTTTCGCGGCGGATATATTCCCAGACGTCCATTTCCGTCCAGTTGGAGAGCGGAAACACCCGCATGTGCTCACCCGGATTCACCCGGGCGTTGTAAAGATTCCAGATTTCCGGGCGTTGATTCTTGGGATCCCACTGTCCAAAGGCGTCGCGGAAACTGAAAAAACGCTCCTTCGCTCGGGCCTTTTCCTCATCACGTCGCGCACCACCGATGGCGCAGTCGAACTGGAACTCGTCGATGGCCGCCAGCAGCGTGGGAATCTGAAGCTTGTTCCGGCTGATCTCGCCCGGAGTCGGAACGGCTATCCCGGCTTTGATCGCATCTTCCACTTTCCGAATGATCAGTTTGCCCCCCAGTTCGGCAGCCCGCCGGTCGCGGAATTCGTTCAACTCCGGGAAATGGTGGCCCGTGTCGACATTCAAAAAGGGCATCGGAATATCCGAGGGCCGGAAGGCCTTTTCCGCCAGACGCAGCAGGCAGATGGAATCCTTGCCGCCCGAGAACATCAGGGTGGGCCGCTCGAATTCCGCGGCCACCTCGCGCATGACGTGGATGGCCTCGGTCTCGAGGTATTGGAGGTGGTCGAGATGGTAGGAACTCATCGATGAGGTTAATTAATGCCTCGCAAACCCGGAGGCAGCAGAAAGAAAGCCAATATCCCTGTTCTCAAATGGACCACGCCGTAGCAACCGCACGTCCTCCCCAATCCGCGTGGAGACCGCATTCCCGTTTTTCGTCCGCCTTCGCCGGGTCAAAGTAGTCCCATTCGTTGGGCAGATCCTGCTCCTGCAAGTAACCCTCCATCTGCGCATCGTCCCACAGAAAGAATGGACTCAACTTCAGGGATCCAAAATTGCGGTCCTCAGTCAGAACATCGAGTTCGGCCCGATTGGGATTCTGAGATTTGCGAAGCGCCGTGATCCAGACAGTGGGAGCAAGTTCCCGCATTCCCCGCTGGAACGGTTCCAACTTCATGACCGCACTGAATTCCTTCAGCGCCACCTCATTGTCGGGAGTCGGCACCTCACCGTGGAGTGCATCCCGATGGGCGGCAGTCATCCGTGGAAGGAATGCTTTCAGGTTCAAATTCAGCCGCTTGCGAAGGAATTCCGCGTGGCGATAGGTCGCAGGCCGGTTGTAACCATGGTCGACCCACAAGACCGGGATGTCCGGCTGGACCTGGGTGACGACGTGGAGGATGGCCGCTTCATACGGGCGGAAATTGGTGGACACAATGGCCCGACCTCCCGACTGCGCGATTCCCCAGCGGACAATATCAATCGGACTCTTGAGGCGAAGCTGCGCGTTAGCTGCAGAGATTTGCTCGGCTGTCATGGTGGCGCGGGTGGGTCAGGCGGCGACCGCAGTGGCAGCATTCGCGTCCGGCCAGAATCGGCGTTCCACCCAATCCCCAAAACGCTCGCCGGTGGCGCGCTCCGCCGCATAGCGGACCAGCAGGGGACGAAGTTCGGAAAGAATGTCCGCGTCCTTGACCATCTCCTTCCAAGGGCGGGCAATCCGGGTCCCGTCAGCGTTGCCTCCAAGCCAGACTTGGTAGCGACCGGGAGCCTTCCCCACGAAGCCAATCTCCGCCATGTACGGTCGCGCACAGCCGTTCGGACAACCGGTCATCCGGATCACAATCTCCTGTGAACCCACTCCGGTTTCCTGGCAAAGCCCTTCCAATTGGGTCAGCAGATTTGGCAAATAGCGCTCGGATTCCGCCAGCGATAGGCCACAGGTGGGAAGTGCGGGACAGGCAATCGCCGCCTCGTGCAATACACCCGCCTGGTTCTTCGTCTTGACGCCATGCTCATCCAGCAGCGCCTGGACCCCCGGACGGTCCGCCGCTGTGATGCGTGCCAGGATCACATTCTGGTTCGCTGAAAGGCGGAACTCGACTGCGGGAAACCGTTCAGCGATGCGGCGCAGTGCGGTCTTCAGCTGGTGTTCCGGCTCATCCTTGATCCGACCCATGGAGACATGGAGCGTCAAATAACTGGTCCCATCCACTGCGTCCGCCCAGCCGTAGGTGTCCCCGGTGGTGGTGAAGGTGAAGGCGCGGGCAGGTCCCAGCTGGAAGCCTGCGCGACGTTCCACCTCGGATCGGATAAAGTCGATCCCCCGCTCCTGCACCACATACTTGAGCCGGGCGTGCTTGCGATCCGTCCGGTCCCCGAAATCGCGATGAATCGTCAGGACCGCCCGCGCCACATCGACCACCTTCGATCGCGGAAGGAAACCGAGGATGCTGGCAAGCCTGGGGTAGGTCGCGGCATTGCCATGGCTGCGTCCCATGCCACCGCCCACCGCTACGTTGTAGCCGATGACTTCTCCCTGTTCGATCACTGCAATATAGCCAAGACAGTTGGTCAGGACATCCATGTCATTGACCGGCGGAATCACGAAGGCGGTCTTGAATTTGCGCGGCAGATATTGCCGGCCGTACAACGGATCGACGAAGTCCTTGTTTTCGGACGAATCCAGGTTCAGTTGGATCCCATCGAGCCAGATGGAGTGGTAGGCCTTCGTCTTCGGAAGCAACGCCTCGGAAACGCTCCGGGAATCCTCGTAAACCTGTTCCCGGGCCTTGCTGTTGGCCGGGGTTGGAGCCGCCATGACGTTTCGGTTCACGTCTCCACACGCCGCCAGGGTATCCACCAGAGCCTGGTTCAGTCCCTTCATCAAGGCACCCAAACCGGATTTGGCGACTCCGTGGAACTGGATGCTCTGACGTGTGGTAACCCGGAGCGTGTCGTTCCCATATTGGGTTGCGAGGCGGTCAAACACGATCCATTGGGCCGACGACAGCACCCCACCCGGAATGCGGCCCCGGATCATCATGATATGAACCTTGCCCTGCTTGCGCCGATCCCGGTCGTCCTGCTGATAAATCCCGTGGAATTTCAGAAACTGCTCGTCATCCGCCGAAAAGGCATCCATCGAAGGATCAGCCAAGGTGGCGGCAATGGTTCCGGCGAGGGTGGGAACAGCAATCTTGAGCTGTTCGTTCTTCGTCAACGGCTTGGTTTCTACAGGAGCGGACACAGCTTCAGCCATAAATCTTAAGTGACTTGCAAAAGTTGCAGAGGAAATACTCGCGGATTCTCTGCCGGACCGCAAGGCTCCCTTGGATGCTCTTCGTTTGGCAACGGGATTCCGCGAACGATCCGAGCAGCTCAATCGACCCGAAATCGGCATGGACGACAGGCTCCGCCTTGCGGCAGTTTTCGACCGGCATACGGTAGCGGAGCGATTATGTCCGATTTCTCGTCGCCCGCATTCCTCGTCATGAACGATTCGTCCAAAACCTACTATTTCGACAACAATGCCACCACCCGTGTCGCGCCCGAGGTGGTGGACGCGATGATTCCTTTCCTCCGGGATCATTGGGGCAATCCCTCCAGCGCCTATGCATTTGGGGCCCAAGTCCACAAGCATGTGGAGGGTGCGAGAGAGAAGGTCGCGGCCCTCATCAATGCCGATCCCAAGGAGGTGACCTTCACCAGCTGTGGCACCGAATCGAACAACACGGCGATCCACAGCGCGTTGGTCACGACGGGTAAACGCCATGTCATCACGACGGCGGTCGAACATAGCGCCAACATCAATTTCGCCGAGTATCTGCAGAAACAGGGCTATGAGGTGACCTTCCTCCCGGTCGAAAGCGATGGTTCGCTCGATCTCCACCGCCTGGAACAGGCCATCCGGCCGGACACAGCGATCGTGTCCGTCATGTACGCCAACAACGAAACCGGCGTCATTTTCCCCATCGAAGAAGTGGCCGCCATCTGTCGGAGCCGGGGAGTGCTGTGCCATACGGACGCCGTTCAGGTGCCGGGCAAGAAGCCGATCGACGTCAAACATCTGGCGGTGGACTTCCTCTCGCTCAGTGCGCACAAGCTGCATGCCCCAAAAGGCATCGGCCTGCTCTACGTGAAGCGCCGGACGAAGTTTCAACCGTACGTGATCGGCGGACATCAGGAACGTGGCCGCCGGGGTGGAACCGAAAGCGTTGCCAATATTGTCGCCTTCGGCAGGGCGGCGGAGTTGGCGATGTCCACGCTGGACGACGAGAACACCCGGGTACGGGCACTCCGCGACCGTTTGGAAAATTTCATCCTTCGGAACATCCCCAACACCATTCGCAATGGGGCCAAGGAACCCCGCCTGGCCAACACGACCAACATCGCCTTCGATTTCGTCGAGGCTGAGGCGGTCCTGATGCTTCTGGACCAGGTCGGGATCTGCGCCAGCTCAGGCAGTGCCTGCACCACGGGATCCCTGGACCCGTCCCACGTTCTCTCCGCCATGGGTGTCACTCCGATGCGAGCACGGGGCTCCGTCCGATTCAGTCTCGGAATCTACAATACCGATGCGGACGTTGATTACCTCATCCAACACCTTCCACCGATTGTCCAAAAGCTGCGGGACATTTCACCGCTGAGTCCGGAACACCCAGACAACGACAAGTACGACATTGCCGGAGCCCGGGCGAAGCACGAGCAGGACATCGCAGTCGCCAAGGATCAGGATGCCGTTGCGGCGTGAAGCCGCGCCAAGTTCGAGCCACGAAACGGCGGCGGTGATTTATTTCACCGTCGCCGCTTGTTTTTGAGCCTGCTGCTCTCGAAACCGCAGGGCGTCTTCTTTGGGATTTCCCAGGCGGGCCCGTCGCGCGAACTGAATGCCATTCCGGGACTTTTCAGAAGCCAACTCCAGCTTCTGGGTCAGGCGTTCCCGTTCCTTCTCCAAGGCGCGCACCTTGTCCTCAAGGGACTTGATGGTCCGATCCGCCTTCGCAAGCTGCCGCTGGCCCGGGGCCGACTGGAGGTCCACGAGGGCCTTGCGCAGCTCCTGCTTCTCTTTTTCCATCTTTGAAATCGACGTGCGCGCATCGTCGAGAAGGGATGTCAATTCCGCCTGCCGGTTTCGTCCCTCCCGTACCACGTCCCGAAGACGCGTCGTTTCCGCGGTCAAAATCTGGATCTGCGCCAGCAATGCCGGATCGGAGGGGCTCGCTTCGGAGACCGAAGACTCCGCGCTTGCGGGCACCGCAGATTTGCCCGCCGTTCGGGTCAATGCGCCGAGTCGTTCCTCAGCCGACTTAAGTTGCGCCTCCAGTTCGGTTCTCTCCTCCGTCTCGGCATCCAGTTGGGACTGCAGGTTCTTGATCCCCTCCGCCTGACTGGTCAACGCCTCGACGCGGGAGAGCAGTTCCTTGTTTTCTCCCTCGAGTCGGGTCCGGTTCCCCGTCTCGACCGCCAGCTTATCCTCGAGTTGCCGGGTTGTGACCGCATGACGGTCGGACTCGGCACGGGCCAATGCGAGGTCGGTCTCCAATTGTTTGAGTCGGACAATGCCCTCCTCGGACTGACGCGTCCGAAGATCCTGAAGCTGTTGGGCGATCTTGTCCCGATCCACCGACAGTGCCTCGTTCACCTTTTTCTCCTGGTCCAGCTTGTCCTGAAGAATGGACAATCGTTCTGTCAGATTGGCGATCTGTTTGCCGCGTTCCGTCTCCGATTGCAGTTCCTGCACCTGGCTCTTGAGCGTGGTGTTTTCGGTCTTCAGCCCCTTGATCTCGACCTCCCGGAGCCGCTTCAGCTCGGCATCCGCCAGGTTCCGCATCCGTTCCAGCTCCACGGTCTTCTCCCCCTGGCTGGCCAGTTGTTGGTTCGCCGCGGAGAGAGCCTTCTGTGCTTCGTCCAGCAGGACCTTCTCCACGAGGTTCCTCCGGTCGGACTGCTGCTGTTCGAGGCGCACTTGGAGCACCTTGTTGGTGGCCTGCAGCTGGGAAATGCGCTCCACTGCGGCCTGGAGTTCCTTGGGGTCGACGGGCGCTGGTTGCGCCGTCAGGGCTTCACGGAGTTTGGCCTCCAAATGCTGTTTTTCCGTCCGGAGCGATACAATCTCCCGGTTTAGCTCGTTAAACTGGGTGATCACTTCGTTGGCCGGTTGAGCCGCGGGCTTCTCCACGCGTTCACCGATCAACACGGCCGTCTTGGGTGGGGCGTCCGTGGCCAGCTGCTCCAGTTTTTCCGCGACGTACCGGAGCCGGTAGGCGACAACCCGTTCGTTCCACTGCGGGTACCCATTCTTCAGCGCCCGCAAGAGTTCCTGGGCCTTCTCGTATCCGACCCGGGCCTCGCTCAACTGGCCTGCCTCGCGCTGGGTGTCGGTACGCTGAATCAGCTGGTAAATCTCAACGAAGTCATCATCGGGCCCCGCAACAACGGGAACCGCAACGAGGACAAGCAGAGCAAGCAGTCGGCGGATCACCCTGACGTTCTATCCGGATCGTGCCATCGTTGCCAGCTTGACCCTTACGTTTTTCAGGCCTGTGCTGGCTGCGCCACGGCCTCACGGATCTGACGTTCGATTTCCCGATGCCGTTCAGCCTCGGTGATCTTCCGGCGGTCGCGTCCGGTCACATAAAATGTGTCAATGGCCGCGCCCTTTTCGGTCACGATCTTCGCGAGGACCACATTCAGTTCCATTTCGTGCAAGGTACGGGCCACGTCATACAGGAGCCCGACCCGATCCTCCGCCTCGACGTCGATCACCGTGCAGGAATCAGACGTCCGATTATCAATCCTGACGGTGGTGGGAATGGTTTCGCCCGCAGCTCGATAGAGCGGTGCATATTTCTGTGCCTTGGCGATGGCCTTCGCCGGATCCAGGCCCCGGGCCAGCACGTCCGAAATGATCCGGTCAAACCGCTGACGTACCGCGGGCTCCGGCAGCTTGCCGGTACGGGCATCGACCACAAAGAAATCGTCCATCACGATGTCGTCGGCGCGCGTGTAAATCTGGGCTGCAAGAATGTTCAGTCCTGCGGCGGCGAGCGCCCCGGTGAGCTTTGAGAACAATCCCGCCCGGTCCCAGGTGCAAACGTGGACACCGGTATATCCACGGTCCGCCTCGTCGAGCCAGAGCAATGCCGGCTCCAACGCCCGGTCATCCTCGGACAACTGGAGATGCATGAACCGATGAGCCAGGGTAAGATCCCGAGCCACAGCCCGGGCGTCATGAATCTGGAAGTACCGCGGCGGCATTCCCTCGAAGTGGGCATTGATCTCCTCCGGCGAGAAGGTTTTGGGAAGCAGTGCGGTCACTTCTTTTTGCAACAGCTCGCGCTGTTTGCGCTCCAGATTGGCAAACTCCGTCCCGCCCAGCATGACGTCCCGGGTCTTGAAATACAGGGACCGCAGCAGCATGTCCTTGAACCCGTTCCAAAGCGTGTCGCTGGTCCCCAGCGAATCCGCCAGCGTATGCAGCGTGAGCATCGCGAGGGTTTCTGGCGTCTGCACTTCGGCCGCCAGGTGCCGGATAACCGAGGGATCCTCGAGGTCACGGCGCTGGGAGGTCTTCACCATCTCCAGGTGCAACTCGATCAGGAGCCTCAGGGTGTGGGTGGTGGTCCCGTCCAAACCGAGCCGTCGCGCCGCCTTCAGTGCCAATTCGCCGCCGACCAGCTCGTGCGGACGCCCCGGGAAGGCCTTTCCCGAATCATGGAGCAACAGTGCAAGATAGAGCACTTCCGGCCGCTCAATCAGGGACAACACCGGAGCGTAGGACGACAGTGGGGGTTGAGTTGCCCCCCAAATATTGTCGAGCTTCTCCAGCGTCACCAGCGTGTGTTCATCCACCGCATATTGGTGGTAGAATTCGTGCTGGACCAAGTTGGTCATCCGACCGAACTCAGGGATCAATTTGCCCAGGAACCCCACCTCGTGCATGGCGCGCAAGGTGGGCGCCACGTTGCCCCGCTGACCCAGGATCTCCATGAACGTGGCATGCACACCCTTGTCCCGCTGGAAACGGCCATCCACCCGGCCCTCCTGCACCAGCTGCCGGAGCATCTGCGCGAGGTCGGGATGCAGCTGCAGTCCGCGCTGCTGCGCATAGAGAAAAGCGCGGATCAACCGGCGATCTTGAACCCGTCGAGATCCTGTGATTCCGGGGGACGCCGTTTCCGGCCCAGCAGCAGACGCAGCCCGCGCTCCGGCGTGGGAACCAGGGCCAGTCGCTGCTCCAGGGTGCGGGTGATCAGGTAGATGTTGCGCGCATGGGTGTAGTAATCGCGCATGAAATGCTCCACCCGTACCCGCGGCGACCGTTCCTCGTAGCCCAGGCCGCCGGAAACCGCCGCCTTGACCGGCGCGGTCAGCACATCCGCCTGGGAACCGACGGTGTAATGCAGTTCATTGCGCGTCCGCAGCAGGAAGTCCTGGGCCTCATCCAGTTCCTTGCGCTCGCGGGCACTGATCTGCCCGTTGGACTGGAGCTGCGCCGTGGAGCGGTATCCCAACTTGAAGTAGGCCATCCACAGGAGGTTCTGGAAGTCACGGAGTCCACCGCATCCATTCTTGATGTTGGGCTCCTGCATGGCGGCTGAGTTGCCATGGCGCGTGCGACGCCGCGCCTGGTCCTCAATGCGCTGGGCGATGTATTCATCCTCGTGCCCATGGACACACCGGGCGTCGAACTTGGTCCGAAGCTCCTGAAACAACTTTTCATCCCCGACGATCAGCCGTGATTCCAGCAGACCCGTCTTGGCCTGCATGTCTTCATTGGCCAGCTTCAGGCAGTCATCGACGGTCCGGACCGAGTGCCCCACCTTCAACCCGATATCCCACAGCGTGTACAGGAGCCCGCTGGTCCATTCCCCGAGAGTCACCTCCACCGGGCGTCCACCACCGGCGGCATACAGGAACATGAGATCGATGTCGCTGTAGGGATTCAGCTCACCCCGCCCATACCCCCCGTACGCCACCAAGGCCAGTCGTGGAGCCTTGCCCTGGGTTGGAAAGGTGGCCTGAACCGCCTCGAAAATGTTCGAACCAACCAGATCCATCATCGCGGCCCGTGCCTGGCGGGATCTCGGGCCCCCGGCCCCGCCCCGATGGAGAATCCGGCCGCCGACTCCTCCTTGAGAAAGGCCCGATAGCGGGCCAGTTCCCCGGCCGGCTTCCGCCCCGGCGGCAATGGCAGCCGGCGCCGGGCGTTGGCCTCAATTTTGGAAAACAATCCCTTCACGTTGGCGCCGCGGAAACTGCGGACCCGCGGGGTCCGGGGCAACGCACAAATTGGATTTCCTCCGATCCGGGAAAATCGTCCCTCGCGCGGAACCTTGTTGATCCGCCGGTTTTCCACGACGCTGAGTCCTGCCATGCCCAACCCGACGCCTGACGCTGACGCCGCGCTCATGCTGCGGGTCCGGGACGGTGGCGCGGAGGGGGCGGAGGCAATGCGGGAGCTGGTCCAACGCTGGCAGCAGCCGGTCATCCACTTCATTTACCGGACATTGCCGGACGCGTCGGAAGCGGAAGACCTCACCCAAGCGGTCTTTGTGCAACTGTGGAGAACGGCCGGTCGCTATCAACCTTCCGCACGGTTCAGTACATTCCTGTTCACCATCGCACGGAACCTGGCCTTGAACGAACTGCGACGTCGTTCCCGGCACCCGGCTGATTCGATTGACCAGGAGCACCCAGAGGACGAATCGCATCCCCTCCGTCAACATCCCGACCCGGGATCTCCTTCGGCGGATGCCGTCGCCACGAGAACCGAACTCCACGCCAAGGTCGATGCGGCCATCGCAGACCTGCCGGAGAAGCAGCGGACCGCTCTGCTGCTGTGCCGTGAGGGCGAGTTGAGCTATGAGGAGATCGCCGGGGTGCTGGGAACCTCCGTCCAAGCGACAAAATCCCTGATTCACCGGGCTCGCGAAATCCTGAAGGCCCGCCTCAAGCCCTATCTGCAAACCGGGGAATGGCGGAACGACTGATGCAACTTTCCCCCGGCCGTGGTTTTTACCCATCAAGTGCATGACACCTCAACGGAAAGGAGACGATTGGCAGGACTTGCTGGCCACCGGCCGCCTCAATTCCGAGTCCGTTTCGGACCTCCGCGCCCTTCTCCGGGACAGCCCGGCCGAATACGCCCGCTTCGAGGAGGAGTTGGCGCTCAACCGACTCCTGGAAGACCTGCCGCGGGCGGACGCCCCGTCCAATCTCGCCTCCAGGGTGCTTCAACAGATTGAACTGGAAGACCGAAAGGCCCGCCGCACTGTCAACCTGGGGGGACACTGGTGGCACGGCCTTCGACGTTTGCGCCCAATGGCTCTAACGGCCGTGGCGGCGCTGGTCCTGACCGGATGGTGGCAGTTCCGGATTCATGAACGAAGGGTCCTCGCAGAGAGCCTTTCCACTGTCTCCCATGTCGCCGCAGTTCCCGGGGTCGACTCCCTGGAGAATTTCGATGCCATCCGGCTGCTTCGCACAACCTCTCAACCCGGTGATGTCGAACTGATCGCCGCCTTGAACACCCCGTGAACCATTCCCAGGCCAGGCCATTCCAAACGGTTTTCCCACTGTTTCTCATGGTCATGGGAGTTCTGCTGCATCCCGCTTGGGCCCAGTCACCCGGACTGGAACTCACCACACCCGGAATCTCATCAGCCAAACCTGCACCACCCACACCGCCTCCCCGCAAGGCACCCACCCAGTTTTTCCGCGAATTGCTCGCTGCCTCTCCTGCCGAGCGGGAACGACAGCTTTCCAGCCGGCCCGCCGAAGCCCGTCAGTTGATCGAATCCAAGCTCCGTGAGTTTGAAATTCTCCCGCCCGCTCAACGGGAGCTCCGGTTGAAGGTGGCCGAATTACAGTATCACCTCTCACCACTTCTTCGTGCCGATTCCGATTCGCGCACCCACCTGCTGGCCGAGGCACCGGCAGACCTGATACCCCTCCTCAAGGAACGGCTCCACGCGTGGGACGACCTTCCGACTTCCCAACGCCGGGACCTATTGGAAGGCGAGGAGTCTCTGGCCTGGTTTGTCCGGCTCCAGGCAGCGCCCGCCGGGAATCTCACCAACTTGCTGGCGAAGGTACCAGCATCACAGAGGACGGCGCTGGAGACCGGTTATGCCCGGTGGATTGCCCTGACACCGGAGCAACGCGCGCGCAAGACCGCGGATTTCCAGCGTTTCTTTGAACTTTCAGATCGGGAACGCGACAAGGTTCTCAGCGCCCTGCCGTCCACCGAAAGGGTTCTCATGGAGTCCACTCTCGCGCAGTTTTCCAAACTTCCGCCCGAACAACGGGCCCGCGTGGTCCAGGGATTCCGTCGCTACCAGGCCCTGAATGCATCGGATCGCATGGAGTTCCTGCAGAACGTGGCGCGATGGCAGTCCATGACGCCGGCCGAGAGGGCAGCCTGGCGCGATCTGGTGCAGCACGCCACACAGGCCCCGCCCATGCCGCCCAACCCGGCTCGACGCCCCTCCCAACTGGTCAGCACCAACGCCAACGAGCGGGCCACCGGCCTTTGAGCCTGCGGGGTGTTCAGCGGGTCTTCTTTCGAGCCACTGCGGGACTGCCAAGCTGCCGCTCCCAACGTTTCAGCTGGCGCCTGACCTCTGAAGTCCCTGGCGCCCCCGTCAGGTTTCTCCGCTTCATCGCCGCCTCAAGACGGAAGACGTCCAGGACGTCGTCACCGAATTCGGGCGCGATCGCCTGAAATTCCGCCACCGTGACCGCATCCAGGGCCTTTCCAGTCTCCTCCGCCAGCGCCACGACTTCACCCACCCGGTGGTGGGCCTGACGAAATGGCATTCCTCTCCGGACCAAATAGTCCGCGAGATCGGTGGCCAGCAATTGGGGGTCCCCGGCCGCAGCCCGGCACGCCGCCTCCTTGACCGTCGTATGGTCCAGCATGGCCGCCATCAATCGCAAGCAGGCCCGGAGGGTGTCAGCCGTGTCAAAAACACGCTCCTTGTCTTCCTGCAGATCGCGGTTGTAGGTCATCGGCAGACCCTTGAGCAGCGTGAGCAACGACATCAGATTGCCCACCACCCGGCCCGATTTACCCCGCGTCAATTCCGCCACGTCCGGATTTTTCTTCTGGGGCATAAGGGACGACCCAGTGGTGTAACCATCTGCAATCCGAATGAACCCGAACTCGCTGGTGGCCCACAGAATCACGTCCTCCGCCAACCGGCTCAGGTGAACCGCCGACAGCGCCGCGGCTGCGGCAAACTCCACCAGGAAATCCCGGTCGCTCACGCCATCCATGGAATTCTGGGTCACCCGCGGGCGTCCCTGGGCATCCACGAACCCGAGTTCCACCGCCACAAATTCCCGGTCCAGCGGAAGGGTGCTCCCCGCCAGAGCGCCGGACCCCAGCGGACAGACGTTGGCCCGCTCCCGGGCGTCGAGAAACCGCCCCTGATCGCGGTCCAGCATTTCCACGTAGGCCAGGCAATGGTGGGCGAAATAGACCGGCTGTCCCCGCTGTAAATGGGTGTAACCCGGCATCAGGACGTCCGAATACCTCCGGGCAAGACCGACCAGGGACCGTTGAAGGCCCGCGATTTCGCCCACCACCGCATCCACCTCGTCCCGAATCCACAACCGGATGTCCACCGCCACCTGGTCATTCCGGGAGCGCCCCGTGTGGAGTCGCCCACCGGCGGGAACCCGCCGGGTCAACTCCGCTTCCAGGTTCATATGGACGTCTTCCAACTCGATCTTCCAGGGAAACGTCCCCGCTTCAATTTCCGCGCGGATCGCCTCGAAGCCGCCGCGAATGGCTTTCAACTCGGCCGCACTCAGGACGCCGATCCGCTGGAGCATCGCCGCATGGGCCAGGGAACCCCGGATGTCCTGACGCCAGAGTCGCCAGTCGAACGAATTGGATTCCGAAAACGCCGCCACTTCGCCCGCCGGGCCGCTGGCGAAGCGCCCGGAACGCGAAACCTCCGCTGCAGGACCCGGAGATCCGGAGCGATTCGATCGTCTCATGGGCGGCCAGCGTGACCGGAACTCCCCCCTGTCGCAAGCCGACCGAGCCCCCGATGCTTCTCTCCTCCACATCGCAGAACTCTCCCATTAGCGTCGTCGCGCGCCATGCCCGCCCTTTCCGAAACCCTGTATCGCGAGGTGCGCCCCGAGTTCTTCCGGGTGCTCTCCGGGGGACTCGCGCGCCTGTATGTCGACGTGCTGGATGCCCTCGACGTGGAAGCTGGCCGACGAAGTCAAGGGCTCGACCGGGAGGAAGCTCTGGGCCTCGTTGAGCAGGTGGTGGAATCCCACGCTGCAGATCTCGCACAGGCAGCGGAATCCCGTGTCAGTGACGCGCCTGAGGACCTGATCGCAGCCCGGACCCTGCGAGAGCGGGCCTTGGCGGTCTATGACACGCTTCGGCGTGCCGGCTGGATCTCCGAGGAGGAGAATCGTTCGGATTACCGCCAGCGGGTGTTGTTCGACGCCAACGGAAACTTCCTGCTCCAGGCGCTTCGCAAAATCGCGCACCCGGAAGGCGCTGTTTTTTCCGACAAGTTGCTCCACGTCTGCAACACGCTGGCCCACCGCGAGACCATGGCGGACCAACCCTGGGCTCAAATTGAGAGCTGTGTGGCGGCACTGGAATTGGGACTTGCCGAGCTCCGGGGCATGCAGAAGTCCATTGAGCGCCACACGCGAAAGCAGCTCTCGACCATATCCCTCCGAGAAAACCTCGAAGTCCTGTTCGACCAGTTCGCCGAGCGAATCGGACGGAACTGCTACTCCCAACTCGTGCAAGCCCGGCTTCCGGCTCGCCTCGCTGAGGCCCGACGCGCCCTCGAAGAACTGGGTCAGGCCGATCCCCTCAATCGCATGCAGGCGGAAGTGATGCGACGTGAACCGTCGATGGCTCCGGACCTCGCCATGGCGCGGGTTCGACTCCGTCTTGACGAGCTTTCCCAGTTGCTGGACCAGGTCGAGCCCCTGGCGGACGCCATCGACCGTCGGACTGCCGAGTTCACCCGACGTTCCCACGCCCGTTCGCGCTACCTCCAGGAAACGACCAGCGAGAACCGAGCAACGGTTCAATCCTTCTTCGAGACGCTCAACCGGCGGTTCGCCGGACGCCGCCTGTCGGAACTGGAGGATCTCCATTTTTCATCTCCCGACCTCCGACTGGTCGAGGTTCGGATTCCGGGCGGTCTCGAGACGCTTTACACGCCCCGTCTGCGCCGGGCCGCAGGCGAGCTCGAGGCCCTGGAGGAGTCGGATCCACGGCATCCACACGCGCCAATCAATTCGTGGCCCGCCTCCCCGGCAGTCAGGGGGAATCCGTATCGTCGGATCTCATCCTTCGCGACTCCATCCACAATGACGAAGACATGGCCAGCCTGATCGCTTGCCTGCTGCACGCGCGGGCGAAGGATGCCCGTTACCGCGTGGAAACCGACCCTCGGGACGATCCTTCGGAGCGGCCCGTCTTCGACTCCAAACTCGGCTATCGCGTGGAACGCTTCACCGTGGTGAAAACATGACCGAACCCTTCCCCAACTCGGGCAGACTTCTGGCCCGCCTCTCTGAAAACGACCGACAACGCCTGGGCGAAGCCCTCCGCCGCCTGCTGGCCCACGGCTCAATCCTGGGACTCGAGCCTGCACAGACGGACCTCTACCACTGGAGCCACCAGAACCGGGAATGGCTGGAGGAATTGTGCGGACTGCTTGATCTCAAACTGCACTGGGAATCGCAGGAGCGCGTCGTACAGGCAGTCCCCCAGTCCGCTGCCTTTCTGCTCCGGGTGAACCTCCGAACGACTCTGGTTCTCCTGACGTTGTGGTATGAGTTTGACACCGCCATCCGGGACCGCGGCGAAACGCCGCCCGTGCGCCTGACGGTCCAGCAGCTCAACGATTCGCTCACCGCCAAGTTCGAGCCTCTCCGGAGGCACCTGCCGGGTCCGGCCCAACTCCGCGAGATCCTTGCCCTTGGCCAGCGGAAAAACCTGCTTCGCTACGAACCGGAACCGGCGTTTGAACAGACCCGCATTGACATTCTTCCCACGCTGAAGCGCGTGATTCCGTTCCAGGATATCGCCGAATGGACGCGTCATGCCGACCGCTACCTGGCCGGCGTGGAGGAATCCGGGCCGGCCAGCTTGGACGCCGAAGCCGACACGGAACCGGGCAACGCGGATTAACCGACCAGACCCATGTCCCGCACCATCCGTCTCACCCGCATTCACGCCCTCAACTGGTACGGTTATCAGGACACACTCGACGTCGACGGGAACCTGCTCCTGGCCGGAGTCACGGGCTCGGGCAAGTCGATCCTGATGGACCTGATCCAGTTCGTCCTCGTGGGCGACCAGCGGGCGGTCCGCTTTAATCAATCCGCCACCGGCGACCGGTCCGACCGGACTCTCAAGGGCTACTGCCTGGGCGACACCAAACAGGAGGACGGCGGGGTCACCCAGTACATGCGACAGAGTGCCGTGAGCTACGTGGCCCTCGAGTTCACCTGGCCTTCCGGACGGAAACCCCGCGTCGAGACCTGGGGACTGCGGGTGGAATTCACCAGTGCCGCGGAGACCCAGGGTCGCGTGACGCCATTCTTTGTCCCCGTCCGACTGGAGCGCGCGGACTTCCTCGACCTGACCCGCGTGCCCCTCGAATACGCTGGATTCAAGGCGCTGGTTGAATCGAGGCAGGGGCGGCTCTACACGGAGGGATTGGAGTCGTATTTGCGCGACATGGCGCAGCCCACCCATCTCAACTTCGACCGCGGGGTCCTCCGGGACCTGCTTCCGTCGGCCATGTCGTTCAGCTTTCTCCGCAGCTTCAACGAGTTTGCCCGGCGGTTCGTCCTGGCATCGGAACAACTCGACGTCCGGGACGTCACCGCCAGCTACCGATCCTTCCTCGCCTACGAGCGCGACCTGACGGAACTCAACGACCAGTTCAATCGGCTCGAGGCCATCCAATCCGTGTTCGACCGGTTTGAAGGACTGCGACGCGACCGGGCAATCACCGCCCATTTGGAAGCCGCTCTGCGCTGCGAACATGCCCAGATCACCCACAACATGGAGGGACAACGCCTCGCCCAGTTGCGGGAAAAGTCTGCCGCCGAAGAACAGCGACTGGAGGCGCTCGACCGGGAGCTCCCGGAGATCCGCAACCGGATGGACGGTTTCCGCACCATCATTCACGAAAGTCCGGAAGGCCGGCTCTACGCGGAACTCCAGTCGCAGAATCAACGGCTCGCCCGTGACATCAGCGACCTCTCGGGAATTGGAACCTCGCTGGAACAGGCGCTCGCCCACCGGGTGAAGACCGCACGACGCTGGCTGGACGCCTTCCGAACCCTTCCCCTGGAACTGGACCCTGCATGCGCCACTGCGGTGGAACGGGCCATCGACGCCGCATCCGACTTGGGACCATCCGCCTCCGACAAAACCCTGGCCAAACTCAAGTCGGCCGCCCATGCCGCGGCTGCCGAGGCCAGCCGCGCCGCGCGGCCCACCCAGGAGCGACTGGCCCGATTGCGGCAGGAACTGGGAGAACTGCGGGAACAGATCGCCGCGCTGCGGGTCGGGAAGTTGCCCGTTCCCACCCGCCTGCTCGACACCCTGAACGCGCAGTTGCCCGCCTCCGGCACCGCATTGGCCGCCCAACCGCTGTGCAAACTCTGCGAGGTCCTCGACGAACGCTGGCGGCCCGCGGTGGAGATCGCCTTCACCCGCAAGTTCGCCGTGGTGGTGTCCGAGCGCCACTATGACGCTGCAGAACGGATCTATCATTCCATGAAAGCGTCCGACCTGGGGGCCGATGCTGGACGAGAATCGCTGGTCCACCCCGGCCGCGCCCTTCAACGCCGGGTGGATGTCCAGCCGGGCTCCCTGGCCACCAAATTGCAGTGTGGCCATCCGATTGCCGAGGCCCTGGTCGCGCAGATGTTCGGCCACCTCATCTGTGTTGAAACCCTCGCCGAACTTCGCCAGCACGACGACGCCATCCTGCCCGACGGCTTTCGCTCCCGCGGCCCATTTGTCGAGCGCCCCCGTTTTTACGACGGACATCCGTTCGTCGGCGAAAACGGACTTCGTCAGCAGCTGGCCTGGAAGGAATCCCGTCTCCAGGAATTGGAGGCGGAGGAGCGTCGCCTTCGTCCCGTCGCTGAGGCCGTCCAGTCCCTGAATGACGAAAGCCGGGAGCAGTTTGAGGTACCCGCGAGCCTCTACCGCGATCTCGCCCGGGCTGCCGACCTGCCCATGCGGCGCGCAGAACTTGAGGCCAACCTGACTCGCCTGCGGACCATCGACGATTCCAAGTTTTCGGGCACCCAAAAGGAGCTGGACACGCTGGCCGAGCAGTTCCGTCGTTTGGAGTCGGAACAGCGCACCCTCCTGCAAAGCGAACAACGCGCCGCAGTCCGGTCGCTCGAGGCGACCGTCGAAAAGTTGCGACTCCATGCGGAGGCGGCACGACAGCGTTTCGAGCAGGTCCGCAATGGAACCGACGTTTCCCGCTGGCTCGCCCGGCTCGAGGAACTGCGGGCCTCCACGCTCGCGGAATACCCGGCGCTGGATGCGGCGGCGGACCGGTTTCGCGAGCAGTTTCACCACTGCGACCGGGAATCCGCAGCCGCCTGGGAGGAACTCAAGGCCCTGCGTCGCGAACTCGCCACCGCCCATCCCAAGTTCGAGGACCTTCCCGTCGAGACAGAGTCCAACGAAGGCCACAAGCAGCTCGCCAAGCCTGGGAAAGCGATATTCCGGACTACCGAACCAAGGCCGAGCGCGAACGAAAACATCGGGAGGGACTGTTCCGGTCGCAGGGCATGGACAAGCTCCACGGCGCTCTCGGAGAAGTGAGAAACCTGCTCCAGATCCTCAACCAGGAACTCCGGAAGCGACCGATCGGACAGAACACCTACCAGATCCGGCACTGGGCAAACCCACTACCAGCTGTACCACGACCTGCTCGAGGCGTCGGCACTGGCCCGCGCCGACGAACTGTTCTTTGCGTCCGCGGACCCGAAGTACCGGGACGCCATCAGTCATTTCCTCCGGATCCTCACCGAGCAGCCCGATAGCGTGGAGGCCGGCCGACTGCTCGACTACCGCCACTACTTTGACTACGACATGGAGGTGCTGGAGCCCGACGGACGCAAGACCAGCGTCGATCGCCACTCCGGCAAGTTCAGCGGCGGGGAAAACCAGTCGCCCTATTTCATCGCCATTCTGGCCAGTTATCTGAGGGCCTATCGACGTTACCGCGCCCGGTCCAATGATCCCTCGCTCGGCCTGGTCCCCATCGACGAGGCCTTCTCCAAGCTCAGCGGTGAACGCATCAAGGATTGCATCACAGCGCTCAAGGCCTTCGATCTTCAAGGAGTGTTTTCAATGAGCACCGGCAACATCCCGTACGCCTTCGAACATTGCGACTGGCTGATCGTGGTTTCGAAGGAGGAACGGCCCCTGGGGCGTCGCACCGTCACGCGGAACGTGGCGGTCAGCCTCGCGCGCGAATCCGAGGACGCCCGCCGCCTAATGGGAACCTGATCCGTGCCTACGACGTCCCCCGTCCTGTTCGAACTGGCGCGTCGTTATCGGCGCAGTCACGCCGGCCGTACCGGGCGCGGGCTCCGCGCGGTAACCGAGGACCTGGAGGATCTGCTCCAGTCGGCCGGTTGTGCCGAGGGGGATGCCCGCGCCGCCGCTGAATCGGCCTTGAAGGACGCCGAACGCGCCGGAGCCCTTGAACGGGAACCACACCACCCGCGGGATCCGGAACATATCGCGCGGATCCGGCTTCGCCCTGAACAGGAGGAGGCCTTTTTCCGCCACATTGGGGAGCTCTCACCCGCGGAAAAGCGCCAGGCGCTGGTCCGCCAACTGGACCACGCCCGGAATGCGGTGCTCCCGGAACGCTGGCGCCGTGGCTGGCACGCCTGGCTGGATCGACTGCAGGAGGCAATCCTCTCGGGGGGCTCCATCGAACCGCTCGAGCGCGAGGCCGGTCCCTCGAATGAGGAATTGTTCCGGCTCCTGCCCGCGCTGCTTTCCTGGGAGGGCGAGTCGCTGATCCTTTTCGCATGTTGTGTGCTCTGCGGCGAATAAAAACGACTCGAGGCCTTGTCCGGGCGTTTGGAATGTGCCCTTGGCGACATCACGGCCAAGGAGGTCCGTTCGCTCGACCAGCTTGGCATCCTTCGCAATCCGCGGTTTGTGCTGGTGCACGGTCCGCTCCGCCTCCTGCTGGATGGGGCGTCGGTGGATCTCGGGCCTCTCGCCGGACCGTTCCGACTTTCCGAAACGGATATCGTCCGTGCCGACCAGCTGGTCACCACGGCCCGCCGCTGCCTGACCATCGAGAACGAGACCACCTTCCACGAATTGGCCAAACTCCGGTCCGGCGAACTGTTGGTCCAGACTAGCTTCCCAGGCACCGGAGTTCTGGCCCTGCTCGCCCGGCTCCCGGACACGTTGGAGTTTCACCACTTCGGCGACAGCGACGAGGCGGGGTTTGCAATCCTGGACGACCTCCGCTCGCGGTCCGGTCGGAACTTCCAACCGCTGCAGATGCAACGGGGTCGCATGCCCTTTGAACAGGAGGCGCTGGGGCGCCCCGCCCTGTCGGTGTGGCCCTTCTATTGAACCCATGTCCCACCGACAGCGCACTCCCCGAAGACCGCCGCCCTGGGTGCTCCTGGCGGTGATCTACCTGGCCTTTGTCAGCCTGGGGTTGCCCGACGGAACCCTCGGAGTCGCGTGGCCATCCATCCGGGATTCCCTCGGAGTCCCACTCGATGCGGTG
>JBGAPN010000549.1:0-3106 GCA_044221235.1 Limisphaerales bacterium
CGCCCGCCGTGCCCGAACCGTCGCGGAGGGAACATCCAGGCGCGGTTCAACGTCCTGGTTCAGGAAGTCGTAGAACTGGTAGTACTCTTTCTGCGAAATCGGGTCGTACTTGTGGTTGTGACACTGAGCGCACCCGATGGTCAGCCCAAGCCACGCGCGCCCAACGGCATCCACCCGGTCAATGATGGTCTCGGTCCGGAACTTCTCCGGTTCGACTCCGCCTTCCATGTTGATCATGGAATTGCGGAGGAACCCGGTGGCCACCCGCAGTTTCAGGGCCTGCTCCTCGGCAAGAGTCAGTTGGGTGTCCGCCAGCAGGTCCCCCGCGAGTTGCTCACGGGTGAACTCGTCGAAGGGCAGATCGGCATTGAAGGCCTCAATGACCCAGTCGCGGTACGGCCAGATCGAGCGCGTCCGATCCTTCTCAAACCCGTTGGAGTCGGCGTAGCGGGCAGCATCCAGCCAGTGCCGTCCCCATTTCTCCCCGTAATGCGGCGAGGCCAGCAACCGCTCCACAACCTTGGCGTAGGCGTCGGGAGCAACATCGGAAACAAAGGCGTCCACTTCCTCCGGCGTGGGAGGAAGCCCGGTGAGATCCAGGCTCAACCGGCGCAGAAGCGTGGCCCGGTCAGCCGGCGGGGACATCGGTAGCCCCTCGCGGGTCAGCCGCGCCCGGACAAAGGCATCGATTGGACTGGATTTTGCGGGTTCCGGATCCGTCCCGGCTTTGCCTGATCCCGGGACCGCCGGGCGGCGGACGGGCTGGAAGGCCCAGTGCTTGCGGGAATCAACGGCGGCGGCGGTCGATGCCGGCCAGGGGGCACCCACTTGAATCCATTCCCGCAGCAATTCCACCTGGCTGGTTTGCAGAGGATCCGCCTTCCGGGGCATCCGAGGCAGTTCCCCGTGGGTGCCGGTAACCACCTTCATCAGCAGCGACTCTCCGGGTTTGCCGGGAATCAGGGCCGGGCCGTGATCGCCGCCCTTCAGCGCTTCCGAACCAACGTCAAGACGCAGTCCATTCTCCGATCGGTTGGCCCCGTGGCACTTGAAACAGTTCTGCTCCAAAATGGCCAGGGCTTGGTTGGACACCTCCGCAGCAAAGGCCCGAGCGGTCACCGCGAGGACGGCGGCGACCCACAGACCTCGGCCTTGAACTGACTTGGGCAACAGCACCATTGGAAAAAGACGATGGGATGAGTTTTCCCTTCAAACGGAAGGCAACCGGGATCCCGTCAACGACGTTTGACCTCCACCACGTTCTTCTGGTCCGCAGACTGGAACACAAGCAGGTCACTTCCAACGCGAAGTTCTGAGGTCCCGCCCAAGGCCGCGAAAAAGCTGGATTCCGTCTTCATCGCTCCCTCCGGACCGGCCATGCGGGTGGCGCCCAAGGCTCCCGTCCAAGTCAGGGAGCCGTTCGGGTTTCGTGCGAAGCTTCCGAAGTACCGATTGACGGTGGAGCGCCCGGAGATTTTGCCATTCGCCTCAAGGGTCATGGTGATCGGCGAGGGACTGGGAATCGGGACCGGCGCTCCTTCGAGGACAATCCGGGTCACCCGAAGTTCGGATCCCTCCCAATCCTTGAGCGTGGGGCCGGAATCCGTGACACAGCCCGCCAGCAGAAATCCGGCCGCAAACAGGGTCGATATGGCCGGACGTGAACGGAGGCATTGCATGGGAGAACTAGAGCAGCCGGGATTCCATTTGCCAACCACGGGGGCTGTCGCACTCCCTCGTGTTTGTTTTCTTCCCGCGATTCAACTGAACAGTGGCGAAGCCAGAAGGGTCATGATAATCCGTCCACCATGCTTCCCCAACCGGCCGGAACGAGATCTCGCCAACCGCTTTGGGCCTTTACCTTGATCGAGCTGCTGGTGGTCATTGCCATCATTGCGATCCTGGCAGGCATGCTCCTGCCGGCGCTGTCTCGGGCAAAGATGAAAGGGGTGACGGCCCGATGCATTTCCAACCTGCGCCAGATCGGCATCACCCTGGTGATGTACACCACTGACCACCAGGACCGCTTCCCGTTTTCCGGACGCGCCTGGCCGCACATGCCGTTCGTTGACCTGTTGAAGCTCTACAATCCGTACATCAGCACCAACAATCGCTCCTTCTACCTCTGTCCTGGTGACAAACCGCCCGCCTGGAACGTCGCCTGGGTCAAGGTCAATGGCGCTGCCAACGGGGGTATTCGCACCAATGACCTGCTGTTTGGGAACTCCTACTATTACTACCACCAATTCTACAACGACGACACCGGCAGTCCCAAGCTAACCCAGCGGCGGATGTCCGAGGTCAAGTCGCCGTCCAAAAAGGCCGTCACCAGCTGCTTTGCCGAACCCGAGTTCGGAAACATGTTCGACAAAAACCTCGCCCACGGCCGGGGCGGCTGGCCCATCCTTTTCGTCGACGGCCATTCCGCCTACGTGAAGACCAACCAGCTCAACCGCACCGCACCGTACGGCGAGTACAATCTGGACTGGACGATCGGAGGACTCACCACGGGCGAAGACCTGAAATAGGCGTCGCCCCGGACTCACGCGCTATCTTCCCTTTTCCCGCATGCTCAAGCACACGCTGATTCATCCCGAGATCAATGCGATCCTCGGCCAGGCAGGACACCACGCCAAGATCCTCATCGCCGACGGCAATTACCCCGCATCCACCAAGAAGGGACCCAACGCGCGGGTCGTTTCCCTGAATCTGTGTCCCGGACTGGTGACCGTGTCACAAGCGCTTCGAGCCGTCCTGACAGCGATTCCCATCGACCATGTGAACACCATGGGCATTCCGGCGGATGATCCCTATGCGAAGTTTGGCGAACCTCCCGTCTGGCAGGAATTCCGCACCCTCCTGCAGGAGGCAAACCTCAACACTCCGCTGGTGCCCATCCTCAAGTGGGATTTCTACCAGGCGGTGGAGTCCTCCGACCACGTGCTGACCATCCAGACGGGCGACCAGGCACTTTGGGCGAACGTGCTTCTGTCAGTCGGCTGCCGGGCGCCGGGAACCTGAGGCTCTCAGAGCCTGTCCGAGAACTCAGAGGGGTCCTGTTTTTGCGGAAACGGCCTGATGACGAGGCGCGAGGAGGGAGCATACC
>JBGAPN010000550.1:0-3104 GCA_044221235.1 Limisphaerales bacterium
TGGCTGGTCGCCCACATTCCAGTCGGTGTACAGCTGCCAGGACACGAACGGCTCAACCACCCCTGCCCGCTTCGTTTGCAGGAGGTTGAAGAGCGACAACCGAAGGACGTTCCGGTAATCGAGGGAATCGATGGAATTGTTGTCGGGGAAATTGACCGGATTCAACTCCAGGGACGGTACCCGGCGGTCGAACTGCGGTATTTCCGACGGAAGCACATTCGGCGTCGGAACGTAGGCGTAGTTGAATGACGGCTGGATGACGTGCCGGAGGCCGTCGAGGGCAAAGAATTCATTGTGGACGCCTTTCCACAGCGCCGACGCCTTGGCGCTCAGTTCCGCTCCCGTGTTGAACATCCAGCGATCCTGGGCATCGAGGTCCAAGCCGGTGGTATCCGAGTAATGCGTATACCGGCCGCCCACCCTTGGAACAAAGTTCAGCCAGCCAAACGCCGTGTACGGCAGGAACACCTGGTGGAGCGAATCAAAACGGAATGCGGCGTAATTCTGCGGGGAATAATCGCCGCCACGAAACTCCAGATAACCGGCGGAACTTTGGCTTTCGTAATATAGTGGCGTGGGACCCAACTGCTGCCGTGCCCCGTTCAGCGACAATTCCGGAAGCCGCGTGACCTGCTGCTGGTAGGAATTGACCTGCGGCACGACGGTCATTCCCATGCTGAAATTCTTCCACAGCTGCTGGCCCTCCAGGAGGGTCAGCGGCTGGGTGTTCGCTCGGTATTCGTCCTCGAAGAAATCGTGGACGATGTTGGGGTCCGACTGATACCGGACGGCCGCCTTGGCGTAGAAATCCTCCCAAGGGTTTGCGGTATGGGTGTAATAAACCCGCTCGCGATTCTCCGAGATGGGGTTTCCGAATTGGTCGGTTCCCGGATCCTTGTCGTGGACGTAATAGAACTGACCGGACCCCTGCCCCCACTTGCCGATGTCATAATTGACCGACGGCCCCACGCCCGGGCCACGCTTGGTGTAGTAATCCAGCTCCAGGGCTGTCTGGACATTTTCATTCCAGTTCTGGTTGTAGGAGCCAAGGACGAAGCCGCCCCAGACATTTCGATAGCCTGGAGTGGCCCTCCAATAGAACCGGCGCTTGCCCAACGTCTCGGTAAACTTGGGGAAATAGAACACCGGGACCGGCCCCGCGAACGCGGTGGCGTCTTCCGCGGTCACCGTCTCGTTGTTGGTGACGGTGATGGTCCTTGCCTTGATGCGGAATCCCGGATCTTCCACGTCGTCGGTGGTCACCAAGGCATTGATTGCGGTCTGTACCGCGTTGGTTTGCCCGCCCTTCAGTTGATCACCTGCCGCGAAATACGGAGCCTGCCCAAATCGGAACTGCTCGGCTTCGACCGTGCGGTTGACGTAATCGTAGCTCACCCGCTCCCCGCGCCACAGCACCGTGCCGCCGTCCGGGCGGGTGAACTGGACGGAGACATCCCCTTCCGCCTCGATCCGGGTGGAATCGGGAGTGATGCGAATCTGACGCGCCGTCAGAACAGCGGTGTCGTACCGAACAATCACCCCATTTCGCGCCGTGGCGATGTGCGTCCGACGATCGAAGTCCACTTCGCCCTGACCATCGGCTGAGGTGATCACCAGCGTTTTTTGGGACGCACCTGGGCCTGACGCCGGGTTTGTCTCCTCACCCAACGCCGCGGCGGTCAACAGAATAGCAAGCCCCAACGGCGTGAACCTCATGCGCGTTGCGTCACGCTACGGAGCCCGGGTCCCATCGCCAAGTGCAAGATTCGACTCCAGGAGCGCTCAGCCCCGGGCCGTTCCGGGGAACAGCAAGTCGCGTTTACTCGAATCGATGGTCTCCCCTACCCTGAACCCATGACCGCTTTGGTCCGCCGAATTCATCAGAACCTCGAATCCCGTGAATTGGTCCCACAGGATGGCAAGGTGGTGGTGGCGGTGTCGGGCGGGATTGATTCGATGGTGTTGCTGGACGTCCTCCGGAGACTGGCGGCAGCGATTCCCCTTCATTTGACGGTGGCCCATGCAAACCACCAACTGCGCGGAGAAGAATCCGAGAACGACGAACGATGGGTCCGGGACATCGCCAAATCTTGGGGGTTGCCGTTCGTATCAGCGCGACTGGACGTTCGCGATTCCCAGAGACAAAGCCGGGAGTCGGTCGAGATGGTCGCCCGCCGGCTGCGCCACCGATTTCTCAACCAAGTCGCGGTGGAATCCCAATCTGGGACGCTGGCCCTGGCCCACCACGCAGATGATCAGGTCGAACTCGTCCTGCTTCGAATCCTTCGGGGCACCGGAGGCGACGGTCTGGGCGGAATGGGTTGGGCAGCGGAGTCGGCATTTGACCGTCGGATCCGGATTGTCCGTCCCATGCTGGACATCCGCCGCAGTGACATTGTCGACTATGCAGCCCGGGAGGGTGTCTCATACCGGGTGGACTCCAGCAATACTGACACGGGATTCCAGCGAAACCGGCTGCGCCACGAACTTCGGCCCTTTCTGGAACGGGAATACAATCCTTCGCTGGGAGCCGCATTAACCCGCATGGCGGAGGTCGTTGGAGCCGAGGCGGACTACGTTGCCACTGCGGCCACACAATGGAGAGCCCATCCGGCCGGAGTCTCATTTGTGGATCTCCATGTGGCGGTTCAGCGGGCTGTCGTGCGCCAGCAGCTCTGGGAACTGGGGCATTTGAGCGACTTCGAAACCGTGGAACGACTGCGGTGCGGACTCCTTCCGATTTCGCGTGCCGGAGGTGTGAATCTCGAGCGGTCACCCGCGGGTGCCATCCAATCCCGGCCCCGCCGACCGGCGATGCCCCATTTGACCGGAGAAACGTCAGTTCCAGTGAAGCCAACCGCCGTCCAACGCACCCTTGCGGGAACCCGAGTCTCCATCCGGACCATTTTATTCCGAGGTGTGCTGAACCGTCATCTATCTGGCACGGAGCAATTTGACGCCGAATTGGTTGGGGACAGGATTCTTCTGCGACACTGGCGTCCGGGCGACCGTTTTCGTCCCCTGGGATTCCCCAAGGAAACCAAGATTCAAGATCTGTTGGTGAATCGGAAGGTGCCCTTGGCGCAACGTCGCAAGCTGGTCCT
>JBGAPN010000035.1:0-3935 GCA_044221235.1 Limisphaerales bacterium
ACCAGGAAGCGGGCAAACTCCGGGTAATCGCTGGGGGCCTGGCCACAGATGCCGATCTTGCGCTTTCGGGCACGACAGGTGGCAATGACCTGGGCGATCATCCGTTTTACCGCCGGATTTCGTTCGTCAAAGATCGGCGCAACGATCTCCGAGTCACGGTCCACCCCAAGGATGAGCTGGGTCAGGTCGTTGGAACCGATGCTGAATCCGTCGAAAAGGTCACAAAATTCCTCGGCCAGGATCACATTGCTGGGAATCTCGCACATCACGTAGAGCTCAAGCCCGTTCTCGCCCCGGCACAGTCCATGGTGGGCCATTTCCTCCTGGACCCGCCTCGCCTCATCCAGCGTTCGACAGAAGGGAATCATGACCTTGAGGTTGGTCAGCCCCATGTCATCCCGGACCCGTTTCACGGCCCGACATTCCAATGCGAAACCCGCCTGGTAGCGCGGATGGTAGTAGCGGCTGGCGCCCCGAAACCCGATCATTGGATTTTCCTCCTGGGGTTCGTACGGGGTACCGCCGATCAGATTGGCATATTCGTTGGTCTTGAAGTCGCTGAGCCGGAGGATGACGTCCCGCGGGTAAAACGCCGCCGCCAGCATCGCGACGCCCTGGGCCAGTTTGTCGACGAAGAACGAAGGTTTGTCGTCGTAGCCCCGGGTCAACTGGTCGATCTGGTCCTTCACCACCCCGGGCGGGAGCGTGTGGTAGTCCACCAGAGCCAGCGGATGAATCTTGATGTAGTTGGAGATGATGAATTCCTCGCGGGCGAGTCCGATGCCGTCGTTGGGAAGGAAACTCAGGGCAAAGGCTTCCTCGGGATTGCCGGCGTTGATCATCACCCGGGTCCGGGGACGGCCGAGTGACTTGAGGTCGGTCCGGTGCCGGTCGAACGGCAGGATGCCCTCGTAGATGAACCCCGTGTCGCCCTCCGCGCAGGAAATCGTTACGTCCTGTCCGGTATGCAGCTGCTCGGTGCCGTGCTCGGTTCCGACGACTGCCGGGACGCCGAGTTCGCGGCTGACGATCGCCGCATGGCAGGTCCGCCCTCCTCGATTGGTCACGATGGCGGCGGCCTTCTTCATGATGGGTTCCCAGTCGGGATCGGTCTTGTCGGTCACCAACACCTCGCCGTCCTGAAACTCATGCAGTGCCTGGGGACCGGCGATCACCCGGACGCGACCCGTGGCGATCTTCTCGCCCACGCTGCGTCCGCGGGCGAGGACCGCACCATTGCGCTGGAGATGATACACCTCGATGAAGTCGGACGCCTTCCGGGACTGCACCGTTTCGGGCCGGGCCTGGACGATGAACAGCTCACCGGTGAGTCCGTCCTTCGCCCACTCGATGTCCATGGGCATCGGATGCCCCTTTTGCGCCGAATAGTGGTCCTCAATCAGGCAGGCCCATCGCGCGAGTTCCAGGACGTCCGCGTCGGAGATGCAAAATCGGGCTCGATCCCCGGGTGGTACGGGGATGTTTCGGACCATGCGACCACCGCCGACGTCGTACACCAGTTTGAATTCCTTCGTTCCGATGATCTTCTGGAGGATGGGCTGGAAGCCGGTCTTGAGCGTCGGCTTGAAGACGTAGCATTCGTCGGGATTCACGGCGCCCTGGACGACGTTTTCGCCCAGTCCGTAGGCGGCGTTGATCAGCACGACATCCCGGAAGCCCGTTTCGGTATCGAGGGTGAACATCACGCCGCTGGTGGCGAGATCCGAGCGGACCATCCGTTGAACGCCGACCGAAAGGGCGATGCTGGCGGGATCAAAGCCCCGATCGGCCCGGTAGCTGATGGCGCGGTCGGTGAACAGCGAGGCGAAACAGCGGCGGCACGCTTCAATCAGGGCAGGGGTGCCCTGGATGTTGAGATAGGTCTCCTGCTGTCCGGCAAAGCTCGAATCGGGCAGGTCTTCCGCCGTGGCGCTGCTGCGGACGGCGACGTCGACGGGCCGGCTTGAGCTGCCGCCGAGCGTCACGTAAGCGGTGGCGAGTTCGGCCACCAAATCGGATGGCATCTCCGATCCGAGGATCATGTGGCGGATGTCGGAACCGGCGGACCGGAGGGACTCGACATCGCGAGTGTCGAGTGCGGTGATCCGTTTGCGGATGCGTTCGTCGAGTCCAGCGGAGCGCAGAAAGTGACGGTATCCGTCGGCGGTGACGGCGAATCCATTGGGAACACGCACGCCGCGGGGCGTTAGTGTCCGGTACATCTCCCCCAGCGATGCGTTCTTCCCCCCGACCACGGGCAGGTCCGCCAGCGTGATGTCGGAAAACCAGCGGATGAATCGTGGCGATGGAGACGGGGGAGATGTTGGCAGGGGATTCATGTGAAGAGTCTATGCCACTATAGCGGGCGCCGTCCCAGTTGAATGTTTCGGATAGGACTGGGCGCCATCCTCTTTGCGAACGGCGGGCGCGGCTTGCCCTGGATTGCCGGATGTCGCGCATCTCTTGGCACGGGAAACCCGGGTTTGGGTTTCATCGGAGGCTGAACCGGGTTAGCGTGCCGCGGTGAAGGCCATGCTGCTGAGGTCGCCGGGGCATCCGCTGGAGTGGGTGGAGATTCAACGTCCGGAGCCGGGGCCGGGTCAGGTGCGGGTCCGGGTCGAAGCCTGCGCGGTGTGCCGGACCGACCTCCACATTGTCGACGGCGAACTCCCGCATCCGAAACGGCCGCTGATCCCGGGGCATGAAGTCGTGGGCCGGGTGGACGTCCTCGGTTCGGCCGTCACTGGTCTGCGGATCGGGGATCGGGTGGGGATTCCCTGGCTCGGTTGGACCTGCGGAGACTGCAGGTACTGCCGGGAGGGACGCGAGAATCTGTGTGAACGGGCGGAATTCACCGGCTATACGCGGGATGGGGGCTTCGGCGAATGGGCGGTCGCCGAAGCCCGCTACTGTCTGCCGCTTCCCGGCGGGTCGGAGCCGTCGCCGGTGGCGATGGCTCCCTGGCTTTGCGCCGGACTCATCGGATATCGGACGCTTTCCAAGGCGGGTCCGGGGAAGCGGATTGGGATCTATGGGTTCGGCGCCGCGGCGCACATCGTGGCACAAGTGGCGCGGTTCCAGGGACGGGAGGTCTATGCCTTTACGCGTCCTGGGGATGTCGATGCCCAATCCTTTGCGCGGTCGATGGGAGCGGTGTGGGCCGGGGATTCGGAGTCAGACCCGCCGGTTCCCCTGGATGCCGCGCTCGTCTTTGCGCCCGTGGGATCCCTGGTGCCGCGGGCCTTGCAATCGGTGGTGCCGGGAGGACAGGTCGTCTGTGGCGGAATCCACATGAGCGACATTCCGTCCTTTCCCTACGAGTGGCTTTGGAAGGAACGGTCGGTTTGCTCTGTGGCCAATCTGACGCGACGGGACGGCCTTGAGTTTCTCCAACTGGCACCGCGAATTCCGATTCGTACCGAAGTGGAGCCCTTTCCCATGTCGGAGGCGAACAAGGCTCTGGAACGGCTTCGAAGGGGTCAGCTCCGGGGTGCGGCCGTGTTGGTTCCAGAGTGACGACTCCGTTTGGGGTGAAATTCCAGAGGAAATGCTTTCCAAGCCCGCTGAGTCGGCGTAATCGATCCGTGATCCCCAAGTTCCGGTGCCCCCTCCAATACCCATTCGGTACTTGGCCATTCAATGATCCATCCACATACATGAACATCAACCAACTCATACAGGGCCTGACGCGTTGCGTCGGGGTCTCCACAGTGCTGGGATGCGTGATTGCGGCGGTACCGGCTTCGGCCCAGGTCCCCGTCTATTCCCTCAAGTACGACACGTCCATCGTGAAGGAATCCCTCGCAGAACCGATGGGGACGTCTCCGGGAGCCCCCAGTCCTCAGGGCAACGGACCCGCAACGTACACCCCGTTTTGGGTCGACATGGTCAATGCCGAAGCCAACGGGAACGGTGGAGACGGCATTTTTGTTGCG
>JBGAPN010000035.1:3962-20253 GCA_044221235.1 Limisphaerales bacterium
CATCCGATCCGACCTGGGCATTGGATTCACCCACAGCATCACCTGGGACCCCGTGGCGAATGACATTGTCATCGGGCCATTGCAGACGACCACGTTCGATACCGGCCTGACTTCGGGACATGGGACCCATGTGACCAGCACCATCGTCGGATACCGTTTCGCCACAGCCACGGCGGATTTCTTTGTCCAGGGTGTCGCACCCAAGGTTTCCATCATCCCCGTGAAGGTCCTGGATTCATGGATTGTGAACACGCCAGACGGTGCCATTGGGCTTTCGGGCGGCACCGACGAAATGATTGTGGCGGGCATCCGCTACGTGGCCGATCTGGCGACTTCGCTGAAGATCAAGATCGTGATCAACATGAGCCTGGGCGGCTCCGAGCCGACGCCTGCAATCGAGGAGGCCATTGATCACGCGATCGCCCGCGGCGTTCTCGTGGTCGCTTCAGCCGGGAATTCGGGAACAGAAGGCATGGGCTGGCCCGGTGCCTATCCCCAGGTGATTTCGGCGGCCGCCGGCGGCTGGACCGAACAGTGGCTGGTCCGCCCGCCCCAGACCCGGTGGTGGCTCAACAATGTTCCGGAGAAACTCAACACCCGGGACTACTGGGGAAACAACTGGCAGGATTACCTCGAGGAATTCAGCTCACGTCCCAATCCGGACCTCGGGCAGACTTGGAAGGAGCTCGACGTCTGCACCCCGGGTGCGTCGATCGTCGGGCCGTACAAGCCGGCGTTCTCCAACGCCGTCGGCTATTACACGCTGTGGGGTACCAGCATGGCGGCGCCGCACGTCACCGGCTTGGCGGCTACATTGGCCCAGCGCAAACCGGGAATTCAGCAGGCGGAGGCCGAGCGCATCCTGAAAAAGGCGGCAACAGGGCTTCCGCTGGCCTCGGATGGTGGCGTGGCCTACGACCCCTTTGAAGGCGCGCCCTACTCGTTCCTGTGGCAGCTCCATGATGCCGGAACCGGATTCCTGACCTTGGACAATATTATCAAGGCGGCAAAATAGCCGGAACGCCGTTCCACAACCTCAACGGCGCGTGTGATCGCGCCGAAGCTTGGGCCCGAACCGGACGAATGCCGGTTCGGGCCTTTCATTTTCCGGCGTGGACTTCGTCGGGCCCGTTTGTCCCCTCATGTGCACGTGGAATTCCTTGTCGTCGCCGGTGCCGGGATTTGTCATACTCGCCGCTTGTGCCGTGGGGTCCGCTCTTGCCGTCGCCCGCCGGTCGTGGTGGTTGTTATGTCCGCATCGGTTCAATTTGCCAACGGAGTCTGGACCAAGCGTCCCGAGAACAAGCGCAATCTGGCGCGCGTGCTCATGGCGCTCCTGGTGTTCATTCCTATTCTCCGGCCGTGCTATTCGACGGGGAACCTATTGCGACAGGGACGCCGGATGCAGGAGTTTGCCCGTGCCGGAGTCCGTGTGCCACGGGTTGTCCGCTGCACCGAGGAGGAACTGACGACGGAACATGCCGGCGAGAATCTCGAAGTGGTCCTGACGGGACACGCTGCGGTCGCCAGGACCATTGTCGACCAAGCCGGTGACGCGCTCCTCGACCTTCACGACCGTGGATTGGCTCATGGACGACCGTTCCTTCGGGATATGGCCTGGAGCAGTGAGGGAGTTGTTTTCCTGGATCTTGAAGAGGAACCCCTGCAAGTCATGTCGATCTGGACGGCCCAGATACGGGATCTCTTCCTGTTTGTGCTTTCGCTGACCAAGGCAGGCGTGACGGATGGATGGATCATTTCCATGCTGGACCGTTATTTGGCCGAGCGACGACCTGAGTTTCACGCCCACCTACGGCGGCAGTGGAGGCTTTTGACGGTGCTGGCCTCCCCATTGCGGTTGGTGCCTTCCTCGTGGCGCGGGAGCGACTTGCGGACTCTTCACCGGTGCCTGGATCTGATTGGGGAGGGACTTCAGCGGGCCACCGCTTCACAGAACCCTTCTACCGATGCGGCCAAGTGCCTCGAGCTTTAGCTGGCCTCGGGTCCCCTGAGGTACTGTAGAGAATCCGAGGATTCGTCCGGAGCCTGCCGACTTTCGTCGATTTCCGAGACGGCATCCGGGCAGAGTTTGCGGTATGACGGTTCGGAGAGGGTTTTTGTGGATAGGATTTATTGTGGTGGTGGCGATCGGGTCTCCATTCGACCTGACCGGGGCCACCGCGGCTGAATCAGTGGCACCCCTCTTCGGTGGGACCAATGTGTGGACCTTCCATCTCGAGTTGACGTCCTCCCAATGGGCAACGCTGCAACCCCGGGAAGATTTCGGTCCTGGGGGGCGGCGTTTCACTCCCGGGCCGGCGGAACGGGAATATCCGTGGTCGACGGCGACGTTCTCCGGCGCGGGTGAGTCGTTCACCAACGTCAGTCTGCGCTTCAAGGGGAATTCGTCCTTCAACATGTCGAGGTCGTCCCTCAAGCGACCCTTCAAGTTGGATTTCAATCGCGGCGCGAAGGGACGGACCCTGCTGGGACAGCAGGAAGTGGTGCTGAACAATAACGTGAACGACGCGACGCAGTTTCGGGAGGCCCTCGCGTACGAGCTGTTCCGGCGGGCGGGGATTCCGGCGCCCCGGACCGCCTTTGCGCGCGTCTACCTGACGGTTTCGGGCGTCCGCACCAATGAATACCTGGGCCTGTACACCGTGGTGGAACCGGTGGAGGGGCAGTTCCTTAGGGACCGGTTTGGGAACCGGAACGGTCTCCTCCTGAAACCGGAGCGAGTGCGGGGGTTGGAGTATCTGGGTCCGACGTGGGCCGCCTATACGGCCCGCTACGAGCCAAAGACCGAGGGCACGTCTGCGGAGCGGGAGCAGTTCATGGAATTGACCCGGATCATCGCGGAAGCGGATGAGCTGACCTTTGTCCGTGAGCTTCCGCGGCGCCTGGATGTTCCCGCCTTCCTCCGCTTCGTGGCGGTCAATGCGCTGCTGGCCAACTACGATTCCTTTCTGGGGACCGGCCACAATTATTACGGATACCTGCCGGTCGAGGAGGGACTGTTCCGTTTCATTCCCTGGGATCTGAATGAGACCTTTGGGGGGCACCCGGGAGCCGGTCCGCGGCGCGCGCAGGCCGAATTCAGTATCCTTCAACCCCACGTGCCTCCCAATCGGCTGATGGATCGGGTCCTCTCTCAGCCGGAATGGGCCGATCGCTACCGGCAGGAACTTCGGGAATTGACCGCAGGAGTGATGGCTCCAACGACGGTGCTGGAGTTGGCATCGGTTCTGGCGGCCACGGTTCAGGACGCTGTGCAGTTGGAGTCGCCCGCGGCGTGGGCATCATTCCAGCGGGTGGCGCTGGGTCGGGAGGTTCCGATGCCCCGTCCCCCCTTCGAACCATCCCCTGGGAATGAACCGCCACCGGGGAGTCGGCCGGGTGGACCGCGACCCCAGGGTTTTGCCCGATTTGAGGACGGCACATTGGCCGACTGGTACCAACGGCGTCTGGAATGGGTAAAGGCGGAATTGGAAGGGAAACGCACCGGAACCCGGCCCCAGCTTCGGCCAGGTCCTGGCCCGGGAATCCGGGGTCCGGGGCCGAGGCCGCCCGGGATCTGAACGGCGGCTGGTTTTCTTTTTGTTTGCGGTACAGAGTGGCTCGCGACGCCCAGACCATGAATCCACGACGCTCTGAGAATGGGGTGGCCAGCGCATTCGATGTTTGAGGTTTTCCTGACCATGATCTTGCCGCCCGCCCTAATCCGCGGACTGTCGTTGGTGGTGCTGGCTCTTCTGGCTTCAGCGGGGCCAGGTCGGGGTGACGAATCCAGGCAACCCTTCCGGGCGGGAGCCCATACAGTGGACATCACCCCGACCCGCTATCCGGTGCGCGTCAACGCCATGTTCACCGAACGGACGGGCACGAACACGGTGGATCCCCTGATGGTCCGGGCGCTCGCCCTGGATGATGGCACAAACCGGATCGTCATTGCGGTGGTGGACACCTGCATGGTGCCGCGGGACCTGATCGATCGGGCCAAGGATGCGGCGAAGGCGGCGACCGGTCTCCCCACCGACCGGATGCTCGTTTCGGCGACCCATACTCATTCGGCACCGTCCGCCATGGGGTGCCTGGGTTCGCGTCCGGACCCGGCATATGCCGAGTTTCTGATTCCGAGGATTGCGGAAGCCATCGCAGGGGCGATCGGGCGCCTTGAGCCGGCGCAGATCGGATGGGGAGTGATTGACGACTGGGAGCACACGTTCAATCGCCGTTGGATTCGGAGGCCCGATCGCCTGCTCACCGATCCGTTTGGGTCGACCAACGTCCGCGCCCACATGCATCCCGGTCACGAGAGTCCGGATGTCGTGGGGCCCTCGGGTCCGGTGGATCCGGCCCTTTCGGTGATCGGAGTGAAGGCGGCCGATGGCAGACCCCTGGCGCTCCTGGCCAATTATTCGCAGCACTATTATGGCTCGCCGCTGCTGTCGTCGGATTACTACGGACGGTTTGTCCGGCACGTCGCCTCCCGGATCGGTGCCGGGAAATCGCCGGGCCAGGGGAAAACCCCGTTTGTCGCCATGATGTCCCAGGGAACCAGCGGGGATCTCATGTGGATGGATTACAGCGCGCCGGCAACGGACATCGGATACGACGCCTATGCCCAGGCGGTGGCGGAGCGGGCGGCGTCGGTGTGGCAGGGGATGCATTTTCTTAATTGGGTTCCGGTGAGAATGGCGGAACGTGAACTGCGCCTGGCATACCGGGTTCCGGACGCATCCCGTCTGGCCTGGGCCCGGAAGGTGGCGGCGGGGTTGGAGGACCGGTTACCGGCGACCCTTCCCGAAGTTTACGCGCTGGAGGCACTGCACCTTCATGAAGCACGAAGCGCACAGCTCAAACTCCAGGCGATCCGGATTGGAGATGTGGGCCTGACCGCGATTCCCAACGAGGTGTTTGCCCTGACGGGACTCAAATTGAAGGCGCAGAGCCCGCTTACCCAAACCTTTAACATCGAGCTGGCCAATGGCGCGGAGGGTTACATCCCGC
Organism: Limisphaerales bacterium; assembly: GCA_044221235.1. Classification (GTDB taxonomy): domain Bacteria; phylum Verrucomicrobiota; class Verrucomicrobiia; order Limisphaerales; family UBA9464; genus UBA9464. The sequence continues at coordinate 8,976 of JBGAPN010000035.1, forward strand.
CGGTGGAACAGCATTCCCTCGGTGGATACACCACCTGGCCCGCCCGGACTGCCGGACTCGAGGTCAAGGCGGAAGCGGAAATCGCCGGAGTCCTGCTCGATCTTTTGGAGGTGGTGTCGGGCCGTCCGCGGCGTCCCATTCGGGCGTCCGCGGGGCCCTATGCGGAAGCGGTCTTGAACTCGCGTCCGGCGGCCTACTGGAGGATGGAGGATGCCTCGGGGCCAGCGCTTTTTGACTCGACGCCGCTGAATCACCCGGCCGTGATCGAACCGGGCGTCGCGCTGTTTCTTCCCGGTGCAAGTGGAACCGTCGGTTTCCAGCCGACCCGGCCTGAGGCGCCCAATTCGTTTTCGGGCGAGACCATCAACCGGGCCATCCACCTGGCCGGGGGACGGGTGATCGCCCAAGCTCCGTATCTGGGAAGTTCCTATTCCGTGGAGCTGTGGTTTTGGAATGGCCTTCCCACCGACGCTCGCGGAATCACCGGCATACTGTTCTCGCGGGCTCTGGGCGGGAACTCCCCGGGAGATCAGTTCGGCATCGGCGGAACCAACCAGGCCCCAGGCGTCGGCCGGCTGTTTTTCAACATGGGCATTGGGAAGGATTCGGTCTCCATCGGCTCGACCGAGTTGGGCTGGCGTCGGTGGCATCATCTGGTCTTTGTCCGGTCGGGGGAGAAGGTGACCCTCCATCTGGATGGACGTGCCGCTCCCGAACTCGAGGCGCGCGGGACTCCGGAAAACCTATCCGATTCGTCGACCTTGATCCTTGGAGGAGGAGCAAACCGGGACATCGGATTCGCGGGACGCTTGGATGAAGTGGCGGTGTACGATCGGGCGCTGACTCCAGAGGAAATTGCAGCCCATTACCGCGTCGCCGGCCTGCCGGCCCGCTGAACCTGTAAACGGCAGCCTCCTTCTTCCGAATTCCCGTCGTCGAGACGGACAATTCGGCTTGGCCCTTCTACGCCCTCCGGGTTCACTCGGGCGCCTCCTGTTTGCCCCATGAATCCGCGAATCCTGCTGGTCACCGCATCGCTCGCGCTCAGCATCCTGATCGGTGTCGTCCTGTCCCACCGCGGAACGCGCGACGGCGGCAACGCTGCGTCGGCGTCGGCGTCCGGCGGGACTGCGTCGTCCGCGCGGCCGGGGAAAATTCGCATCGGCCTTTCCCTCGATACCCTCAAGGAGGAGCGATGGCAGCGGGACCGCGACCGGTTCGTGGCCAAGGCGACCGAGCTGGGAGCCGAGGTGTCTGTGCAGTCCGCCAATTCCGACGACAGCCGCCAGATGCAGGATGTGGAATCCCTGATCAGCCGGGGTGTCGATGTCCTGGTCATTGTTCCGCACAACGGCGAGGCCATGGCCAAGGGGGCCAACGCCGCCCTCAAGGCCGGCATTCCGGTGATGTCGTATGACCGGCTGATCCGCGATTCGGACATCACCCTGTACATCAGCTTCGACAATTTCCGGGTGGGAGTCCTGCAGGCGGAGTACCTGGTCAACCAGCTCAAGGGACGGAAGGCCAACCTCGTTCGCATCTATGGTTCCAAAACCGACAACAACGCCGTCCAGTTCAAGGCGGGCCAGGATTCCGTGCTGCAGCCGCTGATCGATCGCGGGGACATCACGGTGGTGTTTGAGGATTGGGCGCTCGACTGGAAGCCGGAGAATGGCAAGAAAATCGTCAATGCCGCCATTTCGGCGAAGGGGCGCAACATCGACGCGATCCTGGCGTCCAATGACGGCACGGCGGGTGGCGCCATCCAGGCGCTTACCGAGGAAGGACTCGCCGGCAAGGTGCTCGTCACCGGACAGGATGCGGAGCTGGCGGCCTGCCAGCGCATCCAGCGGGGCGCCCAAACCATGACCATCTACAAGCCGCTGGCCAAACTGGCAGATCGTGCGGCCGAGGTGGCAGTGGCCATGGCCAATCGACAGGTGGTGATCGCCAATGGTTCGGTCGACAACGGCTTCAAGAAGGTTCCCAGCATCCTCGAGGATGTCGTGGTGGTCGATAAAGCCAACCTGATGGACACCGTGGTGAAGGACGGTTTCCACAAGGCGGACGATCTCAAGTGATCGTCGCCCAGAGGACCTTCAAGCGCGGGCCGTCGCGGCGGTAACCCGCTGCACTTCGAGGGCGAGTCGTTCCGTGTTCCGGTGGAGGGTGTAGCGTTCCTCAAACCAGTTCCGACCCATCTGCGCGGCCTGGCGGGTTTCCTCCGGCCGGGCGAAGGTGGATTCCAGGGCGGCGCGCAGGGACTCCCCGTTGAGCGTGGGTAGCAGGGTGCCGAAACGCGCGGTGGAACCGGAGGGGCCTGCGCCGAGAATTTCCCGTGCGGCTCCGGCCTCGGAGGTGACGATGGGAACTTCGAAGGCGAGTGCCTCGAGGAGGACGATTCCGAACGTTTCCAGGCGTGACGGGAAGACAAACAAGTCCGCTTCGCGCCAGCGGCGGAGCCACTCCGCGCTTCCGGCGGCCACGCCACGGTGGACGTGGAGGTTGGGGCCGGACGGAATGTCGCTTTGGGTCACCACCTGCAAGACAGCCCGGGACGAAAAATGGTGTTCGAACACGTCCCGGAGCAGGGGGCCGCCCTTCCGATGAAAATCCCCGCCGAGAAACAGCCACTGAGGTGGGTTTCCGGGCGTCCGGGGACCGCGTCGCTCCGGGGGATCCAACGAGGGAGGAAGCACGGTGATGCGCCCATCGGGAATCCCATAATCGGCGCGCAAGGAGCCCGCAGCGCGTTCGGACCACGGGAGAAGGCGATCCGCCCGAAGCAGGAGGCGTCGCTCGCGTCGGAGCAGGACCGACAAGGTGAACGGGCGCAACCAGCGTGACGGTGCGTTGGGCGCAAACCAGGGCGAATCGGCCAGCTGTCGGAAGGTGGCGTCGAGTCCAACGCAGACGGGCAGTCCGGGAAGTCCGTCCAGATCGAGTCCGGCGCTCTGGGTGTTGACAACCAGCGCGTCCACGCGCTCACGTGCCCGGAGGTCATCCAGTTGACGTCGGACGTGCCGGCTGATGGCGCTCCGCCAGCGGGTGATGTGAAAATCGAGACCGAACTTTCGGAGTCCGCGGATCGACGTATCGCCCAGACGCTGGAGTTCGGGTGGAAGCGGAAGGGCGTCCAGAATGACCGGCCGGATACCGAGTTCCGGCCGTCGCTTCAATTCGGCGGCGAAGCGGGGCAGGTAGCTGGTATGGCCCAGGGTGTTCTCGTTGAGAAAGGCGACGTTCACGGTTCAGGGGCGGCGTTTCACGGCCTCGAGCGCCCGCACCAGGTCGGCGCAGACCGGACCCGGGGCGTAGCGCGACTCCGCGAGCCGGCGGGCGGCGGTCCCTAGTTCAACGCGCTTCGTCCTATCAGCCGACAGTTCCCTGAAAACAGCGGCGGCGGCACCGGAGGCTTCCATGGAAACGGCGCATCCTCCCCCGCCGGTCTGCCAGCGCATGACGGCGTCGAGGTGGTGGACGACCGGCAGTCCCGACGCCAGGGCCTCCAGGATGGCGATGGAGAAGGGCTCGGCCAAGGAACCCAGCGAATAGACATCCGCCGCCTGGTAGAGCCGGGCGACCCGTTCCCGCGGCACCCGCCCCGAGAGCACGGCCCGTGAGCCCAAGGCATCGTGAACGGCCTGACGAACTCCCACAGACCCCTCCTCGTCGCCGCCGGCGTGCAGCAGGACGGCCCCGGGACAGGCTCCAATCTCCCGGGCGAGAACGTCGAGGCGCTTTCCGCTCACGGTCCCGATGGGGCCGACGGTGAGAACGACGAACGCGTCCTCGGGGACCTTGAATTCCCGCCGAGCCTCCTGCTTCTCCGTCTCCGACGGCGGGCGAAACCGCGCGATATCGGCGAAGTGGGGAACCGCAAAAAAGCGGTCCGCGTCGGCGGGGCTGACTTCCTTCCGGGCAGCGTCAAGATAGGGCTGGGCGAGCAGGTGAACGCCATCCAGATGGCGGGCCCACTCGGGGGCAAGGCGCATTCCGTTCATGAACACCACGGCCGCGCCGTGGAGTTTCTGGAGACGCTTCAGGTGCCAGGCCACCACGGGGTCACCGGTGTAGGCCACGGTCCGACGGTGGCGTCGAAGGGCCACCATCAGGGACGGCAGCATGGACAGCTGCTCCCAGGTGTAACGCTGCGACCACGGTCGCCCAGCCAGGCGCGGATGATCCCGGTTCAAACTCCACATTCGGCGCACCGTCCTCGGGACCTTCGGCGGCGGCCCACCGGTCCAGAGTTCCACATCCATCTCGCGGGGCAGGTGGACGGCCAGTTCGTCCATCCAGATCTCGATGCCGCGGGTGGTGTATCCGGCCCCGGACGAAATCAGGGCCAGCCGAAGCGGTCGGGACATGGGTACGTTACCGGGCGTCATTGGCTTTGCCCGTGAGAAGGCGGCGGTAGAAACCCAGGGCGACTTCCGCCACCCGGTCCCAGGTGAAGTTCAGCTGAACGTGTTCGCGGGCCTGCTTGCCCAGCCGGCGGCTCAGCTCGGGATCCCGGACTAACTGCTGCATGCGGGCTCCCAGGGCGGAAAGATCCCGGGGCGGCACGATGTAGCCCGTCACGCCGTCCTCCACCAGTTCCGGCAAGCTGGTGGTGCGGGTCACAATTACCGGCTTGCCACCGGCCATTCCCTCGAGCGCGACCAGTCCGAGGAGTTCCGACTTGTCCGGCAATCCATCCGGGGTCGGCAGGGAGACCTGGAGGACCACGTTGGCTCCGGCGTATTGACGCGCGAGCTCGGCGTCGTCCGCATCGGTGATGAACGTGACCTGTTTGCCCTGGGCGGCGGACTGGAGCTGGGAGAAGTACTCGGGGGAATAGGGCCGTCCAACCACCCGGAACGGAACGTCGGCCGGAACCGCCTGGATGGCCTCGAGGACACCCTTGTGGGGGAGAAGTCGTCCCACAAACAGCGCGTAGCCGCGGGGTTCGCCTGTTTCGTTTCCCAGAAGGCGGGGATTCACTCCGCCGAAGAGTGTGACGTTCGGCTGGGACCAGTCCCGGTAAAATTGTCCGGCGTGGACGGACAGATGCGCGAGTCCATGGGCCAGTCGGTGCAGGTCCCAGCGCCGATGAAATTTCTGCAGGTAACCGCTGAGGGTTCGGCCGCCGCCCCCGACGTCGGTCAGCACAATTTTCTGGTGTTTCAATCGGCCGCGGATGACGAGCGCCTCGGACAGCCGGGTGGGAAAGCAAAGCAGGTGAAGGACGTCGAACTCCGCAATGGCCCGCCAGGTTTCCGCGGTGCCGGGGAACACCCAGGCGTCTTCCAGATGCCGGACCCCATAGGTCTGGAGGGTGAGGGCTCCATCCTGCGTCGTGGACGGGGCGGTGTCGAAGAGCGCGTGGGTCGTGGGCGTGCGTTGCGCCAGGGCGCGGGCGAGTTCCAGCGCATAGCGCTCACCGCCGCCGATGGTGCGATTGCGGGCAAAGTTCGACGCGGGGATGACAAGAACGCGTGGCTGTTGCGGGTTCACAACGGATGGCCTTCGGCCGGCGGGAAGGAAAACGGGAAGCGGTCTCGCTGAATATCCAAAAAGCGCCGGTGGAAAGATCGGGGGCGCCTAGGGAGAAGGCGTACCGGCCTTGGATTGCTGCTCCACCTGGAGGAGGACTTCCCGGGCCAGGTCGTTGCTCCACCACTGCCATTCCAGGGACTGCTTGGCCAGCTTCCGGGCATCGTCGAGTTTTCCCTGCTGGAGGGCGTACCAGGCCAGCGTTCCCGCGATGAACATGTCATTGGGTCCGGTGAGATAGGCCTTTTGGAAGGCGGCATCCGCCTTTTCCGGATCGTTGAGCCAGCGGTAGGTCTGGCCGAGGGCCAGATGGCAACGGGCATCGTAGGGATTGAGCTGGCTGGCACGGGTAAGCCACTCGACCGCTCTCACGGCCAGGGCCTGCCACTCGTTTCCGCCCTCGAAGCTCAGGCGGCGCAGGTTCTCGCCCAGTTCGTAGGCTGTGCGCGGATTGTCCGGCATCTGTTGCGCCGCCAATTCGAGGTCGGCGATCAGCTCGGGCGAAACCTCCCGGCGGAGCGCCACCCGGTTGAGGGCGAGTCCCTCCCGCCCCAGGGCGAGGGAATACGGAACCATCCAATAGACCGCGCCGGCTGCTGCCAGCGTCAGAATCAGCCGGAAAATCCAATGGGGCGTGAACCAAAACCGTTCGGTGGCGAAGCGGACGTGCGCTGCCAGAAGCGCCATCACCAGCGAGGCGGAGAGTGCAATGGCGGGGATGTGAAGGTCGAAATCGACCACGGCGTGGGCTCCCAGGGAGAGGAGACCCACCGTGGCGCCCAGGAAAAAGGCGGTCCGGTTGCTGTTCCGGCTCCGGAGGTCGCCAGCGGATCGCTCCACGTATTTGGAGGTCCTCAGGATGCTCCAGCCCAAGGCCAGCAGCGTCAGTGCGACCAGTGAGGCACCGGCCACGCCGTAATCGGTCAGCAGGTTGATGTACTCGTTGTGCACCCAACCGGGCGAAAGCTGGTTGCGGGGGGTGCGATACCGCGGGAACCGCACATCAAACTGGGCCGGGCCAACACCAAACCACGGCTCGTCCCGCCACATGGCCAGGGCCGGGCGCCAGATCAGCCCGCGTCCCGTGCCGGAATCCACAGTGCCGTCCTGGGTGATGTTTTCAATCCGGGCCCGGGCCTTTTCAGAGCGTTCCAGGAAAAACCAGCCGCCGACACACAACACGGCGGCGGCGATGGCCACCGGAATGCGCAGTTCCCGCCGTCGGAAGGCAAGCCAACCGAGCATTCCCATCAACCCCAGCGCGACCGCGACCCAACCGCCGCGGGACATGGTCACGGCGACCCCCCCCAGCATCACCAACGCCGCGTATCCGTGGAGGATTTTGGTGATGGGCGACGCGCGCCCGACGAAGACCTGGGCGACCGCCAAGGGGAGAAGGAGACTGAGGAATCCGGCCAGGTGGTTGGGATTGACGAAAGTGCCACCGGCTCGCTTGAGGTATTGGGCGGGCTGGATCACCCAGAGGATCCGGTTGGACTGGCTGACCCATTGGACAATGGCGTATGCGGCCACCAGCGTCCCGAGGCAAACGAGGGCGTGAGTCACCCATTGGGTGGGTTCCTGGCGATGAAGGTTGTTCAAGGCCACCACGAACACGATGGCCACCAGGACCAGGAGCAGGAATTCGCGCCGGGCCGGGTAGGGAACCTCCACCTGGCACAACCGCCACGCGGCGTAACCGACGAACCCGAGCCCGGGAAGGAGCATGGGGTGGAGCAGCAGCCGGTTGGACGGATTGAGCCAGAGCCGGGCAATCCAGACCGTCAAGGTGATGGCACAGAGGCCCCCAAGCAGGGCCAGTTCGCTGCCCCGGACGCCACCGAAGGCCACCACGGCGACAGTCACCACGGCGACGACCAGCGCCACCAAGGCGTGTTCGCCCATTTCATCCCATTCCTCGCGGTCCCACATGAATCAAAGCGGGGAGCGTAGGGGGGAAGAGGGGCGAGCCGGAAGCAGAAGTTGCCCGGAATGGAACTGCCATCGCGCTTGCCGCGGGGAGCGACCACCCTACCTTCTGCCCCCGTGCAGAACATTCTTGTCACCGGCGGAGCCGGCTTCATTGGCGCCAATCTGACCCTGGAGCTCCAGAAACGGCATCCCGACGCCCGGATTGTCGTGGTCGATGACTTCCGTTCCGGTGATTTCCGGAACCTTCAGGGCTTCCGCGGCGACTTTGTCACGGCGGACGTGTCGCGACTGGACTGGACGGGTCAATTCAAGGACCTGGTCTTTGACGCCATCTTCCACGAGGCCTCCATCACCGACACCACGGTCCACGACCAGGCCCTGCAGGCGCACGACAACATTGAGGGCTTCCGTCGGCTGCTGGACTTCGCCCATCCGCATCTAACACCGGTGGTCTATGCCAGTTCGGCGGCGACGTATGGTGTCTGCTCTGGAATCCAGCGTGAGGAGCAGCCGCCTGCTCCGGCCAACATTTATGCTTTTAGCAAGGTCCAGCTCGACAACCTGGCCCGGGACTATGCCCGGCGGTTTCCGGCGTGGCGGATCATCGGGCTCCGGTATTTCAACGTCTACGGCCCCGGCGAAGCGCACAAAAAGGCGGCCGCCAGCATGATCTACCAGCTCTACACCCAGATGAAGGCGGGCAAGCGTCCCCGAGTGTTCCGCGGCGGCGAACACAAGCGGGATTTTGTCTACGTGAAGGATGTGGTGGCGCTGACCCTCCACGCCCTCAATGTAAAGCGCAGTGGAATCTTCAACTGCGGTTCCGGCCATTCGTTCTCGTTCAACGAGGTTATCTCAGTCTTGAACCGCGAACTGGGAACCGAGCTGGCGGCGGACTACATCGAGAACCCCTACAGCTTTTACCAGCCTCACACCGAGGCCGACATGAAACGGGTCAAGAACGAGCTGGGATTCACCCCGCAGTTCACGCCGGCGGCCGGCATCGCCGACTACATCAGCCTCCTCGAAAACGCCTGAGTTTCCTTTCACTCCCATGGACACCTCTCAATTCAAGCCGCGTCGCAAGTGGCCGGTCTTCCTGGGCGCCGCCCTGGGCATCCTCGTGGTCCTCTACTTCGTGCTGACCAGCGGTCCCGTTATCAAGGCGGTCGTAATTCCGCGGGTGGCGTCTGCGCTGCACTGCGACCTGACCGTCGGCGACGTGTCCCTCAGCCCGTTTTCGTCGCTGGTGCTCCGGGACATCAAAGTGACCCCCATCGGTGCAGAAACGCTGGCGACGGTCCAGGAGGTGCGCCTTCGCTACAGCCTGTTCGCGATTCTGGGTGGCACCACCCGGGTGGACGAAATCACGGTGGAAACGCCGGTGATTACCGTGGCCGGACATCCCGATGGTACCAGCAACCTGTCCAAGCTTCTGGACTCGCTGAACCAAAACCAGCCGCCCGCCACGCCGACCTCCCCCGGTGCCACTCCCCGATTGGAGGTCCGAAATGTGGCGGTGAAAAACGGAACGCTGCGGCAGACCACGGTGTCCACCAACGGCGCCACGACGGCGGAGATTTCCGGCCTGAACGTCTCGGTGGACCAGTTGGTCAACGGCGCCCCGGCCAAGGTGACACTGGCATCGGTCGTTGCACTGACCGCGGCAACCAATCAGGTCTCCGCACGCCTGGGAGGAGAAATCACCGCGGATCTGGATGCGCGTCTTCAGCCGACCCGGGTGGTGGGAAGCATCGATCAGGCGGTCACCGGAGCCTCCGGGGCCTTCAAGGATCTTGCCCGGGTGGCGTCGAAGCTGACCATCGAAGCTTCGGCCTCGGAGCTGAAACAGTTGCGCTGGGTCATCACGGAATCCAACCGGGCGGCGGGGGAATTGGGTGTCAGCGGTCCGGTGGACCTGGAGAAAAAGGAAATGCGCCTGTCCTACGAATTGAAGGGAATCGATCGTGCGGCCCTGGGGCTCGCCGGGGCCGTGGTCGGCGTCGATTTCGGGCAGACCTCCATTGCGGCATCTGGCCGGATCGACCTTGCCCAGCGCGGACAGTTATTCGCCTCGTTTGGGAAGCTGACGGTCAATCGGCTCACCCTGGCCAAGTCCGGAATGGTCACCCCCGCCACCGACACCACGTTCGACTACAAGTTCAGCGTGAATCTGGCGGACAAGACGGCCCTGCTGGAGCGCGCGGACCTGTCGGTATCCCAGGCGGGTGCCGAGGTGGTCCGGGGCGGCCTGGACCGGCCCATGAACATTGCCTGGGCCAGCGGGGCTCCGGGCTTCCGCGAGGCGACCTATTCGCTCGCAGTCCGGCAGTTTGAAATCGGCCCCTGGCTGGCCATGGGCGGCACGAACCTTCCCACTGGACGATTGAATGTCACCTCCAGCATCACCGCAGAGCGGGACGGGCGTCGATTGAAGTTCGCGCTCGATTCCGGTCTGGACCGGGTGGGACTGGAGGCCGGCGGCAAGAGTCTCCGGGACCTCGGGCTCAGCCTCAAGTTGAAGGGATCGTTGGACGTTTTTCTGGTACTGCAGATGGACGAGCTGGCCGGGGAGTTTCAAAGCGGGAAGACGGTCCTGGCCAAATACACCGGTGTGGTGAGCTGGAACCAGCGGTCGGGAGAGGGCAGTTCCCAGGCGACTCTCGAAGCCAACCTGCCCAAATTGCTCAACCTCTACCCGGTTGACGGCGTCGACCTGCGGTCAGGGGACGTCCGGCTTAATGCCCAGTTCAACAGCCGTTCCGGCCAGGGCAATGGAGTCATCGGTGCCACCCTCGCCGGTCTGGATGGACATGCCTTCGGCGCAGTGCTCAAGGATTATCAGGCCCAGTTGGAATTGGCGGGAGGGGTTGCGGCCGACCTTGTCTCGCTGCGACGCGGATCGTTGACGCTCAAGTCTGGGTCGGATCCCGGAGGATCCCTGGAATGGACCGGGGACCTCAACACCGCGGCGCAAAAGGGGAGTTTCGAATTCAAGACCGTCAATTTGAATGAGAAGGCGATCGGCCCTCTCGTTGCGGCGGCCATTGCGCCCAATGAACTGAAGTCGGTGTCGCTGGACTGGAACGGCCGGCTCCAGGTGGACGTCAAAGGCGAGTCCTCCATGAAGTCGGCCCTCAAAGTGAGCCGGCTCGTCGCGCGGGATCCGGCCGGGAAACTGCCGGAAAAGCCGCTGGCCTTCGGCCTGAATCTGGATGCGGCGCAAAGGGGACAGGCCCTGGATTTGCGGGATCTGGCGTTGGACCTGGGTCCCACGGCCCGGGCGAGCAATCGGTTGAAGGCGTCCGGCAAGTTCGATTTCGCCACCAACAAACCCGCGCCGAGCACGCTCCAAATGGCCAGCGATGGACTCGACTTCACCGAGTTATATGACCTTTTTGCCTCGGGCGGCGGGGGTTCCTCCAAGCCCGCGGCGTCCACCGGATCCAAGCCGGCCGACGTAAAACCCGGCGCGAAGCCCGGTGAGCCCATGGTGCTCCCGCTGAAGGAATTCACCCTCGACAGCCGGTTGGCGGCGGTCTTTCTGCGTGAGGTGGCCATCTCCAATTTTGTCACGAAGCTGGTCATCAGCGGCGGAACCAAGGTGAATCTCAATCCGTTCTCCCTGACGTTGAATGGGGCGCCGGTGACTGCGGTGGCGGATCTGGACCTGGGAGTGCCGGGATACCGCTATGACATCGACGCGGGTCTGAAGTCCGTCCCCATTCCTCCCGTCGCCAAGTCCCTGCTCAGCGGTCCGCAGGTCGAACTCAAAGGCACCGTGACCGGCAACCTGAAGATCAAAGGG
>JBGAPN010000036.1:0-21272 GCA_044221235.1 Limisphaerales bacterium
GCTTCACCGCCTTAGCCGGTGAAATCCGGTTCACCTCGCAATAGACGCAGGCGAAATTGCAGAGCTGATCCGGGTTCATATTGATGCCCAAGGAGAGGCCACGCGCCCGGGGTGAGACCACGGCGTAAACGAACCGCTTGCCCAGGAAGTTCCGGGGACACCCGTAGGCCGATCCTTCGGCCTTGCCGGACTGCACCAATGCCGTGCCGCTTCCCGCCGTCACGACCGTGTCGCCGGTCTTGACCTTCGCACCTCCCGGATCACATGGCGTGGTTGAGCTCGTGATCATGGCGTGTTTCCTCGTGCTGTCCTCCTCCGTTGCGACAGTTTCCGCCCCCGGAGCAGGGACAGCGGCAGGCACTCCGCGACGGCTTGACGCCGGACTGTATTACAGAGCCCGACGAATTCCCCGCTTCCACGTCGTGGCCTTGGTGCACATGCGGTTCCCGACCGGGAAATCTCTTCTCCGGGTGATCGGGGCCAAGTTGTTTGGGATCCGCAGTGGACTCCCACCGACGCAGTTCGGGCTTCACACCCGCACAATTTGCGGGATGCCTGCGCAGTGCCTACGTCAGTGTTGGGCAATCTTATCCCTATTTTGGCCATTCTTCGGGTTTCGGGCCCCACCCAGGCGCCGCTTCCCCGGCCGGCGGGGTTTGTCGACCGGTGTTTCTTGCGGGGGGATGCCAAACCTGCGAAGGGAATCGGCGCCAGCCAACGCATGACCACCCGGCCGCCGATCTCTGCCGACTCCGACGCCCTGATCGCCCAGGAGAAACTGGTTCCATTCCTACTGAACCCGCGGTCGTACCCACACCGTCCCCGTAGGGTCGAACTGATCCAGACTCATTCCTCCTTCGTGTTCGTTGCGCCGCCCTTCGTCTACAAGGTCAAGAAGCCGGTCAATTTTGGTTTCCTCGATTTTTCCACGCTGGAGAAGCGTCGCCATTTCTGTGAGCGGGAGGTGACCCTCAACCGACGGCTCTGTCCCCGGACCTACCTGGGTGTGGTGCCGATTTGCAGTACCGGCATCGGGTACCAATTCGGCGACTCGGGAAGAGTCGTGGAATACGCGGTCAAGATGCGCCGACTCGGCCCGGGGCGGTTCCTGGACCAACGGGTCGACCAAGGGAAGGTGCGTTCCGCCGACCTCGACCGGGTCACGCGCGTGCTGCGGGATTTCTACCAGTCGCAGCACCCCACTCCGGAGATTGAAGCGTGGGGACGGATCCGCCGGCTCCGGATCAGCACCGAGGAGAACTTTCGGCAGGCGGCGGAGTTCATCGGGCACACACTCTCCCAAGCCGCTTTCGAGACCATCCGCGATTTCACCCGGGAATCGTACCGCCTCCATCGCACGCGGTTCGAGTCCCGGATCCGGCACGGCTGGATCCGCGATTGCCATGGGGACCTTCATCTGGACCACGTCCACCTCACCGAACGCGACATCCAGATCTTCGACTGCATCGAGTTCAACGACCGGTTTCGTTACGTGGATGTCGCCAACGATGTTGCCTTCCTCGCCATGGATCTCGATTTCCATCAACGCCCCGATCTGGCCCGGCGCGGGAAGGTGGAGAGCCTGCACAGCGTGGCCCATGCCGCGCCGGCGGCGGAACGGGAGGCCACCGCCCGGCGGGCTCGCCGTTATTTTCAATTGTCACTCCAATACGCCACCATCGGGTCGTCCCCGGCGGTGGTCGTGGTGATGGGGCGGATCGGATCCGGCAAGAGCACTCTCGCGCGCGCCCTTGCCAATGCATTGGGCTGGCCCGTGGTGTCGTCCGACGCCATTCGCAAAGCATTGGCCGGCCTCCCGCTGTACAAGCGCAGCCCAGCCGCCACCCGGGCCCAACTGTATTCCCACACCATGGGGGACCGCACCTATCGTCGGCTCTTCCAGGCAGCGGTCGACGGCACCCGGGAAGGCCACGGAATCGTACTCGACGCCACTTTCTCGCATCCGGATCAACGCCGTCGCCTGCGCGATCTTTGCGTCTCCCGCCAACTGCCCTACGAGTTCATCGAAGTCTCGGCCCCGGACTCCACGGTGCGTCGGCGCCTGTGGGCCCGGGAATCCGGTCCGGACGAACTCTCGGATGCGCGTCTTGAGGATTTCGAGGCGCTCAGCCGGATCTATCACCCTCCCGTGGAAATTCCCGCGGCACACCGGCTCTGCGTCGACTCCTCCCGATCGGTGGACGTCACAGTGCGACGCCTTCTTCGGATGCTGTCCGGACGCCGGCTGAGTCGGGAACGTTAAATCGGGTCCGCCGCGGTGGACAGACTGGGCATTAGGAGGAGTGCGTTCACCAATGAAGGGTTGGCGGGCCGGGCGGCATTGGGCCATTGATTCGTGCAGTGGGGCGCCTTGGCGCGCACAAGAAACTCCCGCATCCTCATGAAGCCACATCGATTTCCGAGTCTCGTTCCCTGGTCTCTCCTGTCCGGGATTTACTGCCCCTTCTCGGATGGCTTCGGTTCGGATGACACCGAGGATCCGAAGTACCGCGCGGCCCGCCATCGAATGGTTCAGGACCAGATTGCGGCCCGGAGTATCACCAACCGGGCCATCCTGAAGGCCATGGAGAGCGTCCCTCGCCATGAATTCGTTCCAGCCGGCTACCGTTCGGAATCCTACGAGGATGGCCCCATTCCCATTGGGTACGGACAGACCATTTCCCAGCCCTACATCGTGGCATTCATGACCCAGGAGTTGAATCCGTGCCCCACCGATGTCGTTTTGGAGATCGGTACTGGCTCAGGCTATCAGGCTGCCGTCCTGTCTCGCTTGGTCAAACACGTCTGTACCATCGAGATCGTCGAAGCCCTGGCCCGGCGCTCCGCCTTGGACCTCGGGCGCCTGGGCTTTTCCAATGTCGAGGTCCGGTCGGGGGATGGCTATTCCGGTTGGCCGGAGAAATCCCCGTTTGATGCCATCATCGTCACCTGCGCCCCCGAGCACATTCCGCAACCACTGGTGGACCAGTTGCGGGACGGTGGCCGGATGATCATTCCGGTGGGACCCGCCTGGGATCAATCGCTTCATTTGCTGTCAAAGGAGCGAGGACGCATTCACCAGGGACCGATCCTTCCCGTCCGGTTCGTGCCCATGACGGGTCTCGCCAAGGAGCAGGACGGTTCCCCGCCCTGTTGACGGCAGCCTCGCTGGCTCCGGAACGAGACCTGGCTTTCATGGACTCCCGCCTCCGAGATTCCGGACAGGCATCTACATTCTGTTTGGGTAAAACGAAACTCGCCGCTTAGATTCCAGCCACTCTAATGGCTCTTCTGTCCGTCATGACACAATCCCGCGTCGGGGTTGCATTGTACGCCCTGTGGATGCTGGCGGTGGGCGCCGCGGCCCAAACCCTCGAAGGTCCGGACACACCGGCTCCGTATGCCTTGGTCCATGGAAGCTATCTCATCGATGACTGCCCCCCGTGCGGTCGCCCGACAATCATCCAACCCATGCAGGGCAGTTTCCTGTGGCAGGAGGTCGCTGGTGAGCTGGGAACCACCCGATACGAACTCCGCCAAATCCACTTCTCCGCGGGGAACGTTGGCGGTCAGAATTACCAGATCACGGGACACGGCACCTACACGCGCTTCAACACCACTCCTCCTACCCAACAGACTACGATGGAGGTGGTCATCGACAATGGGTTGGACCGGGTTCTGTGCCAGTTGACCAACTCGAGTACGGCCATCGAGCGGCGTCTGCCCATGCTGGACATCCCTCTGGTCCAGACCAACGGAACCTTTACCCAAGTCTTCCATCTCCAACTCAACGCGGCTCCCCTAAACGACCTTTGGTTTTCGACCGGGAGCGGCCTGACGGACTCCTTCTGGAATCCTCCGACCAACCGTGTGACGTCGGGTGACCTCCTTTCCTTCCGCGGTCAGGTCGCCCGCAGGAATGGGGACCTGACGTCTCGGCTGGGATTGCTGGCACTGTCCCCCGATCCGGGCCTTGATGCGGTGGGTTTATCCACCAATGGAACGCTTGTCTTCTCGATGGAGCGCGATGTCTTCAGCGATCGCCACGGCTGGCTGAGGCAGGGAGACCTCGTGTCGGAAACTGGACGGCTGGTCCGGCGAAACGCCGACCTTTATGCGGCGTTCCAACCTCAGCCGGGAACCGCTCCGGTCGATTATGGTCTCGACGCGGTGCACATGCGGGACACCGGCGAGATCTGGTTCTCCGTCCGAACCGACTTCTTTTCCGAACGGCTGGGCCAGGCGCTCCGTCGCGGTGACCTCCTCTCGGAACTCGGGGTGGTGGTCCGTACCCAGGAATCCCTGCTCGCGCACTTTCATCCGTCGTCAATCAAGGAGGATTACGGCCTCGACGCGATCCACGTGTGGCCCAGCGGCGAGATTTGGTTCTCCGTCGAACGGGGATTCTTTGACCGGGAACTGGGGCCGATCGGCCCGGGCGATCTCTTGAGCGACGAGGGTTACATCGTCTTCCTGAACCGGGAATTGATTGCGCCATTTTCACCCCTGGAGGACCTGGCCGACTTCGGCCTGGATGCGGTCCTCGCTCTTCCACACTCCCTCGCACCCGTGACACCCGAGGCGGAACCAGACCCACTCAGCTATCAACTCCTCGATGGCGGCCGCCTCGCAGACGAGCTCTCCCCCAGTTCCGGAACGAGTGCTGGATTTCCCATGCGCGGTTCCTTTCAACTCCGTGAGAGTCGCGACGGACTCGTCACGGGCCAATACGCGATTCAGAACGTCCACTTCGTCTCCAAGACACCCCAGGGGCGCACTTATTCGGTCGACGGGCATGGAACCCTTCGGATCGTCGGACTTCCTGCGCTGGTCCAAGATGCCCAATTGGAAGTCTTCATCGACGATGGTGCCGTCCGAAGACTGTGCCTCTTCACCAACTCCACTCCGCTCTCCACGCGTCCGTGGCCGATGATCCAACTCCACTTCAAGCAGTCGAACCCGGTGCCGGGGCAGTATTACGAACTCGTCCTGGCGGCAGCGCCGTTCGAAGAATTGTGGTTCTCCACGCGTTATGGCTTCCAACCCGGACCGTCGACCCTCGTTCCAGACCCGATTAGCGACGGGGACCTGCTCTCGAACTCCGGACGGGTGGTCAAGCGCAACTACGAGCTCACCGCCCGTCTCGGGTTCATGCCCGTCGTTCCCGACCTGGGACTCGACGCGCTCGACCTGCTGCCCGGGGGAGGCCTCCTGTTTTCAACCGTGCTCGACCAATTCAGCGAATCGCTGGGACAGATCCATGATGGTGACCTGGTCACGGACCGCGGAACCCGGGTCCCGTACACCCGACTGCTTGCGGAGTTTGAACCCGAACCCCCCGTCTGGGATGAAGGGCTCGATGCCGTCCACACGACGGGTTCACTCGACGGTGAGATTCTCTTTTCCGTGAAGCATGACTTCAACTCGATCCGTCTCGGCAAAAAGGTCCGGCGGGGCGACCTCCTGTCGAGCCGGGGGTTGATCCATCGGACCAATGAGGCGCTCCTTGCCCGTTTCCGACCTGTCTTTGCCGACCGGGACTATGGACTGGATGCGGCCTGGACCTGGCCCAGTGGAGAAATCTGGTTTTCCACCGAGGAAGGATTTCTGGACCAGAACTACGACTCGGTTGGCCCGGGGGACATCCTCAGCGATCAGGGTTACATCGTTTACCGGAACCGCGAACTCCTGGGCCGGTTTGCCCCGGTCGATGACCGTCTCGACTTCGGACTCGACGCCCTGGTGGTGATCACCACCCCCGGTTCCTCCCTGAGCCCACCCCGCGTCACGTCCTACGAGTGGGATCCGCTCAATCACCGCATGACTCTCCGATGGATCGGGCCCGGATCAGTCTTCCAGGTTGAACGAGCCACGCGACTGGAGGGTCCATTCGAGGTCATCAGCGAGTGGATTCCTGATCTGCAGTTCACTGACAACCTGGCTCCCGTTGCGGGCGCCCTTTACCGGATACGCCAATGGTAGGTTCGACACAGAGGTGCAGCCTCTCCGCCCAGACCAAGTTACGGGAGGTTATCAGCAATTCCGGGAATGCGGACCTGGGCTGGGCATGGAGGCTGGAGTCAAGCGATCGGCAACGTTCCCGGGTCGCCGCCAAGAGGTGGCGTGCCAGGATGACTGGAGCGGTCTCCGGTCCAATGCTTCAACGAATCACGTTTCGAGTCTTCCGTCACATCACGATTTCCCCATGAACACGGACTCCACCCCATCCCAAACCTCGTCCCAACGAAACATCGCGCGCTCCGAAGATGTGCTCGGACACCGTCCGACACCCGGTTCAGCCGGATCGATTCCGACCAGTGGGCCGTGGAAGTGGCATCACCAAGCCTTGCTGACTCTCCGCGCCCAGCTGGCCCGTGAGCGTGAATCCCTGCGGGAGACCGTGCGCGAACCCTTGGAGCCGCACAGCCAGAGCGATGCGGATTCGGCATCCGACGAGTTCGATCACGACCTGGCCCTGACCCAATTGTCCCACGAATCGGATGCCCTCAAGGAGATTGATGAGGCGCTGCGCCGCATTGCGGAGGGTCGCTACGGGATTTGCGAATTCTCGGGCCGTCCCATTTCGGCAGACCGGCTCAAAGCGATTCCGTGGGCCCGATACACCTGTGACGTCGAGAAGCGGCTGGAATCCAATGGCGGGAGTCCACCCATCCGGCTTGGCGTTCCCGGAACGGTCCGCGAGGGAGCCGGCATTCTCTTTGAGGATACCGACGAGGAAGTGCAACCCGAGGCCGCTGATGAAACCCTTGGGGAGCCGCGTGACCTTCCCCCCGGGGCCCCGCAAGGTGGGTGAGGCCTTCAACTTTCAACTTCCCCGAAAGCCCTCACCCCAGCCCTCGCCCTTCCTCCGAGAGTCGGAAGGGCGAGGGACGCCTGACGGCGAAGCGGGAACCGTGCGTTAGCTCTGACCCCAGCGGCCTAGCCATCCCCCTCTCCCTTCCAGAGCGAAGCGGCGGAAGGGAGAAGATGCCCGGAGGGCAGATGAGGGTCCCCGCAGGAGCGAAGCGACCGCGCTACCGGCTCAACGCTTCACCTACCTCCCGCCGCTTTCTCCTCCTATCGGCCCGAGCCCTCACCCCGGCCCTCCCTTCCTCCCAGAGTCGGAAGGCAGAGGGGGACTTGGCGGCCCGACTGGCCCGTCTGCGCTGTTTTTCTTCCCCGACGCCCGGTTCGTGACCATGGTTCTTGGATGGCAAGGTTGCATGTTGCGGGCTGTTGGCTGATCGCCGCCACGTCCATGTTGGCCTCGAATGAGTGGCCCCAGTTTCGGGGTCCAGGAGGCGATGGCCAGGCGACATCCCGGCAACTTCCCCTCAGCTGGTCGGAGAATGACAACATCGCCTGGCGGACCGCGATTCCCGGGACGGGTTGGTCCTCACCGGTCATCTGGGACAACCAGATTTGGATGGCGACGGCAGTGGACGACGGCCATTCACTCCGGGCTGTCTGCGTGGATCGGGAAACCGGCACACTCCGTCACAATATTGAACTGTTCCAGGTGGTCGCGCCCGAGCCGATTCATGCCCTCAACAGCCACGCTTCGCCGACCCCGGTGATCGAGAACGGCAGAGTCTATTTCTTCTTCGGAATGTATGGAGCCGCAGCAATCGATACCTCGAGCGGCACCATTCTCTGGAAAAACTCGGAGCTCCCGCATGATCACGGCAAGAACGGTCCCGGCAGTTCACCGATCGTTTACAAAGACCTCCTGATCCTGAACTGCGACGGCACGGAACACCGATACGTCACGGCGCTCGACAAGCGGACTGGCAACGCCGTCTGGAAAACCCCACGGAGCAACGGTCCGGACCTCGAGGGCAAGGTGGGAGACCTGAAGAAGGCCTACCATACGCCCGAGGTCATCCGGGTCGGCGATCACGATGAACTCATCTGCATGGGAGCCTTCCGGCTGGGTGGATACGATCCTGCGACCGGACGCGAGCTCTGGTATGTGAACATCCCGGGCTTCTCCAATGTGACTCGTCCTGTTTACAGCCATGGGCTGATCTACCTCGCCACGGGATTCATGAAGCCTGAATTCTGGGCCATCCGGCCCGGGGGCAAGGGCAACGTCACCGACACCCATGTCGCCTGGAAGGTAACCCGGCAGGCCCCGCAGAAGCCATCGCCCGTTGTCATTGGCGATGAAGTCTACATGGTCTCGGACAATGGCATTGTCACCTGCATGGATGCGGCGTCCGGGCAGATTCACTACAGCGAGCGCCTCGGCGGTGAAATCTCGGCGTCGCCGCTGGCCTCGGGAAACCGGATCTACTTTTTCGACCAGTCGGGCAGGGCCACCGTGATCGCACCGGGGAAGAAATTTGAAGTGCTGGCCACCAGCACGCTGGGGGATGGCTTCATGGCCTCGCCCGCGGTGGCCGGCGATAGCCTATACCTGCGCTCCAAATCGCATCTGTACCGCGTGGAGAATCGAAATGCAGCCAGCCGATGACCTACCGGAGCGGCAGACCGCCTGACCCGGATCAGTCTACAGCCAGGCGCTTGATCAACACCTTCGACCGGCGTCCGCTGGCATCGTAGCGTTCCCGACGCACCGACGGGAGGTCTGCGGCGGATCCTTCCTGGAAGCCCGCCTTGCTTTGGAACCAGGTGAATGCCTGGGTCGACAGGGTCACCAGGTTTCGAAGTCCCAGCTCACGGGCCCGGGATTCCACAAACTGGACCAGCTTTCCGCCGATCCCCTGGTTCTCGTGGGCCGGGCTCACAAACAGGAACGCCAGCTCGCCCGTGTTCTCCTCCGGATACACGTGGAGGGCCACACAGGCCACCGGATTGCGATCAATCTCGAACAGGAAATAGTCGCCAATTTTGCGCTCCAATTCCGACCGCGACCGTTTGACCAGTTCCTGCGACTCCATCGAGGTCTTGGTCAACTGGAGCAGGCTCCGGATGTCCTTCTTCAGGGCCCGCCGGATCTGCTGGTATTCGTTGGCGTAAATCAACGTGCCGATGCCTTCGTTGGAGAACACTTCGGCCAGCAGTCCCTCATCCACCGTGCCGTTGATGATGTGTACCCGGGGCACTCCTGCTTCGCAGGCGGCCACCGCATAGCGGGCCTTGGACGTCAGGTCCGCCGGCAATTCCGAGGGAGATTGGGCGAGCAGCAGGCGCAAGTCATCGACCCGGACCTGCCTCAACAGCCGTCCTTGCCGGGTCAGCCCATCTCCGGTGGTAAGGAAGATGAGTTTGGTCGCCTTCAGCTGGTCGGCGAGGGCGAAGGCAATGGCATCCGAATTCACCCGGTAGGTCTTGCCGTCCCCATCGAATCCCAGCGGCGGAAGAATGGGGAGGATTCCCTGGGCAAGCAGCGACTGCAGGAATTCCACGTCCACGCGTTCCACCTTGCCGGTCAACTGGTGATCCACCCCGCCAATGATGCCGAGGGGATGGGCCGTGATGGCGTTGGTGCAGACTCCCCGAAGGTCGTTGGTGGCCAGCCCCTCGAGAATCTCGTGGGTCAGCCGATTCGCCGCGGTCAGGGCCAGATTCAACGTCGGGGCGTCGGTGATGCCGGTTCCATCCAGGTTGGACGGCGTCACGTCCCATTCCTTCCCGAGGGATTCAATCTGCGCGGCGGCCCCATGCACCAGGACGATGCGGATGTTCAGGGAACGGAGAACCGCGAGATCGAGGAGCAGATTGGGAAAGTTGTCATCGGTGACAATGGCTCCATTGAGCGCCACCACGAACACCTTTTCCCGGAAGCGGGGAATGTAGCGGAGGATTCCTCGAAGATCAGTTGGTTTCACGAGTGCAACACAGACGGGGGACATTGGCGGTCAGCCCCGCCGGGGATTCAACAAAAACCGTCACTGCAGATCCTCGGCCGGATAGGTCCAGATTTCTGCCAGGGTCGGATGGTAATGGGGCATCGCCGCCAGTTCGCGCACCGTCATGCGGCGAACCATGGCCGCGGCGATCTCATGGATCAGTTCTCCTCCGTGGGGTCCGACACACGCCCCGCCCAGAATCTCCCCGGAGCCACGGTCCGAAAGCAGTTTCACAAAGCCGCGCCTGGATCCGAGGATCATCGATCGCCCGTGGTCGTTGAAAGGATAGCGGGCCACGGCGGGATCGATTCCCGCCGCCTGCGCCGCGGTTTCCGTCAGCCCCACACAGGCGACGGCAGGGTCGGTGAAGACCACGCTCATCAGGAGCCGCTCGTCCCGAGCTTCACTTCCGCCGAGGATGTTCCGCGCCGCGATTTCGCCCTGCTGAATTGCGAGGTGCACGATGTCGTGGGGCCCGCAGCAGTCTCCGGCTGCAAAAATGTTCCCGGCCGTGGTCCGCTGTCCCGGGTCAATCCGGATGCGCCCCTGTGGATCCGTCTCAATACCGGCGGCCGCCAGGTTTAGTCGGCCCACCGCTGGCCGCCGCCCCAGGCCGTGAAACACCTCCTCCGCCCTCACCCGGTGTTCGCGGTCTCCCACAACGAATCGGACGACCTTTCCCAGCGGTCCGGACTCCACCCCGATGATCCGGGTTCCGGTGAATAGTTCGATTCCCTCATCGCGCAACGCCGCTTCCAGTTCCCGGGCGACGTCCGGATCCGATTCCCGAAGCACGTGGGCCCCGCGTTGAACGAGCGTGACCCGCGTTCCCATGCGCGAGAAAAACTGCGCAAACTCCAGGGCCACCGCCCCGCCCCCCAGCACCACCAGGGACGCCGGGAACTGGGTCAGGGTCATGGCGGAATCACTGCAGAGGTATCCCGCCTCAGCCAGACCTGGAACCGGTGGTTCCGACAATTCCGAACCCGTGGCTACAACCACGTGGCGTGTCGATATCCGCCGGCCATCCTGCAGTTCCAATTCGTTGGGGCCGACAAACCGCGCCATGGACCGGATGAACTCCCAACTGCCGGTCTCCAGTTGCCGCCGCCGGTATCCGGCAAATTCTTCGATCAACTGGTTCTTTCGGGCCATCAGCATCGGAACGTCGACGCGAACCTCACTTGCGGTGATGCCCCACTGCTGGGCGTCCCGGATGGCCTGGCGCAGTTCGGCGGCGTGAAGGAGCGCCTTGGTGGGCATGCAGCCCCGGAGGATGCACAGGCCGCCGACCTCACGTCCGCCCTCCACCACCGCCAGGCGCAGCCCTCCGGCGGCCAGAGTACGGGCCGCCGCGTACCCGGCGCTTCCCCCGCCCACGACCACCACATCAAAGTCCACGGCTTGTTCCCGCATGGCGCAAGGTTGGCGCAAGTCCGGCAAAAGTTGCACGTGATCAATTCCGGGCCTTCAGCCACGCTCCCGCCGCCATGAGTTCGGTCATTTATCCGCGTTCCCCCCGTGAACAAATGGACGGCTGGTGCTACCTGCCCCGGTTCATTGACAAAGTCCGCCTGCATCTTGCCGGCCGCCTGGCTCCCGACTACCAGGCCAACTTCGCCCACGCGGGATTCGATGCCCAATGGCTCAAGGCAGCCGGTCTCAAGGCCGAGGACTTCATCGCCGTCGTGAAAGCCACCCTGACGGACGGGGAGGTCTGCGATTGGGTTCGTCAGAATGTCAAACGGAGCGCGGGAGAGAAGGCCGCCTTCAACCAATGGCTGCTCCACCGGGGTCAGGAGGAGAACGACCCCGCCCTTCGGGAGCGGCTGCGTCAACGCAAGGCCGATTCCAATCTGTCGCACCGGGATGACATCCAAACCTTCGTCGATTACATCGACGCCGATGAAAAAAGGAGTTGAAGCCGCCCGGGTGACCGCGACATCGGGTTCGTCCATCGGCGGGTAATTGTCCTTCCCTGTGCTGCTCTGGCTCATTGTCGTCGTCCGCGTCCTGGCCAACCCCTGTTCGAACGCGCTTCAAAAGCTTCTGGGCTCGCGAGGATTCGCCGCTCCGGTCCTCCTGGCCCTGCCCCACCTCGGATTGACCCTTCTGGCGGTTCCCCTGTTGGTTCGTGGGCGGCCCGTTTCGACGGCGTTCTGGTCGTGGTGCCTCCTTTCCGCCGCCCTCGCGGTGGCCGCGAACTGGCTGATCATCGAGGCCATCCGGCGCGCAGACCTGTCCCTCCTCGGCCCGATCAATTCGTACAAGCCGGTCGTCAGCCTCCTACCCGGCATGTTGCTCCTCGGGGAGCGCCCGGGCCCGGCGTCGCTCGCCGGCATCGGCCTGGTGTTGGCGGGAAGCCTCCTGCTCATGGATCCCCTCCGCGGACCTCGCCGTCCCGGACCGTGGCTCTCCGGGTTGACAAAAAACCCAGGGGTCCAACTTCGCTTCGCCGCGCTCCTGCTGTCCTCCGGCGAGGCCGTCACGCTCAAACGGGCCCTGGCCTTGGGCGGATCCCCGCTCACCTTTGCCGCCTGGGCGGTATTGGGATTCGTATTTGTCGTCCCGTTCGCCGTTCGACCACTGGCCCGGCAGGTTCGGGACCAGAATCGCCCCTGGTCCGACGCCAATGGGATGGGACTGATCGGCCTGACGATCACGACCGGTCTAATGCAGTTCTGCACCCTGGTTACGCTCGAACAACTCCCGGTCGGTGTCAGCCTCGCCCTGTTCCAAACCTCCACGCTGGTCACCGTGCTTCTGGGTCACGCACTCTTTCAAGAGCCCCATTTCCAGCGCCGGATGGCAGGAGCCGTGGTCATGGCCGCCGGCGCCGGAATCCTCGTGCTGACGCGATGATGAGTTTGGCCCTAACCTCCGTCCTTCCGGCTCCGTACCGACCCGTGATCCGATGAACGAACTGCTTCCCGCCCCGCTTGCAGAGATTCTCCGCCGGACACCGGAACTGGGGGAAGCCTACCTGGTGGGCGGCTGCGTCCGGGACTGGGTCCTCGGTACTCCGGTGAAGGATTTCGACCTCGAGGTCTTCGGAGTGAGGTATGAGGCGCTGGTGCAGGCCCTCGGCAAATGGGGTCGGTGGACTGTGTTGGCCGCTCGTTCGGCGTGATCAAGCTGACCGCCGCCCCGGGTCTCACGTTTGATTTCAGCCTTCCCCGCCGGGATTCAAAGGTGGCGCCCCGGACACCGCGGCTTCGTGGTGGTCATGGACCCGGAGCTCTGTCCGGATGAGGCCGCGGCCCGGCGCGACTTCACCGTGAATTCCATGATGTGGCATGTCCGTCGCCGGGAACTGCTGGACCCATTCGATGGGCAGGGGGATTTGCGTTCCCGCATCCTGCGACACACGAGCGACGCCTTTGTGGAAGATCCGCTGCGCGTCCTGCGTGGCATGCAGTTCGCCGCCCGATTCCAGCTCACGGCTGCTCCCGAAACCCTGGTGCTCTGCCGGTCCATGGTCTCCAGCCATGCGGAACTGGCGGTGGAGCGGATTCGCGAAGAATGGTTCAAGTGGGCGGCACAAGCCGTGAAACCTTCCGCCGGCCTCCGGTTCCTCCGCGACTGCGGCTGGCTGATTCACTACCCGGAACTCACGGCATTGATTGGAACTCCCCAGGATCCGGAATGGCATCCCGAGGGTGACGTCTGGGTCCATACGCTTCATGCCCTCGACGCACTAGCCGGGCTGCCCGGTTGGATTTCTGCCGACCGCGACACCCGCATTGTGCTGAGTTTGGCCGTTCTGGCCCATGATTTCGCCAAGCCCGCCTGCACACGGACCGAACTGAGGGACGGGCGTGAGCGGATTGTGTCCCCGGGCCATGAGGCCGCGGGTGGACCCCTGGCGGAGGCCTTCCTCCAGCGCCTGCAGGTTCCCGTCGGACTCACGGAGCGAATCCTGCCCCTGGTCACGAATCATCTGGCGCACCTGCAGGAACCGTCCCCCCGCTCGGTGCGACGACTGGCCCATCGGCTGGCCCCGGCCACCATCAACGACCTGGGACTTGTCATCACGGCCGACGCCTCGGGACGTCCGCCGCGTCCCCCCGGTGAACCTCCGGGCCTGGTACTACTGCACGCGGCCGCCCAGGCCCTGACCCTGTCCGCTCAAGGTCCTAAACCCATCCTCCAAGGCCGTCATCTGATCCAACGCGGCCTGCAGCCGGGACCCGGATTTGGCCCGATTCTCGAAGCGGCATATGAAGCCCAGCTTGATGGAGTCTTTACAGACCTCGCCGGCGGTGAAGCCTGGCTCGACCAGCAGGTCAATTCCCGACTCGACATCCCGCCCGGCGAACGAAGACTCAATGGCAAACTCGGCGTGGTTGCCCCAAACCCAGGCACGCACGACGACCCAACACCCTCATGAAATTCGCGTCCCTGAATGGCACCCTGACCGCCGAATCGGAGGCGGTCGTCCCCATCATGGACCGCTCCTTCCTCTACGGAGACGGACTCTTCGAGACGCTGCGCATTCGCCAAAGCCGCCCGTGTTTCTGGCGTCGACATCTCGAGCGGCTCCATCTGGGTGCCCGCACTCTTGGTATTCCGTTGCCCTGGAGTGACGCCGACGTGCTTCGATTCACCGAGGAACTCATCCAGCGGAACCAGGAGAAGGAGGGTGTGCTGCGGCTGCATCTTTCCCGGGGCGTCGGTCCCCGTGGCTATTCTCCGACTCAGGCGAAAAGCCCGACGCTGGTCATCACCACTCATCCCCTTCCCTCGGTTCCTCCAGCCCTTCCCATCCGATGGCGCCTGGTCACCTCGGTCTGGCCCCTGCCTCCATTCAGTCCGTTGACCCCCATCAAGACGGCCAACAAACTGGTATCGGTGATGGCCCGTGCTGAGGCCGAAGCGGTGGGAATGAACGAGGCGTTGATGCTGAATGCGGATGGAAAGGTCGTGGAAGGAGCCGCCAGCAATGTCTTCTGGATTGAGGATGGCCGCCTCGTCACGCCCCCGCTGACCTTGGGCGCCCTGGCCGGTGTGACCCGCGACATCGTCCTGGAATTGGCCCGCGACTTCGACATACCGGTGTCCCAGCCGGAGGCCGTTCCGGAGGTCCTCAAACGCAGCGAAGGCGTGTTTCTCACCCTGAGCACCTGGGGAATTGTTTCAGCCATGGAGCTGGACGGACGACCGCTGCCGGAATCCCCGCTCACCCTGCGTCTCCAGCGCGCCTACGATGTCCGCCTCCAGGGGGGAGACTCGGGCTAGGCTCAAATTCCGACATCGTATGTGTGTCGGAGCCATGAACCGTAGTCGACGAGGGAACGAGACGCCGATCTCTCCCCGGTGAACCCCACGAGCAGCGTTCGCGACTTGGGCGAAGATTGTTCAGACGGCGCGCCGTCCCGTCCGCGGACATGACGACGAGCGGTGGGCAAAAGCGCCGCTGTCCCCCAAGTCTCCTTCCTGCCTTTCTGGGTTCCAAATATAAAGCCGGCCCCAAGCTCATTCAGAGTCGGCAAGAAGGAACCGGAGATCGTCCAAGGTCAGGGCCGAAGCGAATCGTTCCTCACCGAGCACTTCGTCGGCGAGGGCACTCTTCGTCTTTTGCAGCGTCCGAATCTTCTCCTCGATGCTGTCCTTGATGAGGATGCGGTAGGCGAGGATTTTGCGGGTCTGCCCAATCCGATGGGTCCGATCAATCGCCTGATTCTCGACCGCCGGATTCCACCACGGATCGAATAGGATGACGTAGCTTGCCGCGGTCAGGTTCAACCCCGCGCCTCCCGCCTTGAGGCTGATGAGGAACACGCCTCCTCCTTCATGCGTTTGGAATTCCTTCACCAAGTCTCCCCGGTTCTCGGTCTCACCGGCCAGATACCATTGCTTCCACCCCCGCGCTTCCAACGCAGGTTTGAGGCGTGTGAGCAATCCGACGAACTGGGAGAACACCAGGACCTTCTCCCCCTCCTCCAACAGTGGCTCCAGGGTCTCCACCAGCGCTTCAAGCTTGGCGCCGGCCTGGTTGGAATCCGGATGGACCAAACCCGGGTGACAACAAATCTGGCGTAATCGCAGCAGCGAAGTGAGGAAATGAAACCGCTGCTCGTTGAAGGTCTTTTCCGACTTCAGATTGAGCAGGGCCTGCTGGGCCAATTTGAGTTCGGCCCGATACAGCGCGCGCTGTTCACCCTCCATCTCGCAATAGAGATCCTCCTCCACCCGGTCCGGAAGCTCGCGGGCCACCTGGGCCTTGGTACGGCGCAGCAGAAAGGGACGGACGCGCGCCGACAGGCGGGTCCGGGCAAGCGGATCCTCCTTGGCATCATACAGCCGGCCGAAGCCAGCGCGGCTACCCAGGATTCCTGGCATGGCAAAGGACATCAGGCTCCACAGGTCCAACAGGCGGTTCTCAATGGGGGTTCCTGTCAGGACCAACCGGTGGTCCGACTTGAGTTTCCGGGCGACCTGGGCGGTCATCGACGACGGATTCTTGATGTTCTGACCCTCATCGAGAATCACCGCCAGAAAGTCCACCGATTCCCACTGGGCCTGGGCCGTACGCAATTGGGCATAGTTCACCACATGCAGGTCGGCCGTAGCGACTCGCGCTGCGGCATCTTCCCCTGAAGTCTCCCGCCACAGGTGAACGCGCAGGTCGGGATAGAAGCGCCCGCCTCGGCCCGCCAGTTGTCCTGAACGCTCTTGGGACAAAACCACCAGCGAAGGCCTACCACGCCGCACGGGTTCCGCCCCCTCGTGCCGGAGCCAGGCGAGCCAGGTCAGGGTCTGCAGGGTCTTGCCCAAACCCATGTCATCCGCCAGGACGCCCCCAAACCGGTTCGCAGCCAGGTAGGCCAGGAAGTGAAAACCGTCCCGCTGATACGGCCGGAGTTCGGCCCGGATCGCGGACGGGATTTCGGGACTGACCCGGGCCCGCAGTTCCGCCGCGCGGCGTTCCACCAACTCGGCCGTCGATTCCGGCAGCAAAACGTCGGGCGGAAGGGTCGGAGAGTTGAGGCGTGCAGCCGCTGGGGTTCGGTTCCCAGTTGCCGGGGTGACAGTCCAATGCGGGCGAGGTTCGTCTCCTCCTCGGAAGAAACCTGGTAATCCAGCCGGCGCCACCGGTTCCCCAAGCGCAGCCACTTTCCCCGCGCCGCGACAAGCGCCTTGAGCTCATCCGGAGTCAGGCTGGTGTCTTCCACCCGGACCACCACCTGCAGATCGAACCAGTCCGGCCCTGCCTCCGTGGCTTCCAACCGCAATGATCCAGCCAATTGCCCCTCCCGGAGTGAGGTCAGTTCCGGACAGAGACGAAGCTTGGCGCATGTGGCCAGCGAATCGAGGACGCCCCGCATCAGCTCTGGATAGTCACGGGACAGCTTCAGGCTCCAGCCCGGCCGGTAGGGCTCGGGGGAGAAGCCGGCTTGTCGCAACAACGCCACCACCTCTCGGGCCTCGGACGAGTCCACATGCACCATGTCGTCGGAGGAACTGTTTGCGGCAGGAGTCCACCCCCCGCCCGTCAGCGAGTGAGCGTGGTGGCCACCGGGCCCGGCGGCCATTCCGGTAGCGGTGCACTGCGCCGGAGTTCGCGTCCGGTCGACCTTCAAGGCCAGGACCGCTTTCAGCGTCACCACCTGGACCTTGGACCGGACGCTGGCCGGAGGCTCGATCTGGGCCCATTCCAGCAGACGCATGCCCAATCCGGATTCAACCACCTGGGCCGGAATCGCGGCCAGGGATTCGGCGGAAAGTTCCGGCGGCAAGGGAGGCGGCCCCCGAAAGACCCCCGCCGCGGTCTGATAAAGAACTGGCCGGCCAGCCAATTTCGCCAGGACGGGACCCGCGGGCCGTCCTTCGGAATCCACCAGTTCCAGGGCATACGCGCCGTCGTCCTGGGTCGGCTCCCGCAACCGCCAGCGCAGCGGGTCGGGATGCAGTCGAATCGGCACACCTTCGGCGTCGACGATGGAGGTGACGGACTCTGCCGACCGCAACTGGGCGTTCAGCCAGCGCTGCATGTTCAGCATTTCGTCGGACTGGCGGTTGTCCTGAAACGCGGCCCAGTAAAACGACTCCCACAATGCCGCGGCCGTTCCCCGTAGGCAGGCGGAGTCCTCGCGGCGGAAGGTTTCGAACTGGCTCTTCTTGAGCGGACGCCAAGTCTCCTCCCCTTGCCGGACCTCCGGAGTCACCCGGTGATCGGACCAACGGAACCGGAGTTGGATTTCCCGGTCCTCCGTCCCGGGCGAAGTCGCATGCAGTCGGCTGAGCGCGTGCCGCCATTGGGCGAGCGCACGCGCCTTCTTCTGGTCCCGAATCCTTTCCGCCAGTTCCTCCGGCGCCTTTAGATTCTGCAGGAATGGAGGAATCGTGTAGCCCCGGGCATGAGCCAGGTCGACGAGGCCAAACCAGAATTCCATTTCGGTCTTGGTGCCCTCGTCGAAACCCTCCAATGGACTGAAACTGGGAATCCGCCCCGGCCAGCCGAGCTGCCACAGATGCGATTCCATGAGGCCATAGCCCCGGCTGAAATCCCGGTACAACTGGGACACTCTGGCCAGAAAGTTGGCTTCCGACGGCGCCAACGGGCGCCCGAGTTCGGATCGCACGAATTCGCGGAACAGGACTGGCTTCCGTTTTCGCGGCGGGGCTGGCGTCGATCCCGGTGTGGGGTCCGCCACCGTCACCGCCAACGCTGGCGATTCAATCAGTGCCAAGCAGAGACTCAGTCCGTGCCGGCAAGGTTTCGGTTCCCTGCAACTACTACGGAGGGACCACAACTTCAGCTTCTGGTCGAATTCCAGAAAGGGTTCAAAGGTTCCGGCGGCCGTCACCTCGGCGGAGGCCCACGTGGAGGCCGGAGACACCTTCACCTTTGCGACACCCTGCCGCTTAAGAACCGCCGTCGCAGCCTTGGCCGCGGATTTTCCGGCCTGTCGATACCACTGATGGGCGGCAAGAAGTAGCGGAGTTGAATCCATCCGTGCGACAAGCAAACTTGAACTCCACTACGAAAGACAACCCCCTTGCACCTCACCGGGCCAAGGCCGCTTCACCGGACCGGGTTTTCACAATGGGATCCGCCGGATCCGTCGGCCCTTGTGCGTTCAGGGGAACACTCTCTACAAAACGAGGGATCTCAACTTCACTGTCGCGGACCCGTTTCGATTGCGGAGAACAGGCTCAAGCCACTGACGAACTGGGGAATCAAATGGTGCGCGGGGCGGGGGGTGAAACCAAGTGCTACAACCAACTGGTTCTCATAATGATGCGCAAACCCGTATGAACTCTCACGAAAATGCATGGCCCCTTTGTTGGCACCTTTGGAGCCCAGAGCAGCATTACGCAGGATTGAATCGGTTTCCTGTCCTTAACCGTCCTTAAGATTCCGTTTCCGCGTAGAGTATCCGGCGGAAGTCAACCTCACCCGGAAAATTCCCGTGCATCATGGAAAGCCGATCGGTAGAGAAGTCTTTCAGACATTCCTCGGAAACAAACCAAATCCCAACCATGAACTCACCTCGCCGCAACCTCTTGGCAATTCTCCTCAGTATCATGTGTGGGTTGTTTCCCGCCGGTGCTTCCGTCCTGATTGGTCCCGTGGTAAATCCGGCAAACGGACATCGATACCTATTGCTCGAACAATCGACTTGGAAAGCAGCCAATGAGGAGGCGATACAGCGTGGAGGCTACCTTGCCGCTATCGAAAGCGAGAGCGAGAACGCCTGGTTAGTCGCCACCTTCGGCAACTTCGGCGGGACTCCTCGCCATCTCTGGATCGGTTACACAGACGAGGGTACTGAGGGATCCTTCCGCTGGGTGAACGGTCAGTCGTCGACGTTTAGCCGATGGGCGGTCAGCGAACCCAATAACGCCAGTGGCGAGCACTACGCTGAACTCCTCGGTGGGGATGGTCTCCAATCTTCGGCGTTCGTTGGTCAATGGAACGACTTGCCAGATGCACCCGGTTATCCAGTTTTCGGAATCGTGGAACTCTCGGAGGTGTCTGGCCCGATTGCGAACTGGATTGGCTGGGGAGCGGGCGGCGAAGGGCAAAGCGGAGAACCGCATTTCGGTCAATCAATCTTCCCCCAGTCGCCGGAAGAGGTCTTGGATGTCTCGCCCGGGGTTGAGCACAACGCCGTGCTAAGGAACGGCGGAACCATCTATTGTTGGGGACGAAACGATCATGGGCAGTGCGACGTCCCGGCCGGGTTGAAGCGGGTAAAGCAGGTCGGCGCCGGTCACCAATACACGTTGGCACTGCTTTATGACGGGTCACTCGCGCATTGGGGGTTTGGCGGGTACGGAATGCGTCCAATTCCCCCCGAAGCGACAAATCTAGTCGCCGTCGCAGCCGGCTACTCCCATTGCCTAGCCCTTCGAGCCGACGGGTCAGTTCTCGCCTGGGGATACAACGGTCTCGGGCAGACGAATGTTCCCATCGGGCTATCGAACGTGGTCGCAATAGCGGCAGGCGACGCTGTCAGCGCCGCGCTTCGGAACGACGGAACGATCATTACTTGGGGAATCGCGGGCACGGTGCCTCCAGAGGGACTTGGGCCCGTCAGGGAAATCGCTTGTGGCAGCGCCCACATTGTTGCGCTGTTGCGAAACGGAACCGTGGCCGCGTGGGGTAATCCGTCCGCTCCGACTGCGGTGATTGTTCCTACCGGCCTGACAAATGTGATCCATGTCGGTGCGGGCATCGGTTGGTCCATTGCGCTGAGGGCCAATGGTTCCCTCATTGCATGGGGCGATGGAGCGGAACCCGATCGTTTGACCTACGGACAAACCATAATCCCCAAGGATTTGGGGGAGGTTCGTCGAGTACGAGCCGGGGCATACCACGCCATCGCCGAGAGGGGGAATCCCCAGTCGATCCTTTCGAGGGATACAGATGGTGACGCATTCTTGGATGGCATGGAATTTGTCTTCGGAACCGATCACCGCGATCCAAGTTCGTTTCCTCCATTTCCTGTGTTCCACAGCCGATCCTTGCAACTCGAAGCAAGCGGTGACTTTCGGATCCGGCTCAGCGTTCCGAGCAACGGTTCCCTCCTCACCATCGAAACGTCGTCCGATTTTTCCGTCTGGACCCCGCTGGTCAGCTTTCCTGCACCCCGATCTGATCTCGAATTCGTCGATCCGGCTGCCGACGAATCGCCAAGGCGCTACTATCGAGCGGAGTTCAAGCCATAACGCAAATAGTGGATGGTGAGACCTGACCTGGTCGACCTGTAGCGTCATGTCCACACCCGACCACGAACTCATGACTTTGGCCAACGCCCTCACAACTCTGAACCGGATTCTGAAATCACCCAGAACTCAGGAAATCCTATTTCTGGGGCGGCCCGGTGCTACGGGACTCTACTATCCATTTTATGCTCGGCATTCGAGATAGATATTGGCCCGAAGATTTCACTCCATTTTCCAAGACAAGCATTTCTTCTCGCTTCTGGGAACTTCACACGAGGGCAC
>JBGAPN010000551.1:0-3098 GCA_044221235.1 Limisphaerales bacterium
GTCAACTGCGCTGCCAGACCATCGGGCATGGCGCTTGGTCCCCGCTCGCGATGGAGGATGTCCGTCTTGGGAACGGTCACCGATCGAACCTGACCGGTCTCTCCGTCCGACATGTCCAACGTCAATTGCTCCGGGCTTTCCTGTCGGACAATGCCCGCCAGCGTTTCCCCGCCGCGCAGATTCAACACCACGGCTTCGAAACCGGGAGCGATGCGGGCATTCGGCTGCAGAATGCTCTCGAGAATCTCGGCCCTCGCCACCCGACCGCCCAGTCCGGACAACGACGGCCCGACGGTTCCGCCATCGGGGCCGATTCGATGGCACCGAAGGCATTGGACTCCGGGATGATTGAAAAACACGTCGCGACCCCGGGCTCCGTCACCGCCATCCAGACATACCTCGAAATCGTCGTGTACCTTCTGCCCGGCCTTTCGTCGGGCTTCACGGAGATCCAGCCGGAGCACGGGAGGGAGCGGGGACTTTTCGGCCTGGGCCAGGATCTCTTCCAGTGCGGCCGCGGCGCCGGGATCAGACGCCGCCAGAATCCCCAACTGAGCCAATGCCGCTTGCGCCAGTCGATACTCCGAGGGACTTCCCGGCACGAGTGCCGACAGCAACCGGACCGCATCACCGCCCTCCAGGCGTCCGAGATACGGGAGCGCCGCCGCCCGCAGCGTCGAATCCGAATCAGCGAGCGCCAGGCGGACGGCGTCGGGTGCCTGTGCCGAGTTCAGGGCATTCAGGGCTCGAAGCAGGCTTCGCTTCAGTTCCGGGGCCGACTGGGTGGAAACGAACCGTTCGAACAAGGGAGTGCTCGCCTCCTTGACCTGGAGTTTCGCCGCGGCATCCGCCGTGGCCACCTGCAACGCCAGCACTTCACGGGTTCCCGCGGGCACTCCGCTCTCGGTCAGATTCAGGGGATTCAGAAGGTCACCGGCCACCCGCAGAAAGGCCCGGCGCGCCGGCACCGGATTCCGCTTCACCTCCTGGCCTTGCTCAAAGGACACCGATCGTCCCAGGTCCTCCGGAAGCACTGGCAACTCGGCGGCCCGACCAAAATTCCGTGCGGATTGCGCGGCCCGCGCCAACAGCGGATTGGAGGCGGTTCCCGAACCGGGTCCCGTCGCCACTGGAGCAGAACTCGTCCCGGCTGCGTCGCGTTCATGCTCCAACGTCACCAGCGGCCGCCAAAGGCCGTTGACCCGATCCAGCGCCGGAGGCCGGCCCCAATCGGCCAATGCCCGCACCGCGAGCACCCGCGCTGCATCCGGCACGTCCTCCCGGACCGCGAAACTGGCAAGCATCTGCGCGTGCTGCTGGGTCCCCAGACGGAAGCAGGCATCAATCACCCGGGAATGCAGGTACGACGGGCAGTCAATCTTGGTGATGAACGACGCCAGCGCCGGCAGGCCTTCCGCCACCGGCACTTCATGCACGGCGAATCCCGCTTCCTCCACCAGTTTGGGATCGGGATCCGAGAGAAAATTTGTCGACCGGACTCCCAGTCGCGCGACATCTGCCGCGAACTGCGGGAATCCCGGGACTATCGGCGTAATCAGGGAGCGTTCCTTCAGCCGTCGATACGCCAGCAACGCCGCTCGCCGCACCGCCGGCGAGGCATCCGACGCCGCCTGCGCCAGTGAATCCTGAAATTCAGCCCCAAACGGGGCTCCCTGCTGCAAGATCATGGCCGCCACATGAACCAGGAAGGGGTCCTGTTCGTGCCCCTCGAGCAGATGCGTCGCAGCCACCCGGGGTCCGACCCAGGAGGTTGACTTTGGCCGGGCCGGGGCATCAGGCAGCCTGCGCACCTCGCGTCCCGTGGGCATCATCGCCAGCGCGCCGCCCGCGACCCGGCGAACGACAGGATCCGGATCCGACAGCAGCGGGGTCATCGCGGCCATGCCTTCCGAAGAGGCGGCGTCGGCCAGGGCACGCGCCGCCGCGGCCGCCACCCGGTGGTCGGGATCGTCCAGCAGATTCAGGAGCCCCAACACCGCGGCGTCCACAGGCTCCGAGCGTTGGGCGGTCGGCACTCCCCTCAAGATCTGGCCCGCACCCCACAGGGCATGGAGTCGCGAACGTCGCTCCCGACCTTCCCGCGCTGCATTGATCAAGGCCGACAAGGCGGGAATGCCGCGGCGCGCCAGTGCCCATTGGGACTCAAGCCGGACCCGGCGGTCGGAATGCGCCAGCAGCGGGATCAACTGCGCCTCGGTCGAATCTGCAAAGCCGTTTGCGAGGAGACGCCGGACCTCCGCCACTTCCGAGGCGGCCGTCCCGGTCAATCCGCCTTCCGGTGTGAGCCGGTAAATGCGTCCGCGCGGGGTCTGTCCCCAACCGCTCACCCAATCCAAAACGTAGAGTCCTCCGTCGGGACCAAACTCCACGTCGGTCGGCCAGCAGTTCCACAGCAACTTTTCCTTGGTGGCCAGTTCAAAACCGGCGCCCCGGGGTTTGACGGTGAATTCCCAGACGCCTCCCGGAAAATCGCAATGAACGAAGCGACCGGTCATCCGCTCGCCCCAGCCGGTCCCGGGATAGTAGGCCAGACCGCTGGGTCCCTGACTGACCGTGCCCACCAACGGCAGGATTCCCATCCGCCCGCCCTTCCACAGCTCCTCCTGCACCCACGGCCCGAACCCTTCCATGTGTTGATAGCTGGTCCGCCATCCGTAATCGCCACCTTCCACCAGGTACAGGACCCGGCAGGGATCCGCTCCGGCGGTGTCATTGTCGACGGTCCACAGGTTTCCGTCGTCGTCGAAGGCCAACTCCTGGGGATTTCGAAGCCCGAAACAGAAGATCTCCAGATTGCGTCCATCCGGCTCGCACCGCAGCACACCGCCAGTGTCGGGAAGGTTGATGACCGCGCCCTCCCGGTTGGTGAGGCATACGCCGCGGTCACCGAAGCTCAGGTAGATCCGGCCATCGGGTCCCCGGATCAGCCCGTGCAGATCGTGTCCGGACACCCCAATGTGGACTCCAAATCCAAAGGCAAGACGGTTGGTTTCCTGGGGATGCTGGGTGACAACCGGTCCCGCGGTGGGCGGTGCGACAAAGCGCCAGAGGCTTGGAATGTTTCCAAAGTAAACCTG
>JBGAPN010000552.1:0-3094 GCA_044221235.1 Limisphaerales bacterium
GCCTGGGTGAGGAGCCTTCCGAGGTCATTGGCGACATCCAGACTGGTGCGGGGAAGGTTTGGAGCCGGATCGCTCCTCCCGCGACCGGCCCGGTTGTACAGGATGACGCGGTTCGATCGGGCGAGTTCGTCCACGATCCTGGTCCAGCGGCCGCTGTCCACGGGCGGCTCGCCCATTCCCCCTTCAATGACGATGGTGGGACTCCCGGATCCGCGGACGAGGATCTCGAGTTTCCGCCCTCCGATGTCGATCAATTCGGCAGTCTCTGCGGCAATTGCACGGATCGCCAGGCCCATGATCACGAACAGGGCGAAGAGAAAGTGAGGTTTCATAGTGAAATTGGGAACTTCAGACGTTTCGCAACGCCACCATCGGATCCACGCGTGTGGCGCGGCGGGCCGGAAGCCAGCAGGCCAGCAATCCCATGGTCACCAGCAGCACGGTGTTGGCCGCCAAGGTGACAGGGTCGCTGGTGCTGATCCCGAACAGGAGTGAACGCATGACCCGCGTCAGGGCAAGTGCGGCGGGCAATCCGAAGAGGAGACCCAAGACGACCGGTTTCATCCCCTGGCCAATCACCAGCCGAAGGATGTCCCGGGAGGTCGCTCCCAGCGCGAGGCGGATTCCCAGTTCCGACGTGCGCTGGTTAACGGAACAGGCAATGACGCCGTAGATGCCCACGGCGGCGAGCAGCAGAACCAGCACCGAAAACAGTCCCAGCAGCAGGGTGATCAGCCGCTTCGGCGAAACCGACCGTTCAAGGATTCCGTCCAGGGTTCGGACGTCTCCTGTGGGCATCCCCGCGTCGAACTGACTCAGCGCCAAACGAACGGCCGGCACCAGCGTTTCCAGCGATCCCCGGGTCCGGACCACCAAATCCTCCGTGCTCCAGCCAATCTGCGCTCCCAGGAAATACATCTCCGGTTCCATTGCCCGGTCCAGGCCGGCATGACGCACGTTGCCCACGACGCCGACCACCTCGAACTCTCCGTCGCCCACGAGCGTCTTCCCCACCGCCGGGCTGTCCGGCCACAGCCGCAGGGCCAGCGCCTCATTGACGACTACCACGCGCCTTTTCCGGGTAATGTCGTCCCGCTCCAGCAACCGTCCCTGAAGGAGAGGAATCTTCATGGTTTGCAGGTATCCCTCGTCGACAACACGCGGCAAGGCGTCCGGCGCTCCGCCATCCCGGTAGGTCACTCCCTTGGCCCGAATGGTCCAACTGCGATTGCGACCCAGGGGCAACGCATCACTCAGTCCGGCGGACTCAACGCCAGGCAAGGCAGCCACACGGTCCACCAGTGCGCGGTAATAGGCGGTCTGTTCCTCCGCGTTGGAAAGGGGCCGCGACGGCTGAATCGGCCAGGTGGCGGCCGCTTCGGTGCGGAATCCCGGATCCACCTCCAGGAGGGCCACCATGCTGCGGACCAGCAATCCGGCGCCCACCAGCAGGACACAGGTCGCCGCCACCTCCACCACCACCAGGGATTCCCGGATTCTGGACTGGCCCTGGCCGTGGGTCGATCCGCGCCCGGAATCCTTGAGGTCATCGTGAAGGCCACTCCGGGAAAGGCGCAGTGCGGGAACAAGTCCGAACAGCAATCCGCATCCGAGTGCCACTACGAGTGCAAAACCCACAGCCCGGGCGTCCAGATTCACCGAAGACAGCAGCGGCACATCGAACGTGCGCGACCGGGCGATGGTGCGGGTGGCCCAATAGGCCAGCGGCAGCCCGAGCAACGCGCCCGAGCCGCCGAGCAGGGTGCTTTCGGCGAGCATCTGGCGGACCAGGCGCCAACGCCGCGCTCCCAAGGCCAGTCGCACGGCAATCTCCTTGCGCCGGGCGGTCCCCCGCCCAAGGAGCAGGTTCGAAAGGTTCACGCAGACGATAAGCAGCACACAGGCGACGGCGGCCGAGAGAATGAAAAACGGGCGTCGGAGCGGACCGCTGACATGTTCCTGCAAGGGGACCATGACCGCCGTAAAGTCGGAGCCCCGCTCCGGATGGGCCTTCTTGATCTGCCCATTGAGGACGGCAAATTCGCTGTTCGCCCGCTCCAGCGTGACGCCCGGCTTGAGACGGCCGACTACCGAGAGTGTATTGCCCCAGTGATCGGTCTCCGGACCGACAGGAAACGGCATGAGCATGTCCACCTGGGATGCCGGTGTGAAAATGGAGCCAAAATCGAACGAGTCGGGTAGCACGCCTGCCACCACATAGGTTTCGACTTTGGAAGGATTGCCGGTCGTCGCGGTGACCAGATCGTCGCGCAGCGAGATGGTTTGTCCCACGATGGCAGGATCGCCTCCAAAGCGTCCTTTCCACAGTGCGTCCGAGAGGATCACGGCCCTGGCCCCATTCCACCGGCACTCTTCCGGGCTGAAGTTTCGCCCCAACTGCGGCCTGACTCCAAGCGTCTCGAGGAAGCCCTGCGACACCCCGACACCGCGCAATCGGACTGGATCACCTCCCCCGGCCAACGTCTGGCTGGCATAGTCAAAGAAGGCAAAGTAGGCACCGATGTTTTCCAACGAGGTATTTCCGTGCTGCCAGTCGCTGAATGTGCCGGCGCGGGTGGTCGAGGACGACAGGCTGGAATCGCTTGGGCTAGAGTTGGCAATCCACACCAGGCGCCCAGGCTCAGGGAAAGGAAGCGGACGGACCAGCAGCGCGTTGACCAGGCTGAACACGGAGGTGGTCGCCCCGATGCCAAGGGCAAGTGTGAACAGAGCCACCGTGGTGAAACCGGGGTTCTTCTGCAACTGTCGGAGGGCGAATCGGAAGTCGTTCATGACAATGAGTCCGCTATCAACGGCAAGGGGTCAGCGGGGGGGGGCAACCATCACGCACCGGACATTGAAGATCCGATGTCGACGCCCCACTCGGTCACCTGTCCGTTCAACCGAAGATCAGCGTCCCATATTGGATGTTCGGAGTTCATCCTATTCCGTTCGTAACGCGTTCATCGGGTCCACCTGCGCCGCCCTGCGGGCGGGTATCCACGAGGCCAGAAGGGAAATGACAACCATGAGACCGGCGCCGACCAGGGACACAATCGGATCGCCACTCTTGATTTCAAAGAGCTGGCTCTGC
>JBGAPN010000553.1:0-3068 GCA_044221235.1 Limisphaerales bacterium
ATACTCCAAGGCCGGTGAATTCGTCTTTGACCATCCCTTCCTGTGGGGTTCCAAGCGGACCGGGCCCGACCTTCATCGCGTTGGCGGCAAATATCCCGACGCCTGGCACTACAATCACATGGAGGATCCCCGCTCCACTTCCCCAGGTTCCATCATGCCTCCCTATCCGTGGATGCTCACCCAAAAGATGGATGTCAGTTCCCTGCCCGCGCGGATCCGGGCGCTCCGGAAGGTCGGAGTGCCCTATCCCGACGGATACGAACAGGAGCAGGCGGCCAAGGATCTGAAGGCGCAGGCCGACAAGGTCGTGGCGAACCTCAAATTCGGCATGATCAGCAATGTTCCGCCCGACACCGAAATCGTCGGCT
Organism: Limisphaerales bacterium; assembly: GCA_044221235.1. GTDB lineage: Bacteria > Verrucomicrobiota > Verrucomicrobiia > Limisphaerales > UBA9464 > UBA9464. The sequence goes on from JBGAPN010000553.1 coordinate 369, forward strand.
TGATCGCCTACCTCCAACGACTGGGCACCGACATCAAGTCTGCGCCAAAAGCCGCGTCGGATGAACCCGTCTCCAGGGCCGGCCTCGCACTCCAATCCCAAAACTGAAGCTGCCATGATCAAGAATGTTGTCTCCAACCTTGGAGGGATCGGCCTGTATGGGGTCCTCTCCATCTGCCTCTTCTTCACCGTATTCACCGGTGCCCTGATCGTGGCCCTGCTGAAAAAGGCTCCGTATCTGAACTATATGAGCACCCTGCCCATCGCCGATGAACGGCAGCCCGAAGCCCGCGGCACCCTGAAAGGAGATTTCCACCATGAATGATCCCAAGACACCCCGCGATCCCTTGCTGCTGGATCACGAAGCCGACGGCATCCAGGAGCTCGACAATAATCTGCCCACCTGGTGGGTGTGGCTGTTCTATCTCTGCATCCTGTTCGGAGTCGGGTACATGACGTTCTACCACGTCTTGGGCAAGGGCCGGCTCCAAATTGAGGCCTACCAGGAGGAGTTTGCCCGGGGTGAGGCCGTCAAGCAGGCGGCCATCGGGAAGTTCGAATCCACACTGGGTTCCATCGCCCCGCTCAAGGAACAGGCCGTGGTTGACCGGGGTCATGAGATCTTTCTGACCTACTGCTCACCCTGCCATCGGGCGGATGGCGGAGGTCTCGTCGGCCCGAATCTCTGCGACGACTACTGGATCCATGGAGCCCAGTTTGCCGACAACGTGAAGGTCATCTGGAACGGAGTTCCCGAGAAGGGCATGTTGTCGTGGCGGGAACAGGGCATGAAACCCTCCGACATCATCGCAGTGGCCAGCTACATTTACACGTTGCGGGGAAGCAACCCTCCGAATCCCAAGATCCGGGAGGACCAGGCACCGGTTTCCACCGAAGTGTATGAGTGATCGGACCCAGCTGATGCCCAAACATCGCCCGAATCCGGAAAGCGGCCAGACCCCGACCCGCAAGGTCAATTGGGAGGACTTCCGCGAGCATTTGGCAACTGCGGACAAGGAAGGCCACCGTCGCTGGATCTACCCTCGGAAGCCCTCCGGTCAATGGTACCGGTGGCGGACTTGGTTCAGCTGGGTTCTCATCACGATCATGTTCGTGGGTCCGTTCGTGCGGATCAACGGCAACCCGCTCCTCATGTTCAACATCGTGGAGCGGAAGTTCTCGATCCTCGGGCAGATCTTCTGGCCCGAGGATACCATCCTCTTTGCGGTGGCGATGCTGACCTTCTTTGCCGGCATCATGATTTTCACCACGGCTTTCGGACGTCTGTGGTGCGGCTGGACCTGTCCGCAGACGGTCATGATGGAAATGGTGTTCCGGAAGATCGAGTACCTGATCGAGGGCGACGCCCACGCACAAAAGGCCCTGGATCAGGCCCCGTGGAATGCCCACAAAATCCTCAAGAAAGGCTTCAAGCACGCGGTGTTTCTCGGCCTGTCCTTCGGAGTCGGAAACACCCTTCTCGCCTATGTAATCGGCACGGAAAACCTGTTCCAAATCATTCGCGACGATCCACGGCACCATCTGGTCGGACTCACGTTCATGGTGCTGTTTACCCTGGTCTTTTACGGCATCTTCGCGCGATTCCGCGAACAGGCCTGCACCTTCATCTGCCCCTACGGCCGGTTCCAGTCGGCGCTGCTTGATGAGAACACCATGGTGGTGGCCTACGACCACAAACGCGGGGAGAACCGCGCTCCTCTCAAACGGGAGCAGACCCCCGAGCTCCGCCGGGCGGAAGGTGCAGGCGATTGTGTCAACTGCCACCAATGCGTTTCCGTCTGTCCCACCGGCATCGACATTCGAAACGGCGTCCAGATGGAGTGCGTCCACTGCACGGCCTGCATCGACGCCTGCGACACGGTCATGGAGAAGATTGGACGGCCGAAAGGATTGATCCGGTATGCATCCCTCAATGGGATCGAGCACGGGCAGCCGCTCCGCTTCACAGCCCGCATGAAACTGTACGCCGGAATCCTTACCGGACTGATTACCCTGTTCCTGGTCCTCGTGTTCACGCGCGCGGATGTCGAGACGATGTTTCTCCGGGCTCCCGGCGCGCTGTTCCAGACGATGGCCGATGGACGGATCAGCAACCTCTACACCGTCAAAGTGGTCAACAAGACCGGCCACAATCTCCCCATTCAGTTTCGCCTTGAAGGCCTCGAAGGGCGGGTCTCGGTGATGGGCGCCACGGAGTTCGTGGTTCCCAAGGAACAGGTCCGTCAGGCCTCCGTGCTCATCGAACTACAGCCCCAGACCCTCAAGGGCCATACAACGCCGCTGAAAGTGGGCGTCTATTCCGGAGAACGTCGAATCGAAACTGTGAAGACGGCTTTCGTTGGACCTCGATAACCTTATGAATTCAACCTTATCGCCGACTCCGTCCGTCTCTGCGACGTGGAACCCGTGGCCGGTCGGACTGGCCGCATTCCTGGGCATTTTCGTGGCCGCGGTGGTTGGCATGGGAATCTTCGCGGTCCGAAACAACCAGGAACTCGTCCGCCCGGATTACTATGAACAGGAAATCCGGTATCAGGAGCAGATCAATCGCGAGACCCGCACCCGGGCCATTTCCAATGGAGTGGAGGTGACATTCGATGCCCGCCGCTCGGAGTTGAACCTCCGCGTCCCAGGTTCGGCCGCTGGATCCGTCGTCCTATACCGGCCTTCGGATTCCGCC